>CAIMEA010000065.1 GCA_903839845.1 uncultured Hyphomicrobiales bacterium
CAGAGCGTTAACCTTGCCACCCCTTTAATCGACCTTGCCGATCCGGCAAGTCCGTGTGCATGGCCCCGAAAAGTGGGGAACCGGTTTTCGTTAAAGAGGTCATGCAGTACCAAGTGCGGTTTTTGCGCCGGAACGGAAAGGGGACTGCAATGGGCGAAGTCATCCAATTTCCCGAAGAGGGCAGCTACAGCCGGACCGGCCGCTATATCGACGCCAGTTCCGAGCCGGCAACCGTCATCATCCTTCCGGTCGTCCGGATCGATCGCGGTCCGGACGGGACCAACGGTTCGGAGCCTGACGCGGGCAACAGTTCGGGCCGCAAACGCCGCCGGCGCATCGCGCGCTGAGCCAGCTTTCAGCGCAAGGGACACGATGCGCACATTGCGACGGCTATTTTCCGCGCTCGCGGCAGCGTCGCTTCTGGCCGGATGCGGTCTGGACGGCGACTTTGGCGAGGTCAACCCGGCCCGGGTCAGCGACAATATTCACGACTGGGTCGGGCGCGACAAAATCGACCGCAAGCCCATATCACCGTCGGATTTCGCGCTGACCGATGAAGAGCGCGCTTTGCGCGATCTCGCATTTCCTTTGCTCCAGCCGCCCTATGACCGGCAGAAATGGGACCAGGTCTTGCGCGAGAACGGCGCCATCCGCACCACGCCGATGGAAGCCAACGATCGCTCGGCCTACATCAATCATCTGATGGCGATCAACGATCGTTCGCAGTCGACGCGCTATGCCCGCTTGATCGACGATGTTCGCAACGACATGGCCCGCCTGCCGCAATTTTACGAGGTGGCCACCAAGGTGATCGACCTCGACGAAAAGCGGCGCAAGAGCATGGCCTATGTGTCGGGGCTGGGCGCGCTCGAAAGGACGAATGTGCTCAACCGGATTCGTGAAAACGCCCGCGCGATTGCCCGCGTCGATGCCAGCCTGACGCATCGTGCGGCATCCTACCGCTTCGCGCTCGAGCACCTGGTCATCGCCGCGCCGTCGCCGCAGGCCATCGAAGCGGAGCGGGCCGTCAATCAGTTGCACGCGGAAATCAGCCGCTACCGTGGCCAGCCGACGCCGACCTGGCAACGCGAGCCGAGCCTCGCCTTTCAACGCTGATTAACGGCCGCCGCCAGGCGGTGGCGGCGTGAAGCAGCGTGCGCCGGCAATCGCGCTTTGCGCCATCGGCATCTGGCCGGGTTCCGGGGCGAGAGCGCGGATCGCGATAATCCCCGTCTGGGTAGGGGACTCGACAATCAGGCGGTCAGCCGCGGTGATGTCTTCGTCTTCCGGCATCTGATTGTGCTGTTCGGCCGTCATCAAATCCAGCTCGACCACGCGGCGTCCCGCGGCGCGATCGTTGATAGCATAGTAAGCCACGTCGTAGCGGGTATAAAATGAGATCGAAGTATAAGCGAGGCTGACCGGAACGGTGAGCTTAAGCGGGCCTTTTGACAGGTCGTACCGGCAAACAGCGCTGGCAAATGCCGGATCCATGAAGGGCATCGTCGCATTTTCCGGCTTCGGCAGCGGAATTGCCGTGACCGTATTGACCGGCGCGATGGGCGTCAGCCGCGCATAGGCATCCTGCGTCGCGGTGCGTGGCAGGATAATGATCGTTGCGAGATGCACCACGCCACCGAGCAAGGCGCCGCCGCAAAGCAACAAGAGCCACCGGATCACGGGCAGCTCCTGCTGATGATAGCTGGCATCGGCAATTCGCGGCCGGCCTTGGTCGAAACGCCGACTGCGGTGTCATAGAATCGCAACACCAATGCATAGTGTTCGATGCCGCCGGTGGGCAGCCAGTTGCCGGCGTTGGCGCGGGGGGCGACGACGATGTCGAAGCTGCCGTCGGCGTGGCGCACGATTTCCTGGCTGGAAAAGCCGTAGCGCTCGACCGAATTGGCGACCAGACCGCCCTCGGCATTATAAAGTGTCAATGTCCAGAAGCGCGCCGCCGGGGTGACACCGGACAAGACGACGTCACAGCGCCCGTCGAGCAGTCTGCCGTTATCGTCGGTCTGCGCGGTGAATGAGACGCCGTCGCCAAGCGCCAGCGGCAGTTGGCCGGTGCGGGCAATCGTGGCGCGGGCATAGGGGTCGGCATCGGTGGTGCCGGTCTTCGGCCGGGCGGTCCAACTGCCAATGGTCAGCGCGCCAAAGGCGGCGCCGCGCGTCAGCGCAAAATAAGTTGCGCCGAGGCCAACGACCGCGGCGACTGCTAAGGCAAACAGCGTTCCGATAAGCAGTCGCACATTCGATCCGCTGGCAATGAGAAAATGTTGATTCGTTTCCGAGAGACTACGCTGCCCGGGAGATGGCTGCTAATCAGTTTCGTCCGCTGAAAGACTGGCTTTCAAGGGTGGAGGCGAGAGCGTCGCCTTTGGATGGAGCGGCGGACGGGGTTGGCGCCAGAGCCTGGTTCTTCCGGGCGGTCGAAACTGTCGGCGGCAACGGCGTCATGGCGCGGTTGGCGTCATCCATCATCCGCTCCACGCGGACCAGAATTTCGGCGCCGCGTTTCGACAGGATGGTCGGCCGCGGCGGCGGCTGTTCGGTCGCCTTGCCGCTCGCAACCCTGGCTTCCGGGCGCGCGGCCGGCACCGGAATGCCAGGCAGTTGTTTGATTTCGATACCCTGATGGGCATATTCCATGATGGCATGCCAGGTCATCGCCGGTAACGCACCGCCAGTCATGCGGTTGGTCGGGCTGTAATCGTCATTGCCGAACCAGACTCCGCAAACGAAGTTGCCGGTGTAGCCCATGAACCAGGCGTCGCGATAATTGTTGGTCGTGCCGGTCTTGCCGGCCGAGATAATGCCATCGAGGCGGGCGCGGCGCGCGGTGCCGTTTTCGACGACGCTGTTCATCATCTTGATCATATCGGCGGCGACACCCGCCGCCAGAGCACGGTGCGGCTTCGGACCGTCGCGGTCGAAGCGCCAGATCAGATTGCCGTCGCCGGTGCGGACTTCGAGAATGGCGTGCGGCTTCACCGCGATGCCGAGATTGGGGAAGGTGGCATAGGCGCCGACATGTTCGAGCATGGTGACGGCATCGGCGCCGATCGGCAGCGACGGTGTATCGGGGAGCGGCGTGGTGATGCCCATGTCGCGCGCGGTCTGGATGATGCGCGAGCGGCCAAGCTTGGGATTGCCGTCGCCGACCGCGATGGAGAGCCGCACGGCGATGGTGTTGATCGAATGGGTCAAGGCCTGGATCAGGGTCATCGAGCCGCTGTAGCCGTTGCCATAATTATGCGGGCACCAGTTGCCGATACAAATCGGCCCATCGACGACGATGGAGGTTGGCTTGAATCCATGGCCGAGCGCGGTGGCATAGACATAAGGCTTGAACGATGAACCCGGCTGGCGCATCGCATCGGTGGCGCGATTGAACTGGCTGGCGCCGTAATCGCGGCCGCCGACCATGGCGCGCACCGAGCCGTCGTTTTCCATCAGCACCGTATTGGCCTGGGTGGCGTGATATTCCTGGCCATATTGGCGCAGCGAATTTTCCACCGCGGCATCGGCGACCTTTTGCAGATTGGTGTCGAGCGCGGTGCGAACCACGAACACGCGCTCGGTCATCGATTTGGGCAGCGTATCGACCAGTTGCTTCATTTGGTCGAAGGCCCAGTCGAGATAATAATTCGCCGCGCGATCGTCTCTGCGATCGACGGGCGTAGCGGGATGACGCCGCGCGCCGAAGACCTGGCCTTCCGTCATGAACCCGGCCTCGACCAGATTATCCAGCACGACGTTGGCGCGGGCGCGCGCGGCCGGCAGATTGACGTGCGGCGCGAACTTGGTCGGCGCCTTGAACAGGCCGGCGAGCATCGCGCCTTCGGCGAGGTTCACGTCGCGCGCCGACTTGTTGAAATAATACTGCGCCGCAGCATCCACGCCGAAGGCGCCGCCGCCCATATAGGCGCGGTCGAGATACAATTTCAGAATCTCGTTCTTGGTCAGGCGCGATTCCAGCCACAAAGCCAGAAACGCCTCCTTGATCTTGCGGTCGAGCGTGCGCTCGTTCGACAGGAACAGGTTCTTGGCCAGCTGCTGCGACAAAGACGAGCCGCCCTGCACGACGCCGCCGGCGCGCGCATTGGTGACGACGGCGCGCAAGGTGCCGCCGATGTCGATGCCGAAATGCTCGTAGAAGCGCCGGTCCTCGGTCGCCAGAACCGCCTTGATCAGGTTGTCCGGGAACTGGTCGAGCGGGATCGAATCGTTGTGGCGGATGCCGCGCGAGCCGACCTCGTTGCCGTAGCGGTCCAAAAAGGTCACCGCCAGCTCGGACTTCTTCAGCCAGTCGTCGTCGGCGGTCATCTGGAAGGCCGGCGTCGCCAAGGCGAGCAGCAGCACGCCGCCGGCGGCGCCGAGAGTGGCGCCCTCCGAGGTCAGCTCGACCAGGCCGCGCCGCCAGCCGGCGGTGTGGAAGCGGTCCATGAAGGTGGAAAAGCGCTCATAGCTCTCGCGCAAGCCAACGCCCGAGCGGAACACGCTGAAATCGACCCAGGCGTCGATGGCGAGCATCGCGCGCTTGATTTTGGGCTTCCAATCCTCGGGAAACAGGTCGCGCAAGGCGGTTTTGCCCTTAATCGGTGGCCATCGGAGGCGTTAAGCGAGGGTCTAGCGCCCCGCGTGAGGGGTAATATAGCGTATCCGGGCCGGATTTCCCACAATTCGCCCGCGGTTCCGGCCGGTTAACGGCGGGGAAGGTGAACGGCAAGTGGGGCGGAAATGGGGGCGGTTATCCGGTCCGTTTCTCGATCATTTTCGCCAGGCTGACCATCAGCCGTGCAATACCCGCCGCTTCTGTCCGCTCTTCTAGCGTCCAGTTCTTTTGGCCCTTGAGAAAATACTCCGCCGAGAACTTCAAATCAGCAGCGGAGACCGGCTGCAAGACTTGTTTAAAGGCCGCCGGTTGCTGGCCGACGGCAAGCGCCTGTAATACGCGCCGTTTCAGGTCCTTGGCTCTTGGCACGGTGCGATGGGTCAGTTCGGCTAGAATCGATTCAAGAACGTCGGGCTTGTCGCGTTTATCGTCAAAGAGTTTCTCGAGCTGCGTAATCTTGAAATTGGCAAACTGTCGCTTTGACATTCCGTTGTTCCCCCGACCACAATCGGCATGTGGTATTCTACCTTGCGTTGCGTTGGGACAAAGCCAAAAATGAACTACGTGGGTTCGGTCGAGCGGCTGATGGCGCTGCTCAATGCGCTCGACCGCGATATCAACATCGTCATTCGCAAGAAGCCGAAATCGCGCGGCGCGAGGATTAGTGTGGTGGCGGCGTGAGAAGAAAAGATCATTCATTTCTGCTATTGCTGCGCTTGGGGAAATATTAAATGCGGCTTGATTGGAATGATATTCGTGCGCGGGCCGCGAAGTTCGCCGACGAATGGAAAGATGCCCACTACGAAAAGGGCGACACGCAGACTTTTTATAATGAGTTCTTCGAGCTTTTTGGCGTCACCCGCCGCCGGGTGGCTAGCTTTGAATATGGCGTCGATCTTCCCGAAGGACGGCGCGGCTTCCTCGACTTGTTCTGGAAAGGCAAGTTGCTGATTGAGCAGAAGTCCAAGGGCCGTAATCTCACCCCTGCACGCAAACAGGCGCTCGACTATTTTCCCGGCCTCAAGGACGGAGAATTGCCGCGCTATATCTTGCTGTCCGATTTTCAAACCTTCGAGCTTTACGACCTCGACATTGATCCCGACAAGGCGCTGACTTTCCGGCTCGACCAGTTGCCGGATCACGTGCAGGCCTTCGGCTTCATCGTCGGCCAAGAACGGCGCATTTTCCGCGATCAAGATCCGGCCAATATCGAAGCCTCGGAGATGATGGGTGCGCTGCATGACGCCCTTGAAGCCTCCGGCTACAAAGGCCACGACCTCGAACGATTTCTGGTGCGATTGCTGTTCTGTCTGTTCGCCGACGATACGGGCATTTTCCAGCCGATCGGCATTTTCGAGGAATTTGTCGCCAACACCCGCGAGGACGGCACGGATGTCGGCCCCGCCTTGGGGGCGTTGTTTCAAGTTCTCGATACGGACGACGAGAAAGGCGAGCGCCCAAAAACACTGAGCGCGGCGTTGTCGCAATTCCCTTACATCAACGGTGATCTGTTCAAGGAAACCCTGAAGCTGCCGTCGTTCAATCGCGACATGCGCGATAAACTGCTGGCGGCTTGTGGCTTCAAATGGGAGAAGATTTCGCCGGCGATTTTCGGATCGCTGTTCCAGTCGGTGATGGACAAGGCCGAGCGGCGCAAGACCGGCGGACACTACACGTCCGAGAAAAACATTCTCAAGGTGATCGAGCCCTTGTTCATGGACGATCTTCGGGCTGAGTTTGAGCGCATCAAGGTGCTTAAGCGCGGGCGGGACACGACGCTTGAGGAATTTCACCAGAAATTGAGCAGGTTGACATTTTTCGATCCTGCTTGCGGCTGTGGAAACTTTCTCGTCATCGCTTATCGGGAACTGCGCGATCTCGAAATCGCAATCTTGCAGGAACTTCATCCGACCTCGCAGCAGGTTACCGATATTGGACTCTATACCAAGGTAAACGTCGATCAGTTCTATGGCATTGAGCTAACGGAATTTCCCGCGCGCATCGCCGAAGTAGCGATTTGGATGACCGATCACATCATGAACGTGAAGTTGTCGCTGGCATTCGGCAAATCCTATGTGCGAATTCCGCTGAAGGTGTCACCGAATATTCGCCATGCTGACGCGCTGGAAATAGACTGGAAGAGTGTGCTTTCGCCCACGAAATGCAGCTATGTATTCGGCAATCCGCCTTTCATTGGCGCAAAGATTCAAAGCCCCGAGCAGCGCGAGCAGGTCCGGCGCATCGCCGCGCTCGGCGGCTCCGGTGGCTCGCTCGACTACGTCTGCGCCTGGTTCATCAAAGCCGGCGAATACGTCCGGCAGTCAAAGGCACATATCGCTTTTGTTGCGACCAATTCGATCACGCAGGGTGAGCAGGTGGCGCAACTTTGGTCGCTGTTGTTTGAGCGGTGTGCTCTTGAAATTGCGTTCGCGCACCGCACCTTCGAATGGTTATCGGATGCACGCGGTCGCGCTCATGTCCATTGTGTGATTATTGGTCTTACCAAACGAGATGATGAGCCGAAGGAAAAGCGGCTGTTTTCATACGCAGATATTGGCGGCGATCCCGTAGAGAGTCGCCACGCGGCGCTATCTCCGTATTTGTTTGATGCTTCGCAATTGCAAAATAAACATTTGGTTGTGAACGAGATAAATCAACCGCTGACTGATCGTGTGGCGATTCGGTATGGTTCTCAACCGATTGATGGGGGGCACTATATCTTTTCGTTGCAAGAATATCGGGAGTTTGTTCGGCTTGAGCCGAACGCAAAGCGATTTATGCGGCCTTTTGTTGGCTCGGCAGAGTTTATTAGAGGCGAAGACCGATGGATACTTTATCTTGCCGAAGCTACTCCTAGTGAATTACGAAGCATGCCGCTGGTTGTTGAGCGGGTCAAAAGGGTTAAAGAGTTTCGATCTGAAAGCAAGCGGCAGGTAACTCGTGAACTGGCAAACACGCCAACCAAATTTGCTTTTACGACAATTCCTAAGGCGCCATTTCTGGTCATTCCAGAAGTTAGTTCAGAACGGCGCGAGTACGTTCCAATTGGTTGGCTAGAGCCGCCAACTATTCCCAGTAATCTTGTGCGAGTTGTTCTTGAGGCCGACTTGTGGGACTTTGGCCTTGTTACATCGCGAATGCATATGGCTTGGTTGCGAAATATTGGCGGAAGATTAAAAAGCGACTATCGGTATTCTATCGGGATCGTCTACAATCCGTTCCCGTGGCCTGACGTTGCCGAAAAAATCAAAGAGAAAATTCGCGTGGTCGCGCAATCGCTACTCGATGCTCGTAAAAGCCATCCCGATTCAACGCTAGCCGATCTCTACGACCCCGACACGATGCCGCCTGATTTGCGTAAAGCTCACAAGGCCCTCGACGATGCTGTGGACCGGCTCTATCGCAAGGAACCTTTTCAAAGTGACCGTGAGCGGGTCGAGCATCTTTTCAAGCTTTATGAGATTCTCACTGCGCCGATGTTAGCTGCGGCCGCAGTTCCGAAGAAGCGAGGGCGGAAGGGAAATTCGTAGCGTAGGAACAAAAGCCTTGACACCGTGACGCTGCTGCCTTATCTTCCCGGCATCCTCCACAATTGCATCCGAAATCCCATGACACCACGCTCTTCACGGCGCGCGCGGGCGCGCGAGATTTATCGGGAGATGGCGGGCAACGAAGCGGCTCGCATAGTGCCCAACACCCCCCTCCCTAATCCTCCCCCACATAGCTCGCCGGACGGCGAGCGTTCGCTCGCCTATGGGGGGAGGGAACAGAGCGCGCAAGCCTTCGCGGCTGAGCCCGACCTCACCGCCAAAGCGCGCGGGCTATATGAAAAATCCGCCGTGCCGGTCCGTGAAATCGCCCGGCTGTGCGGCGTGACCGAGCGCACGGTCTATAAATATGCCGCCAAGGGTCACTGGAAGCCGCGTTATCGCTGGACGCCGGAGGGAACACGGCCCGCCGCCGATCCGGCCACAAACTTCGCCCCCGCCAAAGGCGCCGGCGGCCGCTTCATCCGCCGCGAGGATGTTGGCCAACCTTTCGCCAAAGGCCTGAAGGCGACCGATCCTTCCGGTCGCGCCAAGGCGCTGGCGGCGTGCGGCACGGCGTCGCGGCTGTCGCGCCGGGCGCAGCGGCAAGCGGAGAAGGAAGCGCGCGACGAAGCATTCCTCCGCGCGCTGGCTTTCAATGCCCGCTGCCTCGCCGATCTCCGGCGGCACCGGGAAAGCCATGTCAAAGGCCGTGCGCCCTCGGCCCTGCATTTGCGCATCGAAGGCGCACTGCTGGGTGCTGTCGAATGGTCGGCCGGCCGGCTCGAAACGTTTTTGCCGCCCTTGAAGCAGGCCGTCGCGCCGGGCGCCGCGGCGCTGCCGGAGCCGCGTTTTGGCCCCGACGATTTCCGCGCCTGGCTTCCTCCCGCGGCGCGCTGACGCGGCCCACGCCGTCTTGCCGGCCGGTTCCATGCACAAAAGCGCGGCATTTCACGGCGTTGCCGGTGTTTACCACGAGAAACATGACGTTTTCGGCGCGGCTGCCGCGTGCTAGACAGGCGCGGGGATCGACCTGGGGAGTCTTTAGCGCATGCTCGGCATTGTCCGCATCGCCTTGCGGCGGCCTTATACATTCGTCGTCCTGGCGCTGGTGATCCTGATCATCGGCCCTCTGTCGGCGATGCGGACGCCAGTCGATATTTTCCCCGACATTCGCATCCCGGTCATCGCCGTGATCTGGAATTATACCGGCCTGCCGCCGGACATGATGGCCGGGCGCGTCATCACCCAGTCGCAGCGCGGCATCACCACCACGGTCAACGACATCGAGCATCTCGAAGCGACGTCCTATAACGGGCTCGGCATCATCAAGCTGTTTTTCCAGCCCAATGTCGATATCCGCAATGCCAATGCGCAGGTGACGGCGGCTGTGCAAAGCCAAGTCAAGCAGATGCCGCCCAACATGACGCCGCCTTTCATCCTCAACTACAATGCCTCGACCGTGCCGATCATCCAGTTGGCCCTGTCCGGCTCCGGCCTGTCCGAGCAGCAGCTCGCCGATATCGGGCTCAACATCGTGCGCACGCCGCTCATCACCGTGCCGGGCGCGGCGATCCCGTTTCCCTATGGCGGCAAGACGCGGCAGATCCTGATCGATATCGATTCGGAAGCGATGCAGGCGCGCGGGCTGTCCGGGCAGGACGTCGCCAATGCATTGGCCAACCAGAACCTGATCACGCCGGTCGGCACGCAGAAGATCGGCGCGTTCGAATATACCGTGCAGCTCAACAATGCGCCGTCGGTCATCGCCGAACTCGGCGATCTGCCGATCAAGGCGATGAACGGCGCGATGATCTATATCCGCGACGTCGCCACCGTGCGCGACGGCAATCCGCCGCAGACCAACATCGTGCATGTCGAGGGCAACCGCTCGGTGCTGATGCAGGTGTTGAAGAACGGCTCGGTGTCGACCCTGGCGATCATCGACGGCATCAAGCAGAAGGTGGCGCAGCTCAAGGAGATCGTGCCGGCGAATTTGAACATCTCGCTGATCGGCGACCAGTCGATCTTCGTCTCGGCGGCGATCTCCGGCGTCATTCATGAAGGCATCATCGCCGCGGCGCTGACCAGCCTGATGATCCTGATCTTTTTGGGCTCGTGGCGCTCGACGGTGATCATCGCCATTTCGATTCCGCTGTCGATCCTCGGCTCGATCACAATTCTGTCGGCGCTCGGCGAGACGCTCAACATCATGACGCTCGGCGGATTGGCGCTGGCGGTCGGCATTCTGGTCGACGACGCCACGGTGACGATCGAGAACATCAACTGGCACCTCGAGCAGGGCAAGGATGTCGAGACCGCGATCATGGACGGCGCGGCGCAGATCGTGACGCCGGCCTTCGTCTCGCTTCTGTGCATCTGTATCGTGTTCGTGCCGATGTTCCTGTTGCCCGGCGTGTCGCGCTTTCTGTTCGTGCCGATGGCCGAAGCGGTGATGTCGGCGATGGCGTGTTCGTTCATCCTGTCGCGCACGCTGGTGCCGACGATGGCGAATTACCTGTTGAAGCCGCACGCGCCGCATACCGACATGCACGGGCTGAACGGGCCGCTGCCTCGCTCGCGCAATCCTTTGGTGCGGCTGCAGCGCGGCTTCGAGGCCGCGTTCGAACGCTTCCGGCTCGGCTATCGCGAATTGCTGACGTTGGCGCTGTCGCGCCGGCCCGTCTTCGTGCTCGGCTTCCTCGGCGTGGTCGTTGCGTCCTTCGCGTTGACGCCGTTCCTCGGCCGCGACTTCTTCCCGACCGTCGACGCCGGACAAATCCTGATGCATGCGCGCTTGCGCGTCGGCACGCGGGTCGAGGAAACCGCCAACCAGTTCGCCGATATCCAGAAGGCGATCCGCCAGATCATCCCGGCGAAAGACATTGCGACCATGGTCGACAATATCGGTTTCCCGGTGTCCGGCATCAACATGACCTATAGCGGCACCGGCACGATCGGGTCGCAGGATGGCGACATCCAGATCAAGCTCGCCGAAGGCCATGCGCCGACCGCCGAACTGGTCAAGACCTTGCGCGAGGAATTGCCGCCGCGTTTTCCCGGCGTGACTTTCTCCTATCTGCCGGCCGATATCATCAGCCAGATCTTGAACTTCGGCGCGCCGGCGCCAATCGACCTGCAAATCCGCGGGCCGGACGTCAACGCCAATTACGCCTATGCGCAAAAGCTTTTGAACGGCATGCGCCATATTCCCGGCGTCGCCGATGCGCGTATCCAGCAATCTCTCGACAGTCCGGGGCTCAACGTCGACGTCGACCGCACCCGCGCGCAGTTCGTCGGCATCACGGAAAAGGATGTCACCAACAGCATGGTGGTCAATCTCGCCGGCTCCAGCCAGGTGGCGCCGACATACTTCCTCAATCCGTCGAACGGCGTGTCCTATTCGATCGTGATGCAGACGCCGCAATATCAGATGAATTCGCTCAATGCGCTGAAGAACCTGCCGATCTCCGCGCCGGGCGCCTCAACGCAGACGCTCGGCGCCATCTCGACCGTCAGCCGGGTGACGCGCAGCGCGGTCGTCTCGCAATACAATATTGCGCCCGTCATCCAGATCTACGCGACGACGCAGGACCGCGATCTTGGCGCGGTCGCCGCCGATATCCAGACGTTCGTCGACCGGTCCGCAAAGGACAGGCCGCGCGGCGCGCAAGTCGTGCTGGCGGGGCAGGTCACCACCATGAACAGCGCGTTCAGCGGCCTTCTCTACGGCCTGTTAGGGGCCGTGGTGCTGATCTATCTGCTGATCGTCGTGAACTTCCAGTCGTGGAGCGACCCCTTCGTCATCATCACCGCGCTGCCGGCGGCGCTGGCCGGCATCGTCTGGACATTGTTCGTGACCGGCACGACCTTGTCGGTGCCAGCCTTGACCGGCGCCATCATGTGCATGGGCGTCGCCACCGCCAACAGCGTGCTGGTCATCAGTTTCGCCCGCGAGCGGCTGGCCGAACTCGGCGATCCAATTCAGGCGGCGATCGAGGCCGGCTTCGTGCGCTTTCGCCCGGTGCTGATGACCGCGCTCGCCATGATCATCGGCATGGCGCCGATGGCACTCGGCCTCGGCGAGGGTGGCGAGCAGAACGCGCCGCTCGGCCGCGCCGTTGTCGGCGGACTTATTTTTGCGACCATCGCTACGCTGATGTTCGTGCCGGTGGTTTTCAGTCTCGCGCACAAGCGCGAGAGCCGATCGTCTATTCCTGCTCTTGGAGAGCCGAATGTCGCCTGATCAAGATCAGCCTATGGTGACGCGCCGGGGCTTGCGCATCGCCGCCATCGCGGCCTGCGCCGTTGTCGGCATTGTCGTCGTCACCGGCATTGCCATGCGGCGCATGGCCGATGCCCGCTTGAGCGAATGGACCGAAGACCAGGCCCTGCCGGTGGTCAAGGTCGAGGCGCCCGATCTGCGCGGCAAGAAGTCCAGCATCGAACTGCCGGGCCGGCTGGAAGCCTATTCGCAGGCGCAAATCTTCGCGCGCGTCAGCGGCTATCTGAAAAATCTCAATGTCGATATCGGCACGCCGGTCAAAGCCGGCGACTTGCTCGCCGAAATCGACGCGCCCGATCTCGATCAGCAGATCATGCAGGCCGAGGCCGATGTCGGCGCAGCGCAAGCCAATCTGACATTGGCCCGAGGCATTCTCGAACGCGGTCAGTCATTGATCACATCGGGCGCGGTGTCCAAGCAGACGCTCGATCAGCGTGCCGCCGATGCCGATAACCGGCAAGGCATGGTCAAGTCGATGCAGGCCAATCTCGACCGGCTGAAAGTGCTGGAGAAATACAAGCGCATCACCGCGCCGTTCGACGGGCTGGTGACGGCGCGCACGACCGATGTCGGCGCGCTGATCAATGCCGGTTCGAGCGGCGGCCCGGCTTTGTTTGTCGTCTCCGACATCACCAAGCTGCGCGGCTATATCAACGTGCCGCAAAACTATGTGCCGAGCATCAAGATCGGCACCAAGGCGCAGATCACCGTGCCGGAATATCGCGACCGAAAATTCGCCGCGACGGTCGAGGCGTCGGCGCAGTCGGTCGATCCGACCTCCGGCACGACGCGCATGCTGCTGGCGGTCGATAATCCGAGCGGCGAACTGATGACCGGCGCTTTCGCCAATGTGCAGCTTGAACTGCCGAGCGCCGAAACCTCGATCCATGTGCCGGCGAGCGCGCTGATTTTCAACCAGAACGGCACGCAGGTGGCGACCGTCGGCGCCGACGGCCGGATCGCGCTCAAGGTGGTGACGATCGCGCGCGATCTCGGCCGCGAAGTCGAAATTGGCACGGGCCTCACCGCGCAGGACCGGATCGTCGCCAGCCCGCCGGACGGTATCGCCTCCGGCGACGAAGTGCGCATTGCCGGCGAGCCGAAGCTCAAGGATACGGCGTCGACCAAGCGGGCGACTCAGCCGAAACCGCCGGGCTGAGGCGGCCGGTCCACCGGTATAATCGCATTCCGGCAACAGGAACCATGACGCGGCGCGCCCAGCCCGCTACAAGCGGGCGAAGGATGGCGGGCAAAGGATATTCGCGCATGACCGACGCCAAATCTGCCGCGCTTCCGTTCTGGCGCGCCAAGAAAATGAGCGAGATGACTCCCAAGGAGTGGGAGAGTCTGTGCGACGGCTGCGGCCGCTGCTGTCTCAACAAGCTCACCGACGTCGACACCGGCGAGACGGTTTATACCGATGTCGGCTGCAAGCTGCTCGACGGGAAAACCTGCCGCTGCACCGATTACAAGAATCGCCAGGCCAAGGTGCGCGATTGCGTGCGGCTGACGCCGCGCAATGTGAAACGGCTGACCTGGCTGCCGCCGACCTGCGGCTATCGGCTGGTGGCGGAAGGCCGCGATCTGGCCTGGTGGCATCCGCTCGTATCGGGCAATCCGAACACGGTGCACAGCGCGGGCATTTCGGTGCGCGACAAGGTGGCGGCGAGCGAAAAGGATGTGCCGGACGAGCGGCTGGTCGACTTCATCGTCAGCTGGCCGGGCAAATGGCCCAAGGGTTCCAAGGGCAAGGGGCCGGTGGCGCCGCAAACGGCCAAAGGCACGGGCCTCGTCGCGGCGCTCAAACGGGCGATCAAGAGCAAAAGATAGGGTGCCGTTCAATCGCACCCGATAGCGGCGAGGGCGGCGAACGGGCGGCGCTGACCCGCATAGCACACCATCGCGTGACACCCCTTGCCCCGCCGCGCGCGGCGGGGCATGTCGGCGGCATGACCGCTCATAATGCTCCGCATCCAACCGCCCATAAAGCCGCCGCGGCGCCGGAGCCGCGTTCGCTGACGCATGCCGAGATCAAGGCGATCGTCATCGGCATCATGCTGACGATGTTTCTCGGCGCGCTCGACCAGACCATCGTCGCCACCGCGCTGCCGACCATCGGCCGCCATTTCGGCAATATCGACGATCTGTCCTGGGTGGTCACCGCCTATCTGCTGACGGCGACCGCCTCGACGCCGCTTTACGGCAAACTGTCCGATATTTACGGCCGCCGCGTTGTCATGCTGACGGCGATTGCGATTTTTGTCGGCGGATCGGTTGCCTGCGCGCTGGCGCCGAGCATGCCGGCGCTGGTGCTGGCGCGCGCGCTGCAGGGGCTCGGCGGCGGCGGGCTGATGGCGCTGGCGCAAACCATCATCGCCGATATCGTGAGCCCACGCGAGCGCGGCCGCTATCAGGGCTATATCGGCGCGGTTTTCGCGCTGTCGTCGGTCGGCGGGCCGGTGCTCGGTGGCTTTCTCACCGAGCATCTCGACTGGTCGCTGATCTTCTGGATCAATCTGCCGCTCGGCCTGATCGCGCTCGGCATGACCTCGAGCGTCCTTAAGCTTGTGCCATTTCATCCGCGCAAACATCGGCTCGACGTTATCGGCGCGCTGCTGCTGATGACGGCGGCGGTCTTGCTGCTCTTGGCGTTGTCGTGGGGCGGACGGCGCTACGACTGGATCTCGGCTGAAATCGGTACGCTATTTCTGGTCTCCGCGATCGTCTGGGCCTTGTTTGCGTGGCGGCTGGCGAGCGCGATCGAACCGTTCCTGCCGCTCAGCGTGCTCGGCAATCCGGTGGTGCGATGTGCCGCGCTGGCGGGCGCCTGCAATATGGGTGTGCTGGTGGGCATGACAATTTTCGTGCCGCTGTATTTCGAGATGGTGCTGCATCTCTCGGCCAGCCAGTCCGGCATGGCGTTGATCCCGCTGATGGCCGCCACAGTGGTGCTGTCGACCATCACCGGGCGGGCGATGATGCACATGGCGCGCTACAAATGGATATCGCTTTGCGGGCTTGCCGTCGCCATCGTCGCGCTCATTCCGCTCTCGATCTGGCCGGGTACGATGCCGATGGCGTGGGTGCTGCTGCTGATGACCGTGATCGGCGCTGGCATCGGCACGGTGTTTCCGATCTCGACCGTCTGCCTGCAGAACGCGGTCGCGCGCTCGCAAATGGGCATTGCCACCGGCGCGGCCAATTTCTTCCGTGCGTTGTTTTCCTCGCTGGTGGTGGCGGTGCTCGGCGCCATCGTGCTTGGCGGGCTGGGCGGCGTCGCCGGCATGTCGGTGGAGATGCTGGCGCGGCAGGCTTCGGCCAACGAATTGAGTTTCGCGTTCCGCTTTGTCTTCCTGGCCTGCGGCCTGGTGCTGACTTTCGGCATGTGTTTCTTGATCGCGATGGAAGAAAAGCCACTGAAAGGCCCGACGCCGCCCTCGGGCGGCGCGACCGCGCCATCGGCGCCGGCAACGCCGATCCCGTCCGCCTGA
>CAIMEA010000066.1 GCA_903839845.1 uncultured Hyphomicrobiales bacterium
CGACCCTGCGCCATCAACACATCGACCTGCCGAAGCTTCGCAACGATCTCTTCCGCCGTATGCCTCTTCCTTGCCATTGATCTCATCCTCCATGGTCAAAACCATACCTCAGGGAGGACCACTTCAAAGGGGGCAGATCACAGCCGCTTCCTCGGCAGCGGCGGCGGCCACTACTTCTGGCGCGATCCGTCCAAGGCGCTCGTCGGCGCTTATGGCCGTTACACTTATTGGGATCAGGTCGGCGGCGTGAAGGTCGCGCACATCGGTCCGGAAGCCGAATTGTATCTGGGGCGTGTAACCCTGAAGGGTGTGGCCGGTGTAGAGTTCGGCAACAAGCCGTCGGGGACCATCAACGGCTTGACCACGACCTATGACAACAAGACGCGGTTCTTCGATCAGATGGATGTCGCCTATTACCTGACAGACAATCTTGAAGCCTATATCGGCCATCGCTATCTCGGCGGCAAGCACGCGCTGGCGCTGGGCGGCGAATACGGCATCCAGATGGGCAAGACGATGACGTCGTTGTTCGTTGAAGGCCGCGCCGGTGAAGGTAGCTTCCATGGCGTCTGGGGCGGCGTGCGATTCTACTTCGGTCAGAAGGACAAGACGTTGATCCGCCGTCACCGCGAAGACGATCCGACCGATTGGGGTGCGGGTATTGATGGTGCAGGCAATACCGGGACGTCGACACCGGCGCCGGCGGTGCGAATAGTCGACCCCACCTGATAATGTTGAGTTGTTTAGCTTCGGCTATCAGTTAGCTCGCAGCCTTAAGCAAAAAAGCCCCGGCATCGTCCGGGGCTTTGTCTTTTGTGAGCTGAGCTGGCGGCTATTTTTTCGGATAGTTGGAGATGCGGGCGTCGACCTTTGGGGTTGATTTTAATTTCGATTGGTCACAGCGTTAGGCGTGGCGTAATCGTTCGGGTTCATAAGATGAGTTAGCGGGTAAAGTCCCGTCGCCCCCGCACTTTTTCTAAAACTCAGACCCAGACGCGGGTAGCCGCTCCGGGCAATCCGGGCGGTTAGTCCATGGTCGAAAACCCCTCCATCTCCCAGGTCCAGGCGCTGTTTTTCGACGTGTTCGGCACGCTGATGGACTGGCGCACGTCGGTGGCGCGGGAGTCCCGCCTGATCCTGGAACCGCTCGGTTATAACCTCGACTGGATTGCGTTCGCCGACGCCTGGCGCAACGAATACCAGCCCGGCATGGAGGAAGTCCGCTCGGGCAAAATCCCGTTCAGCAAGCTCGACGTGCTGCACCGGCGCAACCTTGAGCGCTTCCTGCCGCGCTTCAACGTCACCGGCCTGCCGGAGGAGACGATGCGCGACCTGAACCTGGCCTGGCACCGGCTCGACGCCTGGCCGGACGTGCCGGCGGCGCTGATCCGGCTGAAAACCAAATTCCGCATCGCGCCGTGCTCGAACGGCAATATCTCGCTGGGGGTCGATCTCGCCCGCCGCAACAAGTTTGCCTGGGACGCCATTCTCGGCTCGGAGATCGCCGGCGACTTCAAGCCGAAGCCGCGCGTCTATCTCGCCGCCTGCGAGGCGCTCGATCTTGAGCCGGCGCAATGCATGATGGTGGCGGCGCATTCGCGCGACCTGAAGTCGGCGGCGGAGTGCGGCCTGCGCACCGGGCACATTGCCCGGCCGGATGAATTCGGACCCAACACCGGCGAGACCGGGCCGATCGTGCCGGTCGATATTGCCGGCAGAGATCTGGCGGATCTGGCGACCAAACTAGGCGTCTAGCCTTTGTACACCGGCTCGGGCTGCGCGTACCACGACGCCAGGATGTGATAGACCATCATGTAGTTTTTCTGCTGGAAGCTGGCGTGCGAGATGCCGGACATGACGGTGAACTGCTTGTCCGGGTTCGGCAGCTTGGCAAAGAAGGCGAGCAGGTCCTCCATCGAGGCGATGCCGTCGTGCTGGCCGCGCATGATGAGCGTCGGCACGGTGATGTTCTGCGGATTCACCACCGGCAATTTCGAGCACATGTCGACATAAGTCCCGGTCGGCACCGAATCGTCGAGCGCGCAAACGGCGTCGGCGAAGGCCTCGATGACCTTGCGGTCGGCGGTGTCGGGATGGTCGCGGTCGAACACCGAATGGATGAACGCCTTGTTCATTGGCCGGCGGTTGATCTTGATGAAGTCGGGCAGCTTTTTCTTGCGCTCGGCCAAAGTCGGCGAGCCTTCGCCGGTCCACACCATGGCATCCAGCGCCAGCCGCGCCACCATCTCAGGGTGACGCTCGGCAAACAGCGCGGCGCGCAGCGCGCCCGATGAAATGCCGTAGACCATCAACGGACGTTTGCCGCGCAGGTTCTGGATATACAGCGCCGCCGCGTAGCAATCGTCGGCGCCTCGCGAGATCGGCGCGTTGTTGTCGCGGTCTTTGGTGGAGCGGCCATAGCCCTCCATGTCGACGCTCCAGCAGTCGTAGCCAAGGCTGGCGAAGTATTCCATCGCCGACGAATAGGGCCGGCCGGGCACCTGGAGGTCGAAGGTCGGCTGCGAGGCCATCGACGAGCCGTGTACGAAGAGAATGGCGCCGCGCGTCTTGGCCGGATCGCCGGCGTTCTTGTTCCACAGGAACAGTTTGGCGCCGTCGCGCGTGGTCCAGTGTTCCGTGCCGGCCATCGCCGTCGGCTTGGTCATTTCATTCATGGCAGTGTTCCGTGTTGCGAAAGCGGCGCTTCAGTTGATATGGCCGATGTGATTGGTGGCGATGATCTTAGCCCAGTTTTCGACCTGTGCCTGCATGAAGGCCGCGAACTGCGGTTGCGACATTTCGATCGGGACGGCGCCCTGATTTTCCCAGGTCTGTTTGAGCGAGGGCTGCGTCACCGCCTTGGTGATTTCCCGGTTCAGCAGTTCGACGATCGGTTGCGGCGTGCCGGCCGGAGCCATGAGCCCGACCCAAAGGCTGGCGTGAAAGCCTTTCACGCCGGCTTCTTCGAGCGTCGGCACGTCCGGCAATATCGGCGAGCGGGTCTTGCCGCTGGTGCCGATGGCGCGCACCATGCCCTGTTTGATCATCGCCGCCATGGTCGGCACGCTATCGAACAGCATCTGGATCTGGCCGCTGAGAATGTCGGTGCGCATGCCGGTCGAGCCTTTATAGGGCACGTGCTGGATATCGATTCCGGTGAGAAATTTCAAAAGCTCGCCGGCCATGTGGTAATTGGAGCCGGGACCGGACGAGCCGTAATTGAGGACGCCGGGCTTGGCGCGCGCCAGCGCCAGAAGTTCCGTCAGGTTCTTGGCCGGGACGGAATTGCTGACGACCAACACCAGGTCGGTATCGATCAAAGGCGCAACTGGAACCAGATCGTGCATCAGCCGGTAGGGCTTTTTGTCATAAAGCGTCTCGTTGACGGTTTGCGTTCCGGACACCAGCAACAGCGTGTAACCATCGGCCGGCGCCTTGGCGACGAAATCGGTACCGATGGTGGTCCCGGCGCCGGGGCGGTTTTCTGTCACGAACGGCTGATGCAATGACTTCTGCAGCTCGGCGGCGATGGCGCGCGAATAGACATCCGACGGACCGCCGGCGCCGAACGGCACGATAATTCTGACCGGCCGGGACGGGTATTCCTGTGCGGCGGCCGGTCCGATGAAAAAGCCGGCAACGATCGCTGCCGCGAAGGCTACCGGAAACAAGCCACCGCTCCGTCGCCGGATTGCCATCGATTCGTCTCCCCAGATTTTTTCGATTCTGCTCACGCTTGAGGCAGACTATCGAGGCCGGCGCGCCGGGCTGTCAACGGGACGTCAAAAACGTAAGCCAGATAGGCGCTATGCTCGTGGATGGTTCCCGAACTCGATCTTGCCACCCATTGTGCGCTGCGCTAAGCCTCAACCGCTTCCGACCTTGAATTGTTTTTAATCAAGGCTTTGGGTTTCTGGGCATTTTAGGCTGGGTGTCAGCACGGATTGCCGAAGCGGCCCGGGACTCCAATCCTCCAAGGGTCGGGACGGGACTGCCGCAGGGGTCGCCGATGAACGCATTGCTGCTCGACTATTTGCCCCTGGTGGTCTTCATCGCGGTCGCGCTGGTGATCGGACTGGCGCTGCTGGTGGTGCCTTTCATCGTCGCCTTCAGCGCGCCGGACCCGGAAAAGCTGTCGGCCTACGAATGTGGCTTCAACGCTTTCGACGACGCGCGCATGAAATTCGACGTGCGGTTCTATCTCGTCGCCATCCTTTTCATCATCTTCGATCTCGAAGTGTCGTTCCTGTTTCCGTGGGCGGTCGCCTTCAAGCAGGTCGGCGTGTTCGGTTTCTGGTCGATGATGATCTTCCTTGGCGTTCTCACCATCGGCTTCATCTACGAATGGAAGAAGGGCGCGCTCGAATGGGATTGATCAGTGTAACGGGCACGCGCGCGAGGACTTGTCGCTCATGACAATGGTCGCACCCGCCCCACGCGGCATTCTCGATCCGCGCACCGGCCAGCCGGTCGGCGCCGACGATTCATTTTTCGTCGGCGTCAACAATGAACTGGCCGACAAGGGCTTCATCGTCGCCGCCGCCGACGACCTGATTACCTGGGCGCGCACCGGCTCGCTGATGTGGATGACGTTCGGTCTTGCCTGTTGCGCGGTCGAGATGATGCAGATGTCGATGCCGCGCTACGACGCCGAACGTTTCGGCTTTGCGCCGCGCGCGTCTCCGCGCCAGTCCGACGTGATGATCGTCGCCGGGACGCTGACCAACAAAATGGCTCCCGCGCTGCGCAAGGTCTACGACCAGATGCCGGAGCCGCGCTACGTCATCTCGATGGGCTCGTGCGCCAATGGCGGCGGCTATTATCACTATTCCTATTCGGTGGTGCGCGGCTGCGACCGCATCGTGCCGGTCGACATCTATGTGCCCGGCTGTCCGCCGACCGCCGAGGCGCTGCTCTACGGTGTGATGCTGTTGCAGAAGAAGATCCGCCGCACCGGCACGATCGAGCGGTAAGCGGAAAGTAAAATATGCTAGATATGCTCGACAGGCTTGGAGCTACGATCAAGACCGCGCTGCCCGGCGCGGTCCTTGGCTATGAAATCGCCAACAGCGAATTGACGTTGACGGCGAACGCCGCCGACATCGTCAAGGTCGCGACCTTCCTGCGCGACGACCCGGCCTGCCAGTTCATCTGCATCATCGACGTCACCGCGGTCGACCGGCCGGCGCGCGAGCAACGCTTCGACGTCGTCTATCATTTCCTGTCGCCACGGCTGAACCAGCGCATCCGTGTCAAATGCCCGACCGACGAAGTCACGCCCGTTCCGTCGCTGATCGATGTGTTTCGCGGCGCCGACTGGTTCGAGCGCGAGACCTACGATCTCTACGGCGTGCTGTTCACCGGCCATCCCGACATGCGGCGCATTCTTACCGATTACGGTTTCGAGGGGCATCCGCTGCGCAAGGATTTCCCGCTCACCGGCTTTGTCGAGGTGCGCTACGACGACGAACAGAAGCGCGTCGTCTACGACAAGGTGCGGCTGGCACAGGAATTCCGCTCGTTCGATTTCCTCTCGCCCTGGGAAGGCACCGATTACATCTTGCCGGGCGATGAGAAGGCAAAGGAACCGGGGCAGGGCAACAAGCTCACCGGCGAGCCTGAGAAGAAGGTGTCGCCGTAATGGCCGAAACCGCAGTCCGCAACTTCACCATCAATTTCGGCCCGCAGCATCCGGCCGCGCACGGCGTGCTGCGCCTGGTGCTGGAACTCGACGGCGAAATCGTCGACCGCGTCGATCCGCATATTGGGCTGCTGCATCGCGGCACCGAGAAGCTGATCGAGCACAAGACCTATCTGCAGGCAGTGCCGTACTTCGACCGGCTCGATTACGTCGCGCCGATGAACCAGGAGCATGCGTTCTGTTTGGCAGTGGAAAAGCTGCTCGGCATCACCGTGCCCAAGCGCGCGCAATATATCCGCGTGCTCTATTCCGAAATCGGGCGTCTCTTGTCGCATCTCCTGAACGTCACCACGCAGGCGATGGATGTCGGCGCGCTGACGCCGCCGCTCTGGGGCTTCGAGGAACGCGAAAAGCTGATGGTTTTCTACGAGCGCGTTTCCGGCTCGCGCATGCATGCGGCCTATTTCCGGCCTGGCGGCGTGCATCAGGACATGCCGAGACAGTTGATCGACGACGTTTATGCCTTCTGCGATCCGTTCCTGACGGTGGTCGACGATCTTGATACCTTGCTCACCGGCAACCGCATCTTCAAGCAGCGCAATGTCGACATTGGCATCGTCAAGCTGGAGGATGCCTGGAACCGTGGCTTCTCCGGCGTGATGGTGCGCGGCTCGGGTGCGGCCTGGGATCTGCGCAAGTCGCAGCCTTACGAATGCTACAACGAAATGGAATTCGATATTCCGGTCGGCAAGAACGGCGACTGCTACGACCGCTATCTCATCCGCATGGAAGAGATGCGCCAGTCGGTCCGCATCATGAAGCAGTGCTGCGACAAGTTGCGTTCGCCTGAAGGGCAGGGTCCGGTTTCGGCGGTCGACCAGAAGATCGTGCCGCCGAAGCGCGGCGAGATGAAGCGCTCGATGGAAGCCTTGATCCATCACTTCAAGCTCTACACCGAAGGCTTCCATGTGCCGGAAGGCGAAGTCTACGCCGCCGTCGAAGCGCCCAAGGGCGAGTTCGGCGTCTATCTGGTCGCCGACGGCACCAACAAGCCGTACAAGTGCAAAATCCGCGCGCCGGGTTTCGCGCATCTGAGCGCGATGGATTTTCTCTGCAGGGGGCACCTGTTGGCCGACGTCTCGGCCATTATGGGGTCCATCGATATCGTGTTCGGGGAAGTTGATCGATGAGTGTCCGCCGTCTCGCCCCCGCCGAGGTTCAGCCGAAGGAATTTGCCTTCACGGCGGAGAATCTCGATTGGGCTAAAAAGCAGTTGCTGAAATTCCCGGAAGGCCGTCAGGCGTCCGCCGTCATTCCGCTGATGTGGCGCGCGCAGGAGCAGCATCATGGCTGGTTGCCGGAAGCCGCGATCCGCTATATCGCCGACATGCTCGGCATGGACTACATCCGCGCGCTCGAAGTCGCGACCTTCTACACGATGTTCCTGTTGCAGCCGGTCGGCAAGAAAGCGCACATCCAGGTCTGCGGCACCACGCCGTGCCGGCTGCGCGGCGCCGATGCTTTGTTCGAGGTCTGTCACAAAAAAATTGCGCACGAGCCGTTCGAGCTGTCGGCCGATGGCAATTTTTCGTGGGAAGAGGTCGAGTGCTTGGGCGCCTGCGTGAATGCGCCGATGGCCTTGATCTGGAAAGACACTTATGAGGACCTCACCGCCGAGAGTTTCGAAAAACTGATCGACGGCTTTGCCGCCGGCAAGCCGCCGAAGCCGGGTCCGCAGATCGACCGGCAGTTTTCTGCGCCGGAAGGCGGCCCGACCACACTCAAGTCCGTGAAGGCTAAGTGATGCTCGCTGACAAGGATCGCATCTTTCAGAATCTCTACGGCCTGCACGACTGGGGCCTCAAAGGTGCGCGCGCGCGCGGTTCCTGGGACGGCACCAAGGCGATTCTGGACAAGGGCCGCGACGGCATCGTCAATGAGATGAAGGCCTCGGGCCTGCGCGGCCGCGGCGGCGCCGGTTTTCCGACCGGGTTGAAATGGTCGTTCATGCCGAAAGAAATCGGCGAGCGTCCGCATTACCTCGTCGTCAATGCCGACGAGTCCGAGCCCGGCACCTGCAAGGACCGCGAGATCATGCGGCACGATCCGCATCTCCTGGTCGAAGGCTGCCTGATCGCCGGCTTCGCCATGGGCGCGCATGTCGGCTACATCTATGTGCGCGGCGAATTCATCCGCGAGCGCGAGCATTTGCAGGCTGCGATCGACGAGGCCTATGACGCCAAACTGATCGGCAAGAACAACGTCAATGGCTGGGACTTCGATCTTTACGTTGCGCACGGCGCCGGCGCCTATATCTGCGGCGAAGAGACCGCGCTCCTGGAAAGCCTCGAGGGCAAGAAAGGGCAGCCGCGTCTGAAGCCGCCGTTCCCGGCCAATGTCGGACTCTATGGCTGCCCGACGACGGTGAACAATGTCGAATCGATCGCGGTGGCGCCGGATATCCTGCGGCGCGGCGCGGCTTGGTTTTCCTCGTTCGGCAATCCGAACAATGTCGGCACCAAGCTGTTCTGTATTTCCGGCCACGTGAACAAGCCCTGCAACGTCGAAGAGGCGATGGGCATCACCTTCCGCGAATTGATCGAGACGCATTGCGGCGGCATTCGCGGCGGCTGGGACAATCTCAAGGCGGTGATCCCCGGCGGTTCGTCGGTGCGCATGGTGCCGGCGGCGCAGATCATCGACACGCCGATGGATTTCGACAGTCTCGGCAAGCTGAAGTCCGGCCTCGGCACCGCCGCCGTGATCGTCATGGACAAGTCGACCGATCTCATTCGCGCGGTGGCGCGGCTGTCTTATTTCTACAAGCACGAGAGCTGCGGCCAGTGTACGCCGTGCCGCGAGGGCACCGGCTGGATGTGGCGCGTGTTGACGCGCATGGCGGAAGGCCGCGCGCAGAAGCGCGAAATCGATATGCTGCTGGAAGTCACCAAGCAGATCGAAGGCCATACCATCTGCGCGCTCGGCGACGCCGCGGCCTGGCCGATTCAAGGGCTGATCGCGCATTTCCGGCACGAGATTGAGGAACGTATCGACGCCTATTCCCGCAACGCGGATGCGCACGGCGTGCGCGATCCCCTCTCGGTGGCGGCCGAATGAGCTATGAGAACAAGAGCCTGCGCTGTCGAAATTGCCGATTTTGGTGGCCGTTGCAGGACGACCTGCCGCTCGACAGTCTGCGCCGGCACGCCAAGCGCGGGCAGTGCCGCCGGCACGCGCCGCCTCCGGTCTCGGCCGAGCAGGAATGGGCCATTGTCCAGGCGGCCGACTGGTGCGGGGAGCATTCGCATGTCGAAATGTGACGCCGCGCCGCGCCATCTCGCCCAGTTCAACATCGCGCGGATCAAGTATCCGCTCGACGATCCGCGCATGGCTGACTTCGTCGGCAACGTTGCGCGGGTGAATGCGCTGGCCGAGCAGATCGAGGGCTTTGTCTGGCGGCTACAGGATGAAAGCGGCAATGCGATGGGCATGCAGGTCTATGATGACCCGCTCGTGCTGCTGAACCTGACGGTGTGGGAGAATGTCGAGGCGCTGGAGCGTTTCGTCTGGAAGACGGTGCACAGCCGCTTTTATGGGCGCCGCGCCGAATGGTTCGAACATACCGAGACGCCTTTGGTGCTGTGGCAGATTTCGGCCGGGCATCGTCCGCAAATGGCGGAAGGCGTCGAACGGCTTGAGCATCTCAAGGCGCACGGCCCGAGCGATCACGCCTTCGGCTGGAACGACATGCCGCAAGCGCATCATTGGAAAGCGGCGCGCGCCGGCGCGATGCAGTCGATCGAACACGCGGCAGGGAGGGCATGATGGCGCAAGAAGTCGACAATGTCGTTCTCGTTATGCTTCGAAAAATAGATGAACGTACCGATCGCATGTCAAGCGATCTGCAGGATTTGAAGACACGCGTGACGTCGATCGAAGAAGGACTGGCCGGCGTGAACCGGCGGCTGGACCGTTTGGATAACCGGGTTGAGAGAATTGAGCGCCGGCTCGAACTCACCGATGTAGAGCATTAGGCTGTTTGAATGACCAAAGTCATCATCGACAATGTCGAGATCGAAGTGGCGCCGGAGCTGACGCTGCTGCAGGCCTGCGAGCAGGCCGGCGCGGAAATCCCGCGCTTCTGCTTCCACGAACGGCTGTCGATCGCCGGCAATTGCCGCATGTGCCTGATCGAAGTGAAGGGCGGCCCGCCGAAGCCGGTCGCCTCCTGCGCCATGAACGTGCGCGACCTGCGGCCAGGCCCGAACGGCGAGCCGCCGGTGATGTTCACCAAATCGCCGATGGTGAAGAAGGCGCGCGAAGGCGTGATGGAATTCTTGCTGATCAATCACCCGCTGGATTGCCCGATTTGCGATCAGGGCGGCGAGTGCGATCTGCAGGACCAGGCGATGGCTTATGGCGTCGATCACACGCGCTTCCAGGAAAACAAGCGCGCGGTCGAGGACAAATATATCGGCGCGCTGGTCAAGACCTCGATGAACCGCTGCATCCAGTGCACGCGCTGCATTCGCTTCTCGGCGGAAGTCGCCGGCGTCGCCGAACTCGGTGCGACGGGACGCGGCGAGGACATGGAGATCACCACCTATCTCGAAAAGGCGATGACGTCGGAGTTGCAGTCGAACGTCGTCGATCTCTGCCCGGTCGGCGCGTTGACGTCCAAGCCCTACGCCTTCGCGGCCCGTCCCTGGGAATTGATCAAGACCCAGTCGGTCGACGTGATGGACGCGGTCGGCTCCGCCATCCGCATCGACACGCGCGGCCGCGAAGTCATGCGCATTCTGCCGCGCACCAATGAAGACGTGAACGAAGAGTGGATTTCCGACAAGACGCGGCATGTCGTCGACGGCCTGCGCACGCAGCGCCTCGATCAGCCTTATGTACGCGAGAACGGCCGGTTGCGGCCGGCGACGTGGAAGGAAGCCTTCACGCTGATCGCCAACAAGATGCGCCCGGCCGACAGCGGCAAGGTTGGCGCCCTGGCGGGGCAGCTCGGCGCGGTCGAGGACATGTTCGCGCTGAAATCGTTGATGACCGCGCTCGGCGTCAAGAACATCGATGCGCGCTATCCCGGCTCGCCGCTGCATCCGAAATATGGCCGCGCCAGCTATCTGTTCAATTCGACCATCGCCGGCATCGAGCAGGCCGATGCGATCATGCTGATCGGCACTAATCCGCGCCGCGAGGCACCGGTGCTCAATGCGCGCATCCGCAAGCGCTGGCGTCAGGGCAACCTGCTGGTCGGCGTCGTCGGCGAGCAGGCCGATCTGACCTATCCCTACACTTATCTCGGTGCCGGGCCGGACAGTCTGGCGCAGTTCGTCGCGCACCCGCCAGCCAAAAAAGAAAAGCCGATGTTCATCATCGGCCAGGGCGCGCTCAACCGCGCCGACGGCGGCGCCATTCTGGGCATGGCGGCGAAAGCCGCGGCCTCGCTCGGCGTCGTCAAGGACGGCTGGAACGGTTTCAACATCCTGCACACGGAAGCGAGCCTCGTCGGCGCGCTCGATATCGGCTTCGTGCCGGGCGAGGGCGGCCTCGATACGGCGGCGATGCTCAAGCCTGGCGCGCTCGACGTGATGTTCCTGCTCGGCGTCGACGAAGTCGATGTGCCGTCGGGGCCCTTCGTTGTCTATATCGGCACGCATGGCGATCGCGGCGCGCACCGCGCCGACGTCATTCTGCCGGGCGCGGCCTATCCGGAAAAATCCGGCACTTACGTCAACACCGAAGGCCGCGTGCAGATGGCCAACCGCGCCGCGTTCCCGCCGGGCGACGCGCGCGAGGATTGGGCGATCCTGCGCGCTTTGTCCGACGTGCTCGGCTGCAAGCTGCCTTACGATACGCTCGGCGCGCTGCGCCAGGCTCTGTACGCCGCGCATCCGCACATGTTGAAGCTCGATCAGATCGCCGCCGGCAACGCGGCCGAAATCGAAAAGCTCGGCAAGCTGGGTGGCACGCCCGAGAAGTCGGCACTGGTGTCGCCGGTGAGTAATTTCTACTTCACCAATCCGATCGCGCGCGCATCCGCGGTCATGGCCGAGTGTTCGGCGCTGGCGCAAGCCACGCCGCGAACGCTCACGGCGGCGGAGTAGGGCCATGGAATTCTTCTGGACCTATCTCTGGCCGCTGATCGTTATTTTGGCGGAATCCGTCCTGCTGTTGGTCGTGCTGCTGGTGGCGATTGCCTACATCCTTCTCGCCGACCGCAAGATCTGGGCGGCGGTGCAGATGCGGCGCGGGCCGAACGTCGTCGGACCGTGGGGGCTGTTTCAGTCCTTCGCCGATCTCTTGAAGTTCATGGTCAAGGAGCCGGTCATTCCGGCCGGCGCCAACAAGGGCGTGTTCCTGCTGGCGCCGCTGATCACCTGCGTTCTGGCGCTGGCCGCCTGGGCGGTGATCCCGGTCAATATCGGCTGGGCCATTGCCGACATCAATGTCGGCGTCCTCTACATTTTCGCCGTGTCGTCGCTGATGGTCTACGGCGTCATCATGGCCGGTTGGGCGTCGAATTCGAAATACCCGTTCCTCGCCGCGCTGCGCTCGGCCGCGCAAATGGTGTCCTACGAAGTCTCCATCGGCTTCGTCATCATCACCGTGCTGCTGTGCGCCGGTTCGCTGAACCTGTCGAAGATCGTCGAGGCGCAGAACGGGCCGTATGGCGTGTTCTCCTGGTACTGGCTGCCGCTGTTTCCGATGTTCATCGTGTTCTTCATCTCGGCGCTGGCGGAAACCAACCGCCCGCCGTTCGATCTGGTCGAGGCGGAATCCGAGCTGGTTGCCGGCTTCATGGTCGAATACGGCTCGTCGCCTTATATGATGTTCATGCTCGGCGAATACGTGGCCATCGCCACGATGTGCGCCATGGGCACGATCATGTTCCTCGGCGGCTGGCTGTCGCCCATTCCCTATGCGCCCTTTACCTGGGTACCCGGAATCATCTGGTTCGTGCTCAAGGCCTTCTTCCTGTTTTTCGGTTTCGCCATGGTCAAGGCCATCGTGCCGCGTTACCGCTACGACCAGTTGATGCGACTCGGCTGGAAGGTATTTCTGCCGCTGTCGCTGGCGATGGTTGTGGTCGTCGCGGGCGTTCTGCAATACGGCCACCTGGCCACAGCGGCGATGAAGTGAGGATGTTATGAGGCTCGACCGCGCAGCCAAGGCTTTGTTCTTGTGGGAATTCGTGACCGGCATGGCGCTGGCCATGAAGTATTTCTACAAGCCGAAGTCGACGCTGAACTATCCGTTCGAGAAGGGTCCGATCTCGCCGCGCTTCCGTGGCGAACACGCGCTGCGCCGCTATCCGAACGGCGAAGAGCGCTGTATTGCCTGCAAGCTGTGCGAGGCGATCTGCCCCGCTCAGGCGATCACCATCGAGGCGGGTCCGCGCCGCAATGACGGCACGCGCCGCACCACGCGCTACGACATCGATATGGTGAAGTGCATCTATTGCGGCCTCTGCCAGGAAGCTTGCCCGGTCGACGCCATCGTCGAAGGCCCGAATTTTGAATTCGCCACCGAGACCCGCGAGGAACTCTACTACGACAAGGATCGCCTGCTCGCGAACGGCGATCGCTGGGAGCGCGAGATCGCCAAGAACATCGCGCTCGACGCGCCGTACAGGTAAGCCATGATAGTCGCCGCACTCTTCTTTTATCTTTTCGCCGGCATTCTGGTCGCGAGCGCCTTCATGGTGATCGCGTCGAAGAATCCGGTGCATTCGGTGCTCTATCTCATCCTCGCTTTCGTCAACGCCGCCGGCCTGTTCGTGATGATGGGCGCCGAATTCCTGGCGATGATCCTGGTCGTCGTCTATGTCGGCGCGGTCGCCGTGCTGTTCCTGTTCGTCGTCATGATGCTCGACGTGGATTTCGCCGAACTGAAGAAGGGCGTGCTGCAATATTTGCCGGTCGGCCTTTTGCTCGGTGGCATCTTCCTCGCAGAGTTGCTGCTGGTGGTCGGCTCCTGGGTCATCGGCCCCGGCGTGCCGAAGGCGATCACCGCGCCGATCCCGACCGGCATATCGAACACAGAAGCCATCGGCCTCGTGCTCTATACGAAGTACGTCTATTTCTTCGAGATATCCGGCATGATCCTGCTGGTCGCGATGATCGGCGCCATCGTGCTCACGCTGCGCCACAAGGAGCGCGTCAAGCGGCAGAGCATCTCGGCGCAGAATGCGCGCACGCCCGAGATGTCGATGCACGTCGTCAAGGTCAGGCAAGGGCAGGGTCTTGGCAGCAACAGCACCGGGAGCGCGTCATGACCATCGGTCTCGGGCATTATCTGTCGGTTGCCGCCATCCTTTTCACGCTTGGCATTTTCGGCATCTTTTTAAACCGCAAGAACGTCATCATCATTTTGATGTCGATCGAGCTGATCCTGCTCGCGGTCAACATCAACCTGGTGGCGTTCTCGACCCATCTCGGCGATATCGTCGGGCAGATTTTCGCGCTTTTGGTGCTGACGGTCGCGGCGGCGGAAGCCGCCATCGGGCTTGCCATTCTCGTCGTTTTCTTCCGCAACCGCGGTACCATCGCGGTTGAGGACATCAATCTGATGAAGGGCTAATGCGCATGATCCCGAAAAGTGGGAACCGGTTTTCGGATAAGATCATGCGCCAGGAACAAGTCTAATGTATCAGGCCATCGTCTTTCTGCCGCTGCTTGGAGCCATTCTCGCCGGCCTGATCGCGCTGTTTGGCGCGCGCGCCCGCTTTCCGGGCGAGGCGCCACCGCTGGGCGACGACGGAACGGCGACGGTTCATGCACATGCCGCGCACGAACACGCGCATGACCATGCGGCGCACGGCCACGATGGCCACGGTCCGGTCGAGCCGGCCGCCGCCGGATCGCGCATCGTCGAACTGATCACGACAACCTTGCTTTTCGTGTCGATGATCCTGTCCTGGATCGCACTGGTGCAGGTTGGCTTCGGCGGCCATGACGTGCGCGTGCCGGTCATGGAGTGGATCGTCTCGGGCTCCCTCAAGATTGACTGGGCGCTGCGCATCGACACGTTGACCGCGGTTATGCTCGTGGTGGTGACCTCGGTCTCGGCCGTCGTGCATCTTTATTCGATCGGCTACATGCACGAGGACCCGTACCGGCCGCGCTTCTTCGGCTATCTGTCGGTGTTCACCTTCTTCATGCTGATGCTGGTGACTTCGGATAATCTGGTGCAGATGTTCTTCGGCTGGGAGGGCGTCGGCCTCGCCAGTTATCTGCTGATCGGTTTCTGGTACCACAAGCCGGAGGCGAACGCCGCCGCGATCAAGGCCTTCGTCGTCAACCGCGTCGGCGACTTCGGCTTCGCGCTCGGCATTTTCGCGCTGTTCGCGCTGACCGGTGCGGTCGATTTCGACACCGTGTTCGCGCAGGCGCCTTCGCTCTCCGGCAAGTTCATTGACTTCTTCGGCTGGCATGCCGATGCGCTGACATTGATCTGCCTGTTCCTGTTCATGGGCGCGATGGGCAAGTCGGCGCAGTTCCTGTTGCACACCTGGCTGCCGGACGCGATGGAAGGCCCGACGCCGGTCTCGGCGCTGATCCACGCCGCGACCATGGTGACCGCCGGCGTGTTCATGGTAGCGCGGCTGTCGCCTTTGTTTGAACTCGCGCCGAACGCGCAGACCTTCGTCACATTCATCGGCGCGACGACGGCGATCTTCGCCGCGACCATCGGTCTGGTGCAGAACGACATCAAGCGCATCGTCGCTTATTCGACGTGTTCGCAGCTCGGCTACATGTTCGTCGCCATGGGCTGCGGCGCCTATTCGGTCGGCATGTTCCACCTGTTCACGCATGCCTTTTTCAAGGCGCTGCTGTTCCTCGGCTCCGGCTCGGTCATTCACGCGATGCACCACGAGCAGGACATCCGCCACATGGGCGGCCTGCGGGAGCGCATTCCCTTCACCTATATCGTGATGATCATCGGCACGCTGGCGCTGACCGGATTTCCGCTGACCGCCGGCTATTTCTCCAAGGACGCGATCATCGAGGCGGCCTTTGTCGGCAAAAACCCGATGGCGCTCTATGCCTTCGTCTGCACGGTCGCGGCCGCGCTGCTGACATCGTTTTATTCCTGGCGCCTGATCTTCAAGACCTTCCACGGCAAGCCGCACGACGTGAAGCACTGGAAGGACGCGCATGAGAGCCCGATGGTCATGCTCATTCCGCTCGGCTTCCTGGCCGTCGGTTCCTTCGTCGCCGGCTTCCCGTTCAAGGAAGTTTTCGCCGGCCACGGCGTCGAGCATTTCTTCCGCGAGTCGCTGGTGTTCGCCAAGACCAACACCGTGCTCGAGGACATGCACCACATCCCGCTGAGCATCGGCCTGCTGCCGACGGCGATGATGGTGATCGGTTTCGTCATTGCCTGGCACTTCTATATCCGCCGCCCGGATATCCCGGTCGAACTCGCCCGCCAGCACGACTTCCTGTACCGCTTCCTGTTGAACAAATGGTACTTCGACGAGCTCTATGATCTCATCTTCGTGCGTCCGGCCAAGTGGATCGGCCATGAGCTGTGGAAGAAGGGCGATGGCTGGCTGATCGACGGCTTCGGCCCGGATGGCGTCTCGGCTCGCGTTCTGGACGTGACGCGCAACGTCGTGCGGTTGCAGACCGGGTATCTCTATCACTACGCCTTCGCCATGCTGATCGGCGCGGCCGCCTTCATCACCTGGTTCATGTTCTCGGCGGGGATCCACTAAAATGAACTGGCCCGTCCTCTCCGTCGTCACCTTCCTGCCGCTGCTCGGCGCGCTGCTCATCATGCTGATGGTGCGGTGCAATGGCGAACTGGCCAAGGGCACCGCGCGCTGGGTCGCGATGTGGACCACGCTTGTTACCTTCGCGATTTCGCTGGTGATGGTGCAGAGATTCGATGCGTCGTCGGCCGAATTCCAGTTCGCCGAAAAGCACGACTGGCTCGGCGTTGCCTCCTATCACATGGGCGTTGACGGCATTTCGCTGCCCTTCGTTATTCTGACCACCGCCCTGATGCCGATCTGTATTCTCGCCAGTTGGACCTCGATCCAGAAGCGGGTGAAGGAATACATGATCGCGTTTCTGGTTCTCGAAACGCTGATGATCGGCACCTTCTCGGCGCTCGATCTGGTGCTGTTCTATCTGTTCTTCGAAGGCGGCCTGATCCCGATGTTCCTGATCATCGGCGTCTGGGGCGGCCAGCGGCGCGTCTATGCCTCGTTCAAGTTCTTTCTTTATACGCTGGCCGGCTCGGTGCTGATGCTGCTCGCCATCATGGCGATGTATTGGGAGGCGGGGACTACCGACATTCCGGCGCTGCTCAAACACGGTTTCCCGGTCGGCCTGCAGACCTGGGCTTGGCTGGCGTTCTTTGCGTCTTTCGCGGTGAAAATGCCGATGTGGCCGGTGCACACCTGGCTGCCGGACGCGCATGTCGAAGCGCCGACGGCGGGTTCGGTCATCCTCGCGGCGATTCTGTTGAAAATGGGCGGCTACGGCTTCCTGCGCTTCTCGCTGCCGATGTTCCCGGTCGCGTCGCATGATTTCACGCCGCTGGTTTACACGATGTCGGTCGTCGCCATCATCTACACCTCGCTGGTGGCGCTGATGCAGGAGGACGTGAAGAAGCTGATCGCGTATTCCTCCGTCGCGCATATGGGCTTCGTCACCATGGGCATTTTCGCCGCGACGACGCAGGGCGTCTCCGGCGCGGTATTCCAGATGATCTCGCACGGCATTGTCTCCGGCGCGCTGTTTCTCTGCGTCGGCGTTGTCTATGACCGCATGCACACCCGCGAGATCGCCTTCTACGGCGGGCTGGTCACGCGCATGCCGCTTTATGCGATGATCTTCCTGGTATTCACGCTTGCCAATGTCGGCCTGCCGGGCACCTCCGGTTTCGTTGGCGAATTCCTGTCGCTGATCGGCACCTTCAAGACCAATATTCCGGTCGCCAGCCTCGCCACCATCGGCGTCATTTTGTCGGCGGCCTATGCGCTGTGGCTCTATCGCAAGATGATCTTCGGCACGCTCAAGCCCGCGCTGGAAGGTATCAGGGATATCGGCCTGCGCGAGGCGGTGATCTTCGCGCCTTTGGTGATCCTCACCATCCTGTTCGGGGTCGCGCCGAAGCCGGTGCTCGACATGTCGGCGACCTCGATCGCGCAGCTGCTCGACGGCTACAACAAGGCGATCGGCGTCAAGACGGCGACAACGCAAAGTGCGCCGGTGACCGCGCTTGAGGCGCGCATTATTCCTGTGAGCGTGGCGCGATGAACCCGATGACGGACATGCAATCGTTGATCCCGATCTTGCCGGAGCTGGTGCTGGCCTGCGGCGCCATGCTTCTGCTGATGCTCGGTGTCTATGCCGGCGAGGGCGCATCGCGCTTCGTCAACGGACTGTGCATTCTGCTGCTGGTCGCGGTCGGCGCCTGCGTCGTCCTGCTGCCGGGCGGTCGCGCGGTTCTATTCGGTGGCAGTTTCGTCGTCGATGATTTCGCGCGCTTCCTCAAATTGCTGATGCTGACCGGCTCGGCCGGCACGTTGATCCTGTCGCTTGATTACCTGACCAGCGAGAAGCTGCAGAAATTCGAATTCGGCGTGCTGGTGCTGCTGGCGACTTTGGGCATGATGCTGCTGATCTCGGCCTCGGACCTGATCGCGCTTTATCTCGGTCTGGAATTGATGAGCCTGCCGCTTTACGTGATCGCGGCGTCGAACCGCGACAATGCGCGCTCGACCGAAGCCGGCCTGAAGTATTTCGTGCTGGGTGCATTGTCGTCCGGCATGCTGCTTTATGGCGCGTCGTTGATTTACGGCTTTACCGGCACGGTGAATTTCACCGGCATCGCCGCGGCGACGAAAGGTGGGGCAAGCATTGGCCTGATTTTCGGACTGGTGTTCCTGTTCGCCGGCTTCTGCTTCAAGGTGTCGGCGGTGCCGTTCCATATGTGGACGCCCGACGTCTATGAAGGCGCGCCGACGCCGGTGACGGCGTTCTTCGCCGCCGCGCCGAAGGTCGCCGGCATCGCCATTTTTGTGCGCGCCACCGTGGTGGCGTTTCCCGGCATCACCCATTCCTGGCAGCAGATCGTCGTCTTCGTCGCGCTCGCCTCGATGGTGCTCGGCGCTTTCGCCGCGATCGGGCAAAAGAACATCAAGCGCCTGATGGCCTATTCGTCGATCGGGCATATGGGCTTTGCGCTCGTCGGCCTTGCCGCCGGTACCGCGGAAGGCGTGCAGGGCGTGCTCGTCTATATGAGTATCTATGTCGTCATGACGCTCGCCACCTTCGCCTGTATTATTTCGATGCGTCGCGACGGCGTCGCGGTCGAGACGATCAGCGATCTTGCCGGGCTGGCGCGCACCAAGCCGGCGATGGCCTTCTTCTTCGCCATGCTGCTGTTTTCGCTGGCTGGCATTCCGCCTCTGGCCGGCTTCTTTGCCAAATTCTATGTCTTCCTTGCCGCCATCAAAGCCGGACTCTATGTGCTGGCTGTCGTCGGCGTTCTGGCCAGCGTGATCGGCGCCTACTATTATCTGCTGATCATCAAGGTCATGTATTTCGACGAGCCGGCCCGGCCGTTCGACAGCATGCCGTTTCTGCTTCGCCTCGTGCTCGGCGTCGGCGGCATTCTCAATATCGTCTTCTTCGTCTATCCGGCGCCGCTTCTCGGCGCGGCGACGGTGGCGGCGAAGTCGCTGTTCTAATAGACGCGCGGAAACGCTGCGTAGGTGCCTGATGATCACGCACCGCAAACGAAATGAACCGCGAAGCCACGGACCTGGCGGGGGTCCGGCATGAAACTTACGAGACGCTCGGCTCCACCAATGCCGAGGCGCTGGCGCGTGCGCGTGCCGGCGAACGCGGCGCGTTGTGGATTTCGGCCAAGGCGCAGGACGCCGGCCGTGGCCGCCGCGGCAGCGCTTGGACCTCGAGCCCGGGCAATCTCTTCGCCACTTTGTTGCTGAGCGATCCGTCGCCGCCGCCGCTGGCGCCGCAATTGTCTTTTGTCGCGGCGCTGGCCTTGCACGACGCGGTGGCCGAGTGCGCGCCGCAAATCGGGCCGTTGCTGAAAGTGAAATGGCCGAACGATCTCCTGCTCGGCGGCGCCAAGCTCGCCGGCATCCTGATCGAAGGCGAGAGCGAGCCGTCTTTCGCGGTCGTCATCGGTTTCGGCGTGAATTGCGTGGCGCATCCGCCGAACACGCCCTATCCGGCGACCGATCTGGCCGCCGCCGGCGCGCTGGTGGAACCGGGACGGGTATTGGTGGCTTTGGCTGAAGCGATGCAGCGCCGTCTAGCGCAATGGGCGCGCGGCGACGGCTTTGCCGGCATCCGCGCCGACTGGCTCAAGCGCGCGGCGGGCCTTGGCAAGGACATCCGCGTGCGGTTGCCGGAACGTGAATTCAGTGGCCGCTTTGAAGGCCTCGACGATGCCGGGCACCTGTTGGTGCGCGGTCCTGCCGGTCTGGTGACGGTGACCGCCGGCGAAGTATTTGACCTCGGATAGAGAACAAGAAAATGGCGCAAGCACAACAAGAACTCGTCTTCGCTCCGCTCGGCGGGGTCGGCGAAATCGGCATGAACCTATCGGTTTATGGGCTGGGCCCGGCGGGCAACCGCAAATGGCTGGCGGTCGATCTCGGCGTCTCGTTCGGGCTTGAGGAGCATCTGCCGGGCATCGACCTGATTTTCCCCGACATCAAATACCTGATGTCAGAACGCAAGAATTTGTTGGGCCTCGTCATCACCCACGCGCATGAAGACCACTATGGCGCGGTGCTCGACCTATGGCCTAAATTGAAGTGCCCGATCTTCGCCACGCCGTTCACGGCGGCGCTGCTCGCCGCCAAGCGCGCCGGCGAAGCGGGGACGCCGGAAATCCCGGTCACGATCGTCCAGCCGGGCAGCCGGTTTTCGGTCGGTCCCTTCGACATCGACATGGTCAACATGGCGCATTCGATTCCGGAATCGAACGCGCTGATCATCCGCACGCCGCCCGCGACCGTGCTGCATACCGGCGACTGGAAGATCGACCGCACGCCGGTGATCGGCACCGGCACTGACGAGGCCAAGCTGCGCGCGCTCGGCGAGGAGGGCTGCACGGCCATTGTCGGCGATTCCACCAATGCGGTGCGCGACGGTGTCTCGCCGTCCGAGTCCGATGTCGCCAAGAATATCGCGGCGCTGATCAAATCGGCCAAGGGGCGGGTGGCGGTGACGACATTCGCGTCCAACGTCGCGCGCCTGCGCGCCGTCGCGCTGGCCGCGCAGGAAGCCGACCGCGAGGTGATTGTCGTCGGCCGCGCCATGGAGCGGGTCGTGCAGATTTCGCGCGAGCTGGGCTTGCTCGAAGGCATCAAGCAATTCCGCTCGGTCGATGCTTATGGCTATCTGCCGAACAACAAGGTGGTCTGCCTGTGCACCGGCAGCCAAGGCGAACCGCGTGCGGCTTTAGCCCGTATCGCCGAGGACCAGCATCCGGACGTCACCTTGTCGCGCGGCGACATGGTGATCTTCTCGGCGCGCACCATTCCCGGCAATGAGCGCGAGGTCGGCCGCATCATCAATGGCCTGATCGATCAGGGCATCGAAGTCATCACCGACAGAACGCATATGGTGCACGTGTCGGGCCATCCGCGCCGCGCCGAGCTCGAGGAACTGATCTCCTGGGTCAAGCCGAAGATATTGATCCCGGTGCACGGCGAATCGCTGCATCTGTCCGAGCACGCGGCGCTGGCGCGGCGCTGCGGCGTTCCGGAGGTGGTGCAGATCCGCAATGGCGATCTGGTGCGCATCGCTGTCGGCAATGCCCGGATTATCGATGAGGTGCCGGCGGGACGAACCTACAAGGACGGCCATATTCTGGTCGATGCCGACGCCCGCACGGTCGCCGACCGCAAGCGCTTGAGCTTTGCCGGCTGCGTGTCGATTGCGCTGGCGCTGACCGACAAGGGCCTGCTGGCCGCCGATCCCGAACTCGACCTGATCGGCATTCCGGAGCGCGACCGCGACGGCGCGCTGATCGAGGATCTGGTCTATGACACTATCGAGGAGACGTTCGAGACCATGCCGCGCAAAAGGCGCACCGATCCCGACGCCGTCGCCGAAGCCGTGCGTCGCGCGGTGCGCTCCATGGTCAACCAGCGCTGGGGCAAAAAGCCGATGTGCCATGTGCATATCCTGGCGGTATAGTCAGTTGCCGGCGCAAGGAGAAAGAGGAAATCATGATCGGTCGTCTCAATCACGTCGCCATCGCGGTGCGCGATATTGCCAAGGCTTCCGCGATCTATCGCGATACGCTCGGCGCGGAAATCTCCGCCAAGGTCGCTCAGCCGGATCACGGGGTTTCAACGGTCTTTATCACGCTGCCGAACACCAAGATCGAACTCCTGGAGCCGCTCGGCGATAAATCGCCGATCAACAAGTTCCTGGAAAAGAACCCGGACGGCGGCATCCATCATCTCTGCTATGAGGTGGATGATATCATCGTCGCGCGTGATACGCTGAAAGCTCAGGGCGCGCGCGTCCTCGGCGACGGCGAACCGAAAATCGGCGCGCATGGCAAGCCGGTGATGTTCCTGCATCCGAAGGATTTCTTCGGCACTCTGGTCGAACTCGAGCAGGCCTAACGTTCAGAAAGCCGATACCGAATGAATACCACGACGATAATCGCGATCTATTTCCTGATCTGGTGGATCACGTTGTTCGCGGTGCTGCCGTTCGGCGTGCGCAGCCAGGGCGAAAGTGGCGAGATGGCGCCGGGCACCGATCCGGGCGCGCCCATCATGCATCGACTCTTGGCCAAGTTCTTGTGGACGACGGCTATCGCCTCGACGATCTTCGGCATTCTGTATTTCTGTTACGTGCGCGATCTCATTCCGTATGAATTCCTGTCGCGCATTTCGTCGCCGCCACGTCATTGAGCGGTCGCATAGTGAAGGCAAGATCGCCGGGAATGGCAGCGGGGCCAAACCAAAAATGAGCGGGGCCCCCAAAAAAAAGAGCAGGGCAATGTGCCCTGCTCGGTTGCTTTTATTTGTCCCATATCCCCGATGTTGCTTCGTTTTCTATCGAGGCGGCGGCGATTTTCGCGCCAGAGACTTCCCTCCCAAGACTTGGTTCGTCGACTTGGACCGCATGGTGTAGCCGGTCTTTTTTGGCCGGTTTCTTCATCCATTTGGACAAAGATTCTTTAGCCGATCATTTGGGCTCTGTCACCAGCATTCGTTGCTGCACTGCGTGATGACAATCGGCGCGTCGAGAACGACCGGCACGCCGCTGTCAGGGGTGATGGTCAGCCGCACAATCCAGACACCGGCGCGTGGAATGTTGATCGTGTCGATGCGCCAGGTTCCGTCCGGTGTCGAAGCGCCTTTCCGCTCGATTGCGGGAGAGCCGCCATCACGCGGTTCCAGGACGAGAATTACACTCCGCGCGAAGTAGCCGCTCGAATCTTCGCGCCAGAGGCGAATGGTCGCGGCGCTTTTGCCGGCGTGGCCCGGGTCGATGGCGACATCGGCCATCACCGCTTCGGTGTGGATGTGTACAAACGCTGCCTCCGTTAGAGGCGCTGCCACATTTGTGTGCACATGGCCGCCTGGGATCATCGTGCCGAGGATGCCGACCAGCATCAGCACGCCAAGGCCGAGCGCGGTCTCGAGCAACCCGTTGCGGCATAACGCGCGTATCGCCGGCGCTGCCGGAAGGCGCGGCGTCAGTCGGAAACGGTTGACGGCCGCGACAGCGACCATCGCGGCGAAAAGCCCGACCTTGTACGACAGGACGCGGCCATAGGCGGTCGCCAGCAGGTCCGCTGGGCCGCCCAACAGCTCCCAACTGTTGATCAGGCCGCTGACCAGCAGAGCGCCAACGCTGACGATCCCCAGGACCGAGAAGCGCGCGGTCGCGGCCGCGGCGAATGCGCCATCGGCCGGATTTGCGTTCGCGGCGGCCAGCATCAGAACAAAAGCGGGCAGGCCGCCGAGCCAGGCGGCCGCGGCCAAAAGGTGCAGGAGGTCGGCCGCCAGATGAAAATACCCGGCCGCGCCTGGCGTCGCGCCGGCATGGCCGGTAAAGGCGATCAGGCCCGTCAGACCGGCTGCCGCCGCTAACTGAACTGCGCGGTAGCGCGGCAGCGCCATCAACACGCCGAGCGCCAGGGCAAAGCCAAGCCGCAGACCGGCGATCTCGCCGAAGCGGGTGCCGGTGACCACCGGCCAGAAACCGAGCCAGGCCTCGGCCGGGGGGATGTCCTGGATATTGGCGGCGACCAGAACGAGCCAGACCAGTCCGGTCAGGACGGTACCGGCGAGCGACGCCCAGCCCAGAAGCGTCAACCGACGCAGCAGCGCCGTGCCGTCGCCGGCCGGCAGGCAAGGCGCGGCGACCAGCACGATGAAGCTCACCGTGCCGGCCGCCAGCAACGTCGCGGCGAAATGCACGCCGCGCCCGAGGGCGAGCAGGTCGATTACCGGCACAGGCGCGGTCTCATTGGGCTTTCTCGCTCATGGTCCAACCTTGAAACTGAACTCGCCATTCGAGCGATGCGTGTCGACCGAGAGCACGCGCCAGATCACCTTGTAGCTGCCCGGGTCGAGCGGCTTGAGCGGCACGCGCAATTGCGCGGTGTTGCCCGGCACCAAAGTCGCCGCGCCCGCCTGCACCGCGACACCCTTGGCGTCCTGCACCACGATGGTGCTGAACTTCGCCTCCAGCGCTTCGGTGAACCAGATCACGACCTCCTTGGGCGCCTGACCTTGCACGCTGTTCGGCGCCGGCATGGCGTGATCGAGATGCGCGTGCGCTTGGGCCTGTTTCGGCGCCAGCATGGCGACAATAAACAGACCGGCGATGAAGCAACGAAGTCCAGACATGATCGGTCTCCTGACGTTGACTGCCGCCCCGCTTGCGGTCCGGCTCATTCGTGCACCTTGGCCTTCGGCAGCAGTTTCAAACCCGGCGCCGGCGAGCCGAGCTTCTCGCCGGGCTTGGCCGGCGACGGCACCTCGGTCCAATGATGCGCACCTTTCTCGCATTCCTGCACCACCGGGAAATACAACGTCTCGCCGGCCGTCAGTTCGCCAGCCAGATAAATCGAGATGACAAATTCATCGTAGAATGCGTCCGGCAGGTTACCACCCGACCAGGTGATCGCCTTCGGCCCTTCGGTGAACTTCGCGCCGTGCAGGAAGCTGTAGGGCTTGGCGTAAGCGCCGCGCTTGACGTCGATGATCCAGCCCGCTTTGACCATCGGCTTGACCGAGATGACGCCTTCGGGAATTTGCACGGTGAGTTTGGTCGTCGCGGATTGCTCGCAGCCGTGCGGCACGCGCAGGACAATTTTATACGAGGCGCCGACCGGCGCCTCGCGTTGTTCGAGAGTGACGTGGGCGAAAGCCGGCGTAGCCGCGAGCAAGGCGAACGCGGTCAGCGTCGTGCGGACAGACATGATCTTTTTCTCCATTAGAACCGTGCTCTCCATCAGAATGTTATCTTCCCTTGCACCACGTAGGTCCGCTGCGGGAACGGGTGAAACTCATGATATTTGGCATTGGCGATGTTATTGATGCCAAATGCCAGCCAGCTATTCTCCCGCACCTTCCATTGCACGCGGGTATCGACGACGAGGAACGGATCAAACGACTGGTAAACGTTCTGCACGTAGTCTGTATTGTCCAGGGTCGCGTACATCTTGCTTTGATAGCGGCCGACCAGCGTGTACGCCCAGGTCTCGGTCGGCCGGTAGGTCGCACCGAGTGTCGAGCGCCACGCCGGCACATAAGGCGATCGCTTGCCGGTCGAGGTTGAGCCGCCGGTGCCGACGAAGCTCGGGTTCGAAACGATGACCGAATCCACATAGGTCAGGCTGCCGAACAGCTCGACCTTGTCGATCAGCACGTTGTTCTTCTGCCACGCCAGTTCGGCGCCGCGGTTGCGGATGTGATCGACGTTGACGTTGAACGACGTGGTGGTGTTGGTGGCCGACGAGTATGCGTTCTGCGAGATGATCGCGTCATAGGTATCGTCCATGAAGAACGACAGACGAACCTTGCCGTCGCTGAACTTGCGCTCGATGGCGAGTTCCTCGGCGGCCGCCTGTTCGGCTTTCAGGTTGGGGTTGGGGTTGACCAGCAGGGCACCCACCGTCGTCACCTGATAGAGCTCCGAGGCGGTCGGGAACCGGTTGGCAATGCCGAACGAACCGGTCACGGTCCAGTCACTGTTCGGTTCCCAGGCGAGTGAGACTTTCGGTGAGGTACGCTGGTCGTTCATGTTCGACGGCAACAGCACGCTGGTGCTGGTGATGGCACCGGTCGTCGAATTGGTGCCGGTGCTTAGGTTGTAGCCATCGAAGGCCCGCCATGACTCCCAGCGCACGCCGGTCGTCAACTTGAACGTGGGCGCGAAGCGCCACGCATCCTGCGCCCAGAGCCCGATGGTCTGCGTCTTGCCGTCGCCGCGCGAATAGAGCGAGCCTGTCGCATTCGATGCCGATTTCCAGTCCGACGTCTGCCAGGTTGGATTATTGAGCACGTAACGGTCGCCATGCACGCCGAATGAAATTTCATGCGCGCCGCCGACGCCGGTCGGCCGCCAGATGCCCTTGGCGTCGAGCGTCGTCCAGTTGGTGCCGTCGAGCCGCGCCAGGCGACCGGTATTGGTGAAGCCGGCGCCGGTCGAGGTGACGGTGAAGGGGCTGGTCTGGCTGTCCTGCAAATAGTCGAAGCGCGTGACCGCGATGTCCCAGTCCCACGTGCCCTTAGTGTCGGTCTTCAGCGTCAGCGCATGGGCAAGGTTCTGCTGCAGCAAGGTGTAGTTGCTGGAGGCAAAGCCGGAGCCCGCGGACACGCCGCCAAAGGTCGAATTGCCGGCCGCGTCGCGCAAATAGGATTCGACGCGCGAGTTCTGCTCGTTGTTGAAATAGGAGAGCATATAGGTCGCGCGCAGCCACGGGGTGAGGTCGAGCGCAGCCTTAGCGTTGAGATTGGCCTGTTCGGTATGCAGGAGACCGCCGGCGCCGAGCACATTGGCCGCGGCCGTATTGGTGCGGTTCTGTTGCGCAATCGCGCCGGTCGTGCCGGCCGGCAGCGCGTTCGCTGTCGTGATCCAGGTCACCGGCTGGCTATAGCTGTTCTGCAAACTGGCGCCGACATAGACGGATAGATCGTTCCAGCGATTGCCGAGGCTCAGCGCCGTCTGGTCGGTCTTGTAGGTGTCCTTGGTGTTGTAATAGTCGAAAGTCTGGAACGATTCCGACTGCATGACGCTGGCGAGCGGCATGTCCGGCGTCTTGGTCGTGAATTGCAAAACGCCGCCCATCGAATTGCCCGGATACATCGCCGAAAACGGGCCGTAGAGCATGTCGACCCGCTCGATCTGATCGGGATTGACCATGCTCCAACGCGACGATCCGGACGTGTTGTTATTGCCGATCAGCGCCGAGAGCAGGATGTCGTCGGCATAAATGAGCGTGCGGGCGCTCGAATTGGGACCCCAATAGCGCGTCATCAGGACTTGCTGGAAGTCGCCGTCATTGCGTTTGCGCACGAATACGCTCGGCATGTATTTGATCGTGTCGGCGGCGTCGACCGCGTTGGTGGTCTGCTCGATCTTCTCGGCCGTGGTGCTCGCCGTCGTATTCGGCAGCTGGTAGCGCTGCTTGACCGGCGGTGTCGCCAGATCGGACGCGGTTGGATTGACCTCGATGACCGGAAGTTCGGTTGACGATTGCGCGTACACAGGGCCGCCGCTTGCGATCGCAAGCGCGCAGGCCCAAAGCCCCAGGCGAGACATGATGAAGTCCTTGCAACGGATGACGTGATGACATTGGCGCGGCTATCGCCGCGCGGCATTCACGTCAGTTGCGGTGGACCTTGCGCTTGTCTGGGACTGCCGCCGATGTCGTCGTGGGACACGGAAACGGCCGGGCGCGGGGCCCGCGGCGGCTTTGCCGGTGTCAGCACGCCGATCACAAAGCCGTCGAAGGCGATGGCAGCGACCGGCGCGGCATTGCACAGCGTGCAATGATCGCAGGCCTTGGCCGGCGAGGGCTGGGCCGGCGCCGTTTCGGTGGTTGCGGCGGCAGTGTCAGTGCCGCTGTGACAGATGACCGAGAACGGATCGAAGGCGGCGCCGGCTGAAGCCGGCGCGGCGACGGACAGAATCGTGGTGAGGGCGATCGCGTAGATCGCCAGCAAACTCACGCTCCTTCTTAGCCACACACGCATGGACGCCCCACCAACCTGATCTTCATATTACATTAACTTTTGAATTGGAACAGGGGACGCTCGCCGTTTTTGCCGTCGCGGCATGGTTAAGCAAACGTTTACTGGCGCGCGCCTAGGGTCGGGCTGACCTTTATTGGCTTGAATGGGACTGACCATTATGTGCGGATTTGCTATCGCGATCGGGTGGCCTGAGGCCGACGCCACCGTCGCTAGCCTGATCCAGGGCATCCTGCATCGCGGCGACATCACCGATCCGCTTTTCTCACCGCTGCCGAATATCGCCATGTGCACGCGACGCCTGCGCATCGTCGATGCCGAGCACGGCGCCCAGCCGCAGATTTCTTTCTATGGCCGACTCGCGGTGTCGTTCAACGGCGAGATCTACAATCACGCGGCGTTGCGCCGCGAAATGGAAGACCTCGGCGTCGGCTTCAAGACGCATTCCGATACCGAAGTGCTGGCCAATGCCTTGCAGATCTGGGGACATCGCGCGCTCGAGCGGCTTAACGGCATGTATGCCTTCGTCGCGGTCGATCTGACCAATGGCGAATTCCTGGCGGCGCGCGATCCGTTCGGCGTCAAGCCGCTCTATGTGATGCAGTCCGGCAAGGGCTTTTTGTTCTGCTCGGAGATGCGGCCGTTGCTCGATACGGTGCCGGAAGGCGACGTCATGCTGCTGCCGCCGGGCTTTGCCCTGTCGCGCAAGACCTGCGCGCGCTTCAAGTCGCCGATTTTCCCGCGTGTCGATATGCCGGTGGAAAATTCGCCGCAAGCGCTGGATGCAATCCTGCGCGAAGCGGTGCGCACGCGCCTGCCGCCCGACCTGCCGTTCGCGACCTTGTTTTCCGGCGGCATCGACTCGACTTTGGTCGCGCATTACGCGCGCGAATTCCGCCCCGAGGCGCCGGGCTATTTCGTCGGCCTCACCGACGCGCCCGACTACAAATACGCGACGGCTTACGCCGAGAAGACCGGCTACGATCTGCGCATGGTGCCGTTCGATCCGCACAGCGACGCTGCCTTTGCCATGATCGATGACGTCGTCGCTTATACGGAATCCTTCGAGCCAAATCTCATTCGCGGCGCGGTCTGTTCGCTCGCGGCGAACCGGCAGATGCACCGCGACGGTTTCCGCGTGAACCTGTGCGGCGAGGGCGCCGACGAACTGTTCTGCGGCTATGCGCCGCTCGAAGTCGCCTTCAACGAAAGCGCCGCCGAGGGCGCGCCTGTGCGCGACGAAGTGCTCGGCCTGATGAACCGCGTCAGCCTGCAGCGCGTCGACCGCTGTGCCATGCGCTATCAGGTGGAAACGCGCGAGCCGTTCCTCGATCCCTCCGTCGTCAATTACGCGCTCAATCTTGAAGCGGGCGCGCTGGTACGCGACCTCAATGGACTGCCGACCGGCAAGATGCCGCTGCGCGATCTCTACAATCTCTATCCCGATCAGTTGCCGTCGAGCATCCGCGATCGCACCAAGGTGCCGTTCGGCGAGGGCGCCGGCCTCGACGTCAGCGCGCGCGAATCGGACTGGAAG
>CAIMEA010000067.1 GCA_903839845.1 uncultured Hyphomicrobiales bacterium
CAAGCCCGATTACCTCCAGCATGACCGTGCCGGTTATCCTATTCAAATCATATAGTTACGAAACTCTCGGTCAGAGAACGATTACTCCAACTCCACCACCAGCCCATCCCTGATGGTCACCCGCCGGTCCATGCGGGCGGCGATGTCCATATTGTGGGTGGCGATGATGGTGGCGAGGCCCGAGGCGCGCACCAGTTGGGTAAAGGCCGCGAACACATGATCCGCGGTCCTGACATCGAGGTTCCCGGTCGGCTCATCGGCCAACAGAATGCGCGGCGCATTGGCGACGGCGCGGGCGATGGCGACGCGCTGCTGCTCGCCGCCCGACATTTCGGCCGGACGGTGATTGAGCCGGCCCTTCAGGCCGAGATAGTCGAGCAGTTCGATGGCGCGCTTGCGTGCCTCGCTGCGGCCGAGCCCGCGGATCAACTGCGGCAGCAGCACATTCTCCAGCGCGGTGAATTCCGGCAGCAGATGGTGCGACTGGTAGACGAAGCCGATCTCGTTGCGGCGAATGCGGGTGCGCTCGGCGTCCGGCAGAATCGCGGTCGCCCGGCCGTCGATATAGACCTCGCCATGGTCGGGATGTTCGAGCAGGCCGGCCAAATGCAGCAGCGTCGATTTGCCGGCGCCGGACGGCGCCACCAGTGCCACCGACTGCCCCGGCCATAACGCCAGTTCGGCGCCGTTGAGAATGTTCAGTGTGGCGTCGCCCTGGCTGTAATGCCGCTCGACGTCGTGCAGGAACAGGATCGGAATGTCCTGCGCGGGCTCCTGCCCGCTGTCCCCCATGTCACTCATAACGCAGCGCCTCCACCGGATCGAGGCGCGCCGCGCGCCACGACGGATAGAGCGTCGCGAGCAGCGACAGGATCAGCGCCATCAGCACGACGGCGACGGTTTCGCCGGTGTCCATATTGGCCGGCAGGCGCGAGAGGAAATACAGCTCCGGCGAGAACAGTTCGGTATTGGTCAGCCACGACATGAACTGCCGGATGCTCTCGATATTGAGGCAGACGACGACGCCGAGCAGAAATCCGAACAAGGTGCCGACCACGCCGATGGCAGCGCCCGTAATCAGGAACACCCGCATGATCGCGCCCTGCGTCGCGCCCATGGTGCGCAGGATGGCGATGTCCTGGCCCTTGTCCTTCACCAGCATGATCAGGCCGGAGACGATATTGAGCGCGGCGACCAGGACGATCAATGTCAGGATCAGGAACATGACGTTGCGCTCGACCTGAAGCGCATTGAAGAAGGTGGCGTTGCGCTGGCGCCAGTCGATCATGAAGATCGGCCGTTTGGCGGCGTCCTGAACGTCCTTGCGGTATTGCGCGACCTTGTCGGGATTGTCGGTATAGACCTCGATGGCGGTGACGTCGCCGGCGCGGTTGAAATAGGCCTGCGCCTCCTTCAACGGCATGAACACCATGGCGCCGTCATATTCCGACATGCCGATCTCGAACACAGCGGCAACCTTGTACACCTTGATGCGCGGCGTCGTGCCCATTGGGGTTACCGCGCCGCGCGGCGCGACCAAGGTGATGTTGTCGCCGGCGCGCAGCGACAACTGATCGGCGAGCCGCCGGCCGATGGCGACGCCCTGCGCGTCGTCAAAACCGCCGAGCGAACCCTGCTTGATATTGTTGATGACCGAGGGCAGGCCTTCCATGTCGGTCAGGCGAATGCCGCGCACCAGCACACCGCCGGCATTGAACGGCGAGGACGCCAGAGCCTGGCCTTCGACGATGGGCGCGGCGAGCTTGACGCCTTTGACGGCGGCGATGCGCGCGGCAACCTCTTCCCAATCGGTCAGCGGTTTTTCCAGAGGCTGGATCAGCAGATGGCCGTTGAGGCCGAGGATCTTGTCAAGCAACTCGCCACGAAAGCCGTTCATCACCGCCATGACGATGATCAGCGTCGCGACACCTAGCACGATGCCGAGGAAGGAAAACCCGGCAATGACCGAGATGAATCCTTCCTTGCGCCGCGCCCGCAGGTAGCGCAGCGACAGCATCCATTCAAACGCAGAAAAGGGCCGCGTCCCATTAGGCTCGCTCATAGCGGCTCGCTCATTGAATGGGCTCGGTCATTGTCGTGGTGTCCCCATGTTCCGGGTTTTCACACGATTCGGGCGGATTCGTGGGGGAAATAACCCTGACGGCGCACAGGTTTATTATGGCGTCCTAGCGCGCGAGCAAATCCAGCGCGCCGGCCGGCGACATCATCTCTTTTTCGCCGGTCCTGCGGTTTTTGACCTCGACCTTGCCCTCGGCGAGCCCGCGCGGACCGACCATCACCTGATACGGCAGGCCGATCAGGTCGGCGGTGGCGAATTTGGCGCCGGCGCCCTTGTCGGTATCGTCGAGGAGGACATCGATGCCCTTAGCCGACAACCCGCGATAAAGTTCCTCGCAGGCCGCGCCCGTGGCGGCGTCGCCCTGCTTGAGATTGAGAATGCCGACCTTGAACGGCGCCACCGCCTCCGGCCAGATGATACCGGCCTCGTCATGCGAGGCTTCGATGATGGCCGCGACCAGCCGGCTCGGCCCGATGCCGTAGGACCCCATATGCACCGGAACGTCGCCGCCCTGCCCGGTGGCGACCACGGCTTTCATCGGCGCCGAATATTTGGTGCCGAAATAGAAGATGTGGCCCACTTCAATACCGCGCGCCGACACCTGTTGATCGGCGGGAATGGCGGCGAACTTGTCGGCTTCATGCATCTCGGAGGTCGCGGCATATTGCGACGTCCATTTGTCGAAAATGGCTTGCAGGTCTTCGCGGCTGTCGAAATTCACGTTCTCGTCCGGCACCGTCATGTCGAGAAAGTTCTTGTGACAGAACACTTCCGACTCGCCGGTATCGGCGAGGATGATGAATTCATGGCTGAGATTGCCGCCGATCGGCCCGGTGTCGGCGCGCATCGGGATCGATTTCAGGCCAAGCCGCGCGAAGGTGCGCAGGTAGGCAACGAACATCTTGCGGTAGGAATGCTCGGCGCCGGCCTGGTCGACGTCGAACGAATAGGCATCCTTCATCAGGAATTCGCGGCCGCGCATCAGGCCGAAACGCGGGCGCACCTCGTCGCGGAATTTCCACTGGATATGATAGAGATTGAGCGGCAGATCCTTGTACGAGCGGACATAGGCGCGGAAGATCTCGGTGATCATCTCTTCGTTCGTGGGACCAAAGAGCATGTCGCGCTCGTGCCGGTCCTTGATGCGCAGCATCTCCTTGCCATACGCATCGTAACGGCCGCTCTCGCGCCACAGATCGGCCGACTGCATGGTCGGCATCAGCAGCTCGATGGCGCCGGAACGGTCCTGCTCCTCGCGCACGATGGCGCAGATCTTGTTGAGCACCCGCAGACCGAGCGGCAGGAAGGCATAAATGCCCGCGGCTTCCTGGCGCATCATGCCGGCGCGCAGCATAAGGCGGTGCGAGACGATCTCGGCCTCGCGCGGCGGCTCTTTCAGGATCGGCAGGAAGTAGCGGGACAGGCGCATGGAATTAGCCGCGATTCGAGGGTGTCGGGACCACGAGTGAAAGCGGATCGGGCGGGAAAAGACAAGGGGACCCGTCACCCTGAGGTGCCCGGCGGAGCCAGGCCTCGAAGGGCGACGGCCCGCAAGAATGTGGCCGTGCATCCTTCGAGGCTCGCTACGCTCGCGCTTCAGGATGACGGATTTGGCTTATGCGCTGCGTGTCCGCCCTAAAGGCTAAAATACGCGTGCGCCTTCATCTTCTCGAGGTGCTGCATCACCGGCACCGAAATCCAGGCGCGGTCGCGCAAATGCGGCACGCGGGCAATGTCGAAGGTCGCGGCGAGCTTGCGCAGATAGAACAGCTCTTCCTTCGACTGAACCTTGAAGCCGGCGAATTGCCGTTGCCCGTCGGCCAGATCGCTATCGGAAATGGCGGCATCGAAACGCCGCTTCCAGTCCGATTCGCGCGCGCTGACGTCGAGGCCGGCGCCCTCGCCGAACGGCACCTTGGTGCGATCGCGGATGCTCGACGGCAACTGATCGGGATAGAGATTGTAGAGATCGCGCAGCGGCATCTTGCCGGTCGGCAG
>CAIMEA010000068.1 GCA_903839845.1 uncultured Hyphomicrobiales bacterium
GATCACCGGCGCGACCTTCGCAGTAATCCTGCCGATCCCGCCACTGATCGCCGCATATTGCTCTAGTGGCCCCTCATGGGTGGCCGCCAACGCTACGCCCTTGGCAAGATCGATCGGTGAACCGCCGCCGAGTGCGATGACCCCGTCGCAGCCGCCGTCGCGGTAGGCTGCGACGCCTTCACGTACCGCTTCCTCCGTCGGATTCGGCGGCGTGCCGGCGAATACCGCGACCGCTGCCGGATCGAGTTGGCTCAGCACCTGCGCTGCAATTCCAACACTCTGCACTCCGGCGTCCGTGACGAGCAATGGCCGACGAATGCCGAGCGCCTGTATCTCGGCCGGCAGGCTCTTGATGGCGCCGAACTCGAATAGGGTCGTTGTCAGATAACCAATGGTCGCCATGGTTCGTCCGTCTCCTTGCGACCGATGCAAATAGTTTTGCATCGCAGCATCGTTCTAATCATCCGATCTTTAACATCGGATGATTGCGGCGGCAAACAAATTGGGGTATCAGTTGAACGCAACAACTGGCCAAAGAGCCGGCGTCCGGGAGCAAACAGATCGTGCGTACCAAGCGCGCCAAATCCGAAAAGCGTTTGAAGCCGGGCCGCATTCACGCGGTGTTGGCAACACTCGGCCGCGAGATCGCCCAGGAGATCATTCCGGCCGGCGCTGTATTGCCACCCGAACATGATCTCGAAATACGCTTTGGCGTCGGCCGTGGCGTGGTTCGCGAAGCGATCAAAACGCTCTCGGGAAAAGGGCTAGTCAGCGTTCGGCCGCGTCATGGCACCCAGGTGTTGCCGCGGCGGGATTGGAGCCTGCTCGATCGCGACGTGTTGAACTGGCTGGTTGGCGAGGACAAACCCGACCTTGAGTTGTTGCTGGCCGTCCAGGAAGTCCGCTCGATCATTGAGCCGGCCGCTGCCGCGCTCGCTGCCACCCGCGCCACCAAAAAGGACCGGCAGCGGATCAATGCAGCCCTGGAAGCGATGGAAACGTCCGACAATCAAGCCAGCGCAACTGCCGCGGACAAAGCTTTTCACCTCGCTATTCTGGACGCGACGCACAATCCAGTGCTGCAGGGCTTTCGCGGTGCGATCGACACGATTCTGAGCACGGTGTTTTTGGTGGCCGTCGATAGCGTCGATGGCTGGTTCGAGGGCAACCTGCCGAACCATGCCGCCACCGCCCGCGCCATCGAAGAAGGGGACGCCAAAAAAGCTCGCAACGCCATGGAACGGGTCCTCGGCTACACCCAGTCCAAACTGTCTGAACAAAATGTCGGCCACCGTCGCCGGAATGGTCGGCTAAACGGCCCGCGCGATCTGAGGCAAACGTGATGATGCAGCACCGGCTCTCTTCGGCGCTCTGGTTCTGCGCTCCATTTGCAGTCCTGATTGTTCTCTGGGCCGTTCTGATCCCGTACTTCAACTTCAATCCTCGCCTATTTCCTCTTGCTTCCTCCGTGATCCAGGCGGGGATCGAGGGAATACTGGATGGCACCCTTATCCATCACATCGGCGCGAGTCTGCTGCGCGTTGCCGTCGGCACGTCGCTCGCGCTGTTGGTCGCCATTCCCTTAGGTATTGCCATGGGTGTCAGTCCGGTTGTTTCTGCCTTCCTGACGCCCCTGTTCAGGTTTTTCTCGGTGTTGGCCGGCATCGCGTGGATTCCGATCGCGACTTTGTGGTTCGGCTACGGTTTTGGCGCCATCACCTTCGTGATTTTCAATGCCGTGTTCTTTATTGTGACGTACAACACGCTGCTCGGCGTCTCGACCATTCCTCTGCATGTGCGCAATGCGGCCGCCTCGCTCGGCGCGGGGCGATGGGCGATGCTGACCGAGGTGCTGCTGCCGGGCGCGCTTCCTAATATCGTCACGGGCATACGCACCGGGTTGGGGTTTGCCTGGCGCGGGCTGATCGCGGCCGAGATGATCGCAACCAATGTCGGCCTTGGTTACATGTTGTTTGTCGCGCGCGACTTCTACAGGACCGAAGTAATTGTGCTCGGCATGATTGTGATCGGCGTGTTGTGGCTGCTGCTCGACCGGTTGTTGTTGGCACCGCTTGAGCGCGCCACCATCGAGCGCTGGGGCATGGTGCAGCGCGCATGAAGCCATTTTTTCTCAATCTCTGGAGCCACTGCGTGCGTCTCACGGCGCGCTGGCCGTCGATCGGTTCCATTGCGCCATTTATCCCCTTGGTCGCGGGTTGGTGGATCGTCACCGAGCTTGAGGTATTTCCTCGCGCGTTCTTGCCGGGGCCCGTCGATGTCGTGCGCTCGTTTGGCTCGCTGGTTTATACCGGCATTCTGCCGGAATACTTGCAGGACAGTATGGTGCGCCTCGCTGTCGGAGCGTTCTGGGGCATCGCGCTCGGGGTTCCGCTCGGCATGCTCGTTGGCCTAAGCCAGCGGGCACACACGGCGCTGTGGCCGTTACTGCTGTTCTTTCAGGCCATCGGCGACATCGCCTGGCTGCCGATCCTGGTGATCTGGTTCGGCTACGGCCTTATCACCATGACAGTCGTCATTGTTTACACGGTGATCTTCCCGGTGGTCCTGAACACGGTGCTCGGTGTGCGCTCGATTCCCATCACGATGCATCGCGCGGCCCTGAGCCTCGGCGCCTCGCGCACCCGCATCCTTTGGGAAGTGGTGTTGCCGGGCGCGTTGCCGAACATCGTAACCGGCCTGCGCAACGGGCTTGGTTACGGCTGGCGTGCACTGATCGCGACCGAGATCATCGTCGGCACCAGCGGCATTGGCTTTCTCATGTTCGATGCGCGTCGCGCCGGTTCGGTCGTCGAGATTCTGCTCGGCATGATCATCCTCGGCATCCTTTGGTACATCGTCGACAGTTGGATACTGGCGCCCATCGAGCGGGCCACCGGACAGCGTTGGGGGCTGGTGACGCGATGAAGAATCTGACTATCCGCAATTTGTCGAAGACGTATTTCGATCCCTATGCCGGCACCAATGTCACTGCCGTGCACGATGTGTCGCTGGACGTACGGCAGGGCGAGTTCGTTTCCATCGTGGGGCCGTCGGGTTGCGGCAAGACGACGATCCTCAACATGATCGCAGGCTTCATTCCGCACACGGGCGGCGAGATCCTGCTGGACGGGCGGCCCGTGAAAGGTCCAGGAGCCGATCGCGGCGTGGTGTTTCAGTCGTTCGCGCTGTTTCCATGGCGGACAGTGCTGGAGAACGTCGCCTTCGGCCCAAAGATGCGCGGCGTCGGCAAGGCCGAACGTGAAAAGATCGCCTATGAATATCTGGCGCTCGCCAAACTGACTGAGGCGGCAGGGCGCTATCCCGCTGAGTTGTCCGGCGGCATGCAGCAGCGTGTCGGCGTGGTGCGTGCGCTGGCGAACGAGCCGGACGTGTTGCTGATGGACGAACCGTTTGCGAGCGTCGACGCCCAGACGCGCATGACGTTGCAGGAAGAGCTTACGCGCATTTGGCAGGAGAAGCGGCCGACGGTCATCTTCATCACGCATGATGTCGGCGAGGCCGTGTTTCTCGGCAACCGGGTGGTGGCGCTATCGAAGGGGCGGGTGCTTGAGGAGATTGCCATCGACTTGCCCCGGCCGCGGTCATGGGATGCGTTGAATGATGACCCGCGGTTCAAGGAATTGTCAGGACGCGTGCTTCAACTCGTGCGATCGGCCTGACCATGTTGAACGATGCCCTTCGATCGCGAAAGGCGCATATCCTGATTGCGGTGGTGCTCTGTTATCTGGCTTGGCAGCTTTGGCTGACGATCGCAGCACCACAAAAGATCGGAGCCTTTTCCGGCGGCGCGGAAAAGGTCAATATCCTGGTCGTCCTGCCGTTCCCGCCTGAGCGTTTTCACGTTCAGTTGCTCCAAACCCACGGCAGGGTATCCGGGACACAAGAAAACGCCGTTGAAGTGCGTGGAGTGAAACGAGCGGACTTGACGACCGTCGCCCGCCCTTACTGGGTGACGCGCGTCGAGCCGCTTCAACCAACGGGAGGATAATATGTTGCGACGACTTGCGATGTTGTTCTGCGCCTTGTTGCTGCTGATGCCATCAATGGCAATGGCCCAAACGAAGGATCCGATAAAGCTCAAGGTCGGCATGGTTGCGGCCGTTGACATGCTGGCTTTGCCGATTGCACTCGAGCGCGGCTTCTTCGAAAAACACGGGCTCGACGTGACCATCGCGCGCCCCTATGCCACCGGCGTCGATGCGCTCAATGCCTTGCAGGCGGGCGAGACCGACATGGTGCAGGCCGGCGTGCCGGCCATCGGCGCCATCCTGCGTGGCATGGATCTCGTGTTCTTCGGCAATTTCAGCGGCAACGCCACCAAGCTCGGTTCGGACGCAACGCTTGCGATGATCGCCGGCAAGGACTCCGGTATCGTAAAGGGCGATCTCAAGACCCTCAAGGGCAAGAAGATCGCCGCTTCGTTCGGCACGATCAACCATCTCTACATTCTCGGTCTGCTCGAGAAAGCCGGCCTTACGCCGGCCGACGTGACGCTCGTCAACACGCCGCCGCCGGAGATGAACGTGGCGTTGCTTGCCAAGGGCGTCGACGCGTATGCGTGTTGGGACCCGGTGCCGGTGATCGGCATGAAGGACGTGCCGGGTGCGATCGAGGTGATCCGCGGCGGCGACGTCATCTCTTATCTCGGCTTCAATATCGCGTTGCGGCCCTGGCTGGAGAAGAACGGCGCGACGATCGAGAAATTCGTGGCGGCCGTGTCGGAGGCGGACCAGTGGATGCGCAAGAATCCGAAACAAGCCGCCGCCATCGGTACGCGCTGGATTCCCGGATTGAAGCTCGATGTGGCGGAGACGGCGATGGAGTACAACATCCAGCAGGTCGATCGCCGCATTTCGGCTCATAACTATCGTGCGCTGTGGAAGGCGCAGGACACGCTGCAACGGCTGGGCGTCATCAAGTCGGTGTTCGATGTGAACAAACACATCGAACCCAAATTCATCCTCAGCGTGATGAAGTCACACCCGGAGCTGTTTTCCGACCTGCAGCCCATTCCCGGTGACGTGGCGATTAAGCCGGGCTTTGTGTTCAAACCCTGACCTTCAGTTGCCGCGCACCCTGTAGCTGGTGCGCGGCAACTTAAGCCTTTACCGCGCGGTATTGGACGGGCTTGCGTTGGTGCTGCTCTGATGCTCGCGAAGTAGAAACTCGGATAGCGGGCGTAAGCGCCGACCGAAAGCGTTCTTACTCTTGAGGCTGCCCGCGAAGCTTGCTAGGCGGCATTTGCAAGTCAGTGCAACGCTTTCCGGGACCGGCCATATCCCGGCGGGCCATATGCGCAGCACAGATGGTCGGCATGTCTGCTTGTGGCACAATGCGTCATTTAGTCGAGTCGCGAAATTTGGTCGCTATTGGATGCATAGCGGACATCGGCCCGATTTTGCGCTTAACGGTTAGGTCGCAAATTACCCCAAGCAGACATTGAACCCATTGGACAGCTATAAGTGCAGTACTGCGACGACCGCGGCCACTCATCATCGATTATTTTCGCTGAGCCTTTTGCGCAGATTTCTCTGCATAAGTGCCGAAACCTGCGATCAGCAACGCAAGAGCGCGTTCAAGTTCGCCCAGGCCGGTTTTGAGGTCTGTGACATCATTTGCGAGCCAGCGACGGAGTTCAACCTGAAATATACAAAACACCGTCCACCCTGCGAATAGCGACTGTTCTTTCGGTGCGATTTCCTGGTTCGCAATTGCCAGTTCGATGACATGGCCGAATAGCCGGATCAAACGATCTCTCGTCTTCTGAAATGGCGCGGCCTGTGCGCCGGACTCGTAGAAAATCATCTCACGCAGTGCGAGCCGGGCTAGGGCGGGCTGCTGGCCGAAAAAACGGTAGTGCAGTCTCGCAACTGATAGGAGATTGCCGATCAGTGTTGCTTTCGGATCTACGGCGTCCTCGGCCTTTTGAATAACGATTTCGAGTGGCTCGTTAATCGTCAGAAACAGCAGGTCGCGTTTGTTCTTGGCGTAGAGAAAAATCGTGCCAAGCCCGACGCCCGCGATGACGGCGATTTCGCGCATGGTCGTGTCGTCGAAACCCTTGGCAACAAATAGATTCTGCGCCGTCTCTTTGATGCGTCGCAGTTTTTCCAGCTTGTTGCGCGTGCGCAGGCCGTCAGGAGCCACCAGCGGCAAATCGGTCATTTCAATTCTTTCTACGCCAAGGCCTGGATTTTAGCGGATGAGACCGCTTGACAACAACATGAACATGTTCAACTATGAACGAGTTCAATAAAAAAGAAAAGCTCTCTATATCAATTTCGAGAGCATCTCGGCCGGGAGGGCCCAAGTGCAGCCACTGCGCAAAACCGTTGGATCGGTGCGGCCTGAGAAAGCCGAAGCTTCGGCGCTGGAAGTTTCCGGTCTCACCGTACGTTTCGGCGCGCGGACGATTTTAGATGGCATCAACTTTGATGTTCGTGACGGAGAGTTCCTCTGCATTGTCGGCTCCTCGGGGTCGGGCAAGACGACGCTGCTGCGGGTTCTTGCCGGCCTCGCACGTCCCGCCGAGGGCAAAGTCCAGTTCGCGGGCGCCGAGATTTCGGGGCCGTCGCGCGACCGCGCCATCATTTTCCAGGATTATTCCAAGGCGTTGCTGCCATGGCGCACCGTGCGCGGCAATGTTGCGCTCAGCCTGGAAGCGCGCAATGTCCCGGCTTCGGAGCAGGACGCCATTGTCGACGAGCTACTCGGCATCATTGGCTTAAGCCGGGCGAAAGAACAATTTCCGAGTCAGCTCTCCGGCGGCATGCAGCAACGTGTGCAAATTGCCCGCTGCCTGGCGCAAGATCCGAAGCTGCTGCTGATGGACGAACCATTCGGCGCGCTCGACGCGATGACCAGGCAGTCCTTGCAGGACGAGATTCTTCAACTCGTCGCCGATAAAAAAATAGCAACTGTGTTTATTACGCACGACCTCGAAGAGGCCATCTATCTCGGCGACCGAGTTATCGTGCTCGGCGGCTCGCCGGCCGGCATCATGGAGACGATGGAAATCGATCTCCCGCGGCCGCGCAATCAGCTAACGACACGTGAGGATGGCCGCTTTCTCGCTTACCGGCATCGCCTGTTTGAATTGCTGGTGCAAGAACATCCCCCGCAGGCGTTCGAGGGCAAAGGTCAGCAGTGATGCGGAAGCCGTTGCTCGGAGCCATTATTCCGGTTTCCTTTCTCGGGCTTTGGGAAGTTTCGAGCCGCGCTGGATTGCTGACGTTGGAATCGCTGTCGCGTCCCTCGGATATCATCGAAGCCGGATATGCCGGTCTGCGCGATGGCTCATTACTGCTCGCGACGTTGCAGACCTGCGAGACGGCATTGCTCGGACTTGCGCTCGCAGCTGTTATCGGAATCGCGGTCGGCACCATACTCGGTCTCGCGCCGACGGCGGAACGAATTGCCGGACCGACAATCGAGGCGTTACGCCCAATCCCCGCCATTGCGTTCATGCCTCTCGCGCTGATGATGTTCGGCTTCGGCGTCGGACTTGAAGCGAGCATCGTTGCCTATGCCTGCGTCTGGCCGATCCTGATCGTTACGATCTCGGCAGTACGGGCTATCGAAGGCAGATTGCTCGAAGTCGCCGCCGTGTTGGAGCTTCCGGTCTGGAAGCGAATGACCAAGGTCGTTTTGCCTGCGGCATTCGCGCGGATTAATGTCGGCTTGCGGGTTGCCGCCGCGATATCGTTAGTGGTCGCCGTCACGATTGAAATCGTGCTCAACCCGCGCGGCCTCGGGTACCATCTCGTTCTTGCCCAGCAATCGCTGCAAATCGGCCTGATGTGGGCGCAGCTCGTCTGGCTGTGCCTGCTGGGTTTTGTGCTGAACCTGTTGCTCAGCCGTCTCGGCGGCGGCTCGGGATTGATGTGGAGGCCGTTATGAGACGGCTCCTCGATCCTATTAACCTCGCGGCTTTCGGTTTCGCGTTGTCTTTGATCGTCGTGTGGCAGTTATTGGCCGACGCTCATCTGCTTTCGCCAATCTTCTTTCCGTCGCCACTGCGGGCCATCGAGGTTTTGCAATATCGCGCATTTGATGGCTCCTTATGGACTTCCCTTGCCTGGACCGCATTGCGGATGGTCGTAGGCTGGTTGCTGGCCTCCATCATTGGCATCGCTCTCGGCGCGGCTATCGGTTCGTTCCGGCTCGCGCGCGTTCTGCTCAATCCAACTCTCGAATTTATTCGGCCGCTGCCAGCGTCGGCCGTCATTCCTGTCGCTATTCTGTTTCTCGGCCTGTCCAATGCGATGTCACTGACCGTCATCGCATTCGGCGCGGTATGGCCGGTCTTGCTTGCGAGTGTGCACGGCTTTTCGTCTGTATCGCCGCAATTGGCGGACGTGTCGAATGTCCTCGGCCTCAAACGGCATGACTTCATGCGCAAGATCGCGCTGCCATCCGCGTTGCCGGACATCGTCGCCGGGCTGCGTGTGAGCCTTGCACTGGCGCTCATTCTGACCGTGGTTACCGAGATGCAGTCATCTCTGCCGGGGCTGGGCTGGGACATTTTCTTCGCCCAGCGCTCTTATCGCAGCGCCGATCTTTATGCCGGGCTGATCATGCTCGCCGTGCTCGGCTTTGCCGCCAATCACCTGATCATGCTTTTCGAACGGCGCGCACTGCGCTGGCGTAACCTGGGCACATAAAAACGGGAGGATACCATGAAGGCGTTCCTGAGCGTTCTGACAGCTGTATACCTGTCCATCCTTGGTCTGACACCGGCCGCGGCCGAGCCGGCCAAAGTCGCCATCGGCTATCCGCCGGCGACCGATTTTCTTGCCGCCTATGTCGCCAAGGAGAAGGGAATCTTCGAAAAGCACAACATCGACGCAACAATGGTCAAGATTCCGGTCGTCAATAACATTCCTTCGGCTGTCGTCTCGGGCAGCATTCAAATCGGCATGACCACCATTCCGACGCTGCTTCAGGCCGTGGACGGCGGGCTCGATCTGGTGATGGTCGCCGGCGCCGCGCGTCACACCAAAGAGAATCCAATCATCAGCCTGATGGCGGGTAGCGATATCAAATACGAAAAGCCTTCCGATGTGATCGGAAAGACGGTCGGCGTGCCGGGGATCAACAGCGTCATCGACGTGATGTTCCGCAAGTGGTTGCTCAACAACAAAATTCCGCTCGACAAAGTGAAGGTCGTCGAAGGACCGCTGCCGCAATTGCCGGATATGCTCAAAAGCAAGGCCGTCGACTATGTCGCGATTGTCGAGCCGCTGCGCACGCGCATCGTCGCAACGAAAACCGGAACCATTGCGGCCCAGTATTTCGCCGAGGTCAATCCCGACGTGCTTGTCAGCGGCTGGCTGGCGGGCGGCGACTGGGCGAAGAAAAACCCGGAGGCCGTGAAGAATTTCCGGACATCAATCGACGAAGGCCTGGACTTCATCCGTAAAAATCCGGACGAAGCCAAGGAAATCGAGAAAAAGTATATCGGTTACAACACCACAAGCTTTCCGGCTTTCGATAACAAGGCGCGGACGGAAGACTTCACGTTTTTCCTGAACGTCGGGAAGGAACTGAAGCTCTATCGGAGCCAGCTCGATCCCAAGACCATCATCGCGCAATAACGACAAGACCCGGAATCAAGACATGATTGACGATATGCAAGCAACGCTAATGGCTTCGAGTGACCGCAGTCCGGTCGCCTATGATCGTGCTCCGGCTTACGAGGGTATCGTCGCCGAGAAGGATGTCGCCGTGCCGATGCGCGACGGCGTCAACCTTTCGATCGACATCTATCGCCCGGACTCGACCGAGAAGTTTCCGGCGTTGCTGGCGTTTTCGATCTACAACAAGGATCTTCAGGGGCCGGATGTCGCAGCATCCTTGCCGCCGCAGCCGGCATGGTCGTCGCTCTGGGCCGGCCTTTTGGAAGCGGGCGATACCAAATTCTTCGTCTCGCGCGGCTACGTGCACGTCATCGGTTCGCCGCGCGGGATTTTCAAATCGGACGGCGGCGGAAGCCGCCAATGGGACAGCTATGACCTGATCGAATGGATTGCGAAGCAGCCATGGTGCGACGGCAATGTCGGCATGGTCGGCATTTCCGGATTCGGGGCGGAGCAGTTCCATGCCGCCAAGCAGAATCCGCCGCATCTGAAGGCAATCTTCCCGTTCGACCCGCGCGGTGCGCTGGGCACGCTCGGCAGTTTTCGGGAAGAATATCCGGGCGGGGTGCTCCACTTCTTCCGATACTTGATCATGCATTTTGCCGCCTTGCACCAGAACAAGGGCAAACCGGGCGAACTGCCGGCCGAGCGCGAAGCGCTGTGGCGCGAAGCCATGCAGAACGCCGATTACCGCATGTATCCGCACGTCTTCAATGTGTTGACCCAAAAGGGCCAGCATATGCCGCCGTACTTCGACCTTCTGATCGACCCTTACGACAAGGAGGCCGTTGTCGAAGCGGCCGAGAAGGCGATCGAGCAGATCAAGGTGCCGAGCTACACCGGCGCCGGCTGGTACGCTTACACGTACAAGACGCATCTCAATGGCGCGCAGAATTATTTCGAGCGTCTGCGCGGCCCCAAGAAACTGACATTTACCGGGCCGGCTCATCTGGAGCGGCCCTTCCATTCGTTGCACAACGAAATTCTGCGCTGGCACGACCATTGGCTCAAAAACATCGACACCGGCATCATGAAAGAGCCGCCGGTGCGATATTGGGTCATGGGCGCCAACGAATGGCGTTCCGGCTCAGACTGGCCTTTGCCGGAAACACAATGGACCAAGTTCTACCTCAATAGCTGGGAACGGCTGCAGACCATGCCATTCACGCCGTCGAGTGTCGATGACGCGCTGCCGCCCGATGCTTTCGTGCAGATGCCACCGACGCAGACGAACGGCATCCAGAAGCTACGCTATCTGACCGATCCGCTGCCCAACGACCTTCTCGTGGTGGGTCCTGGCGTGCTGAACCTTTTCGCCGAAATAGACCGGGACGACACCAACTGGATTGTCACGCTCAAGGATATCGGGCCGGACGGTTCGGTGCGTACCGTGCGCGAGGGCGAGCGGGAAATACCGCTCGATTTGCCGGAGCGCGAAGTGACGCGTGGCTGGCTCAAGGCCTCGCACCGCGCGCTCGATCCAAATCGTTCGAAGCCGTGGAAGCCGTGGCATCCGCTGACGCGCGCGGCTCAAGCAAAAGTACGGCCCGGCGCCATCGAGAGCTATGCAATCGAAATCATGGCGACGGCCAATCTGTTCCGGCGCGCCCACCGCATCTGCCTGGAGATCTCAAGCGCCGATATGCCCACCGGGGTCGGCGGTGCGACCAATGCCGAATACGTGCCGAACCACATCTGCAGCAGCCAAACCACGCTGCACAAAATCTACCACGACGCAAAGCGGCCCTCGCATCTGCTACTGCCCGTCATTCCACAATAGCGTCATTTGGAGCCGTTCATGAGTGAAGCAAGTCAAGTCAAGTCGGCAAAGCCGGGCCCGGAGATCCAGCGGTTTCGGCGTATCGTCACCGCTCACGACGCCCAAGGCCGCTCGGTGATCCTGTCAGACGACACGTCACCGCATATCATGCCGATCATGGATCAGCCGAATTTCGCGGTCACCGACTTCTGGCGGACCGCCGCCACGCCGGCGGACAACGGCATCGGGACAAACAACGATCCGTGCGGTTTGCCGATCCAGGTCGCGCCGCCGGCGAACGGCAGCGTATTCCGCGTCGTCCAGTTTCCTCCAGACAAGGACTGGGCTGCCAAGGCTGCTGCAATGGGCGGCTCGGTCGCCATCGATGAGACGGCCAAGGCCGCCAACACCGGCGGTCCGGTCCGGCACGCCCATATGCATCGCACACGTTCGATCGACTACGCCATCGTGTTGTCGGGCGAAATCTGGGCCGTGATGGACGAAGGCGAAACCAAGATGGTGGCCGGCGACGTAATGATCCAGCGCGGCACCAATCACGCATGGGCGAACCGGTCGAATGCGCCTTGCGTCGTGGCCTTCGTGCTGATCGACGCCAAGCCGCTCGATTGAGATTGTACGAAACTTAACCGAGATCTAATCCACGGAGATATCGTCATGAAATTCCAGCCCAAGAGCGTTGGCGATCATTTGTATGTGGCGGTTCTGCTGCCCTTCGATCAGCACATGAAGATCGATGAGCCGGCCTATCGTCGTTACCTGCAGTACTTCTTGAAAAACGAGAAATTCGTCCGCATGGGTGGCGGATTGTGCATCAATCCGGAGGCTGGCGAAATCTTCTATCTCACGCGCCAGGAAAAACGGCGCGTGCTTGAAATCGCGATGGAAGAAGTGCAGGGCAAGGTACCTGTCATCGCCGGCACTTGGGCGATCACGACCGACGAAACGGTCGAGACCGCGCGCGATTGCAAGGCCATGGGCGTCAATGGAATTTTTGTCACCCCGCCGGGCGGTGCGCAGGACGTAACCTCTTGCTGGGACGCCGACGGCTATCCGGAAATCTGGCTCGACCAGATCATCGCGCAGGATCGCGCGGTCGATCTGCCCATCGTGACGCATCCGGTTGGCGGGGCCAAGCCGCCATTCTATCCGGGCCTGCCGCTTGAAGCGACCTTGCGCATCTGTCGCGAGGTGCCGAATGTGGTCGGCTGGAAGATGACTTACATGTATGACGGATTCCGGTTGATCGCGAAAGGATTGCGCGGCCTCGATCGCCATGTTGCCGTCATGGGCGCGCTCGCGTCGCGCTTCCACGAATACAAGGCGACCGGCATGTTCGACGGCACATTGTCCGGCTTCTGGAATTTCGCCCTCGAACCCATGCTCGACCATCTCGAAGCCTGGGATGCCAAGGATATCGACAAGGCCCGGCGAATTTGGGACGGCGGACTTGTGCAGCTGCACGAATACGTCGCCGACATGGGCCGCCTGCATATTCGCTACAAGACGGCGACCTGGCTGCGCGGGCTCATTCCCAATCCGTACATGCGCTCGCCCATGCCGAAGCCGAAGCAGGCCGAAATTGACGCCTTGTACCGGCTGTTGAAGGCGCTGAATTTTGAGGTGATCGAGGTCAAGGAGACCAAGCTCGCCGCGTAAGGCCAATACTGCGATTGTTTGGCTAGAGGGCAGCGGGCTAGGACCGCAACGCACGTTGCGCTCGACTTCCGGTATTGTCCGTTATTGTCACTAGAGGACAGTCCGGCCGCGCCGGCGCGTGTCCGCTAATGGCTCAATGCAGACAACATCGGCTGTGGAGCCGTGTCTGTTAGCGGTGCGTGCGGAGACTATTAATGAGCGGACCAACCGTTTCGCCGGTGACGGGTTTACAAGTGTAAATGCGTGCGCTCTTCATCTTGCCGTACTGCGGCCGCACCGCCGGCGTACCGCGCGCGCCTACAAGCAATGCGTTGGGTGCTGACGATCCCCGCCTTGTTTGATGTCGCGTAGAGCCGTATAGGCCTTTATGTCGTCTTTGCGATTGCATGAAGCCTAGTGCTCCGTGGTACGACATGGAATTCGAACACGCTCGTAAATGACTGATATAAATAGACAATTCGCAATTGCTCCGATGATGGACTGGACCGACCGGCACTGCCGGTTCTTCCATCGGCTGCTGACGCGCCGGGCGCTTCTCTATACCGAGATGCTGACCACCGGCGCCATCCTGCATGGCGACCGCGACCGGCTGCTCGGCTTTGACGCCGCCGAACACCCGGTGGCGCTCCAGCTTGGCGGCAGCGATCCGGCGGCGCTCGCCGAATGTGCCCGCATCGGCGCGGACTATGGCTATGACGAGATCAATCTCAATGTCGGCTGCCCGTCCGACCGGGTGCAGGAAGGCCGCTTCGGCGCCTGCCTGATGCTGGAACCGGCTCTGGTCGGCGATTGCGTCGCGGCGATGAAGGCCGCGGTCAAAATCCCCGTTACCGTCAAGTGCCGCATTGGCGTCGACGAACAGGAGCCGGAGCAGGCGCTGTTTTCTTTCACCGGCATCGTCAAGGCCGCCGGCACCGATGCCGTGATCGTGCATGCCCGCAAGGCCTGGCTCAAAGGCCTGTCGCCACGCGAAAACCGCGAAGTGCCGCCGCTCGATTACGCCATCGTGCACCGGCTCAAGGCCGTGCATCCCGATCTCGCCATCGTCCTCAATGGCGGCATTGCCAGCGTCGAACAGGCGCGCGCAGAACGCGGCCAACTCGACGGCGTCATGATGGGCCGCGCCGCCTATCAGGAGCCGTGGCGTCTGCTTTCCGTCGATGCCGCGTTCTATGGCGAAGCGCCGGCATTCGCGACCCCCAAGCAAGCCGCGCTCGCGCTTGTTCCCTATATCGAACGTGAAATGGCCAAAGGCGTGCGGCTGAATTCCATCACCCGCCATGTCCTCGGCCTGTTCCGCGCCGTTCCCGGCGCGCGCGCCTTCCGCCGGCATTTGTCGGTCGAGGCGGTCAAGCCGGCCGCGTCCGCGCAGGTTCTGGCCGATGCGCTGGCGTTGGTGCCGGATACGCTTGGCGAGGTCAGACACATCGCGGCCTGAGCGCGCGCCTATTGCCCGGCTAGCGCGCCGCCGACGAGCGAGAACGGTGTCGATAAAACCGTGCCGAACGTATTGAAGACGAAGGCGCCGGCCTGGCCCGCGTCGTTGCCGCGCCGCTCCGACGGTCCCAATCGCGAATAAAGCGTCCCCAAAGTGACGAAGCCGTCGTGGTTTAATCCGTCCGGCGCATTCAGGCTGGAAATATCGATCACCCTGACTTTCGCCGCGCGCGCGCTTTCCTGTACGCGCGGATCGTCGACATCGATCGAGCCCAGCTTCTTGCGCGTGCCGGTGATCCGGCTCGAGAAGGCAAGCGCCTTGTCGTCGCGCGACACCAGCACCGTCATCGGCGGCGTCAGCGGACCGATCACCTTCATCTGCGTGCGGAATACGTCGACATCGATATCCGGCGCCGCCAGCACGACAGCCAGCCGGTTGATCGTCGCGTTTCTGCCGGTCATGCGTAACTGGCGCAATGATTCAGCCGTCAGCCACGCGCCCATGCTGTGCCCGAGCACCGCCACGTCGCCGTTCTTGCGGTCGCGTGCCAGCAGCGTCAGCAAATGCGCCAGCGCGTCGCGCGAATAAGTCGCCGAATCTTTGTCCGCGATATATCCGGTCAGCGTGCCTTCCGACGGCCACGAAAACAGGATCGGCACACCGTCGATATCGCCATCCGACGTCAACTGGGCGAGGCGGAAAACCGCTTCCTGGAAACTGACGTTGTAGCCGTGCACGAAGACGGCGGCCTTGCGGTTGCTGCGCGCCGAAACCTTGCTTTCGAACTCCTGCGCCGTCAGTAGATTCTGCCGCACGGTGAGGAAATTGCTCTCCGGGTCGGGGACGCCGCTCGGCCATTCGATCTCGCCGGCCTTGTGACGCGGCGGAATGGCGATGGTGAACTCGGCATAGTTCAGGTTTGACGCGCGGTCGCTGTTGTAAACGATCATACTGTCCGCCTGCCGCACGCGCGTGGTCGCGACATAAACGGTAACAAGCTTGGCGCCGGGCGCGACGGTCTCCGTCGGGATCAACACGTTGGCGCCGGGGCGGGCGCAGCCGGCGAGCGCAGAAGAGAGCGCAATCGTTGCGAAGAGTGCGCTCGCGACCCGCCGGCCCCTCAGCGTACACGTCGATGAGCGGGGGGCGGAGAACATTGTCTGGAATTCCGGTAAGTTCGCGACCCGAGCGACGCGATACGGATCGACTTAACACCTTTATTGCCGAATGCAGGGTTATTGTTTCGCGTCGGCGGAAGGAAGTAGGCGGATGGGCCGAGGATTTATGCTTTTTGCGGTAACGTCCGTGGCCGCCGCGCTGGCGCTCACGGCGGTCTGGTTCCAGGTCAAGCCGCCTTATTGTTGGTTTTGGATGGCCGCGATCGCCATTGTGGCCATTGGCCTTATTGGCGTCGGGCTGCGACGCTGGAAGATCGGCTGGGGCGGGCTGGCGGTCGCCTGTCTCGTCGGCGTGGTTTGGTGGATGTCGATCGCACCGTCGAACGATCGGGACTGGGCTCCGGACGTCGCCCATGGCGTGACCGCCGACATAGCCGGGCCGGATGTCGTCCTGCACAACGTGCGGAATTTCGACTGGCGAAGTGATACGGAATTCACGCCGCATTGGGAGACGCGGCGCTATTCGCTCGAACGGCTCACGTCGGTCGATCTGGTGAGTTCGGTCTGGGGCAGTCAGGCCATCGCCCACACTCTTATCAGCTTCGGCTTCGCCGATGGCGGCCGCGTCGTGTTCTCTGCCGAAGTCCGGCGCGAACGCGGCGAGGAGTTCTCCGAAGTCGGCGGCTTCTTCAAGCAGTTCGAACTGGTGATGATCGCCGCCGAGGAGAAAGACATTATTCGCCTGCGCACCAATATACGCCGCGAGGACGTGACTTTGCTGCCGCTGAAGCTGACCGGCGCGCAGGCGCGGGCGCTGTTTCTTGGCTTTGCCGGCCGCGCCAACGATTTGGCCAGAACCGCGCAGTTCTATCAGACCGTGACCACCAACTGCACGACGGTGATCTTCGAACTGGCGCGCCACATCGATCGTCGCGTGCCGCTGGACTGGCGTATTCTTTTGTCCGGCTATCTGCCGGGCTATCTGTACGAGCTGGGCGTCATCCGCACCGACATTCCGCTCGATCAGGTCTTGCAAAACGCGGCCATCAGTCGGCGGGCGCAGGACGCGCCGGCGGCCGCGGACTATTCGCAGGTGATCAGGGCCGGCAACTAATCTCTCCGGTCATGGCTGATGCGCCGGCGCCGATGCTGGACAGCCCGCCCGATTTGTTCCACATCCGCGGGCATGATTATGGGGTACCCGATCTCCGAAATCGTCTGGCTCGTTCTGCTGATCCTGGCCGGCGGCGTCGTCACCGGCATTCTCGCCGGCCTGTTCGGCATCGGCGGCGGCGGCGTCATCGTGCCGGTGCTGTATGAGGTCTTCGGCCTCCTGCATGTGCCGGACGCGCTGCGCATGCAGCTGTGCATCGGCACCTCGCTCGCGATCATCGTGCCGACGACGCTGCGTTCCTATATCGGCCACAAGCGCAAGGGCGCGGTTATTCCCGACGTGGTACGGATCTGGACCTTGCCGGCGATCGTTGGCGTCGTCATCGGCTCGGTGACGGCCGCCTACGCACCGGGCGCGGTGTTCAAGATCGCTTTCGTCGTCTTCACTGCGTTCATCAGCACCAAAATGCTGTTTGCCGGTGACCGCTGGAACCTCAGCGACCGGTTGCCGGGCCGCGCCTTGATGGCCGTCTATGGCTTCATCACCGGCCTGTTTTCTTCGCTGGTCGGGGTTTCCGGCGGCGCGGTATCGAACGCGGTGCTGACAATGTACGGCCAGCCGATGCAGCGCGCGGTGGCGACGTCGGCCGGCATCGGCGTGCCGATCACCATTGTCGGGGCCACCGGCTACGCCATCGCCGGCTGGCCGCACATCCAGCAATTGCCGCCGCTATCGCTTGGCTTCGTCTCGGTGCTCGGCTTCTTGCTGATGGCGCCGGTGTCGAGCTTTACGACCGGCTACGGCGTGCGGCTGGCGCACTGGCTGCCGCGCCGCGGCCTCGAAATCGGCTTCGGCATTTTCCTGATGCTGGTGTCGTTGCGATTTATCGTCAGTTTGATCTGATGTTGACGCGCTAGGCGGCGTTGCGCACGCCCGACAGAAACGTTTCGACCTCGATCCGCAACTGTGACGAACTGCGCGCGACCTCGGTGGCCGAGGCCAGCAATTCGTTGGCGACGTGGCCGGTGTGCATCGCCGCCTGCTGCACTTCGGCGATACTCTGCGTCACGTCGTCGGTGCCGGCCGCGGCTTCGCCGATCTTGTCGGCGATCTCCTGGGTCGCGGCTTGTTGCTGGCTGATGGCCTGCGCGACCGCCCTGGAAATCGTGTCGACTTCGAGAATGGCGGCGTCCATGTTGCGGATCGCAGTTACCGTCTCGCGCGTCGCGCTCTGTATCTGCGAGATTTGCGAATTGATCTGATCCGTTGCCTTCGCGGTCTGCCCGGCGAGCAGCTTGACCTCGGCGGCGACCACCGAGAAGCCGCGGCCGGCTTCGCCCGCGCGCGCCGCCTCGATGGTGGCATTGAGCGCCAGAAGGTTGGTCTGTTGCGCGACGTTGCTGATCAGCTTGACGACCTCGCCGATCTGATCGGCGGCGGCGGCGAGCGCCGTGATGGTGGTGTCGGTGTGGCGCGAATATTCGACGGCGTTGCGGGTGATGCGGGAGGACATCGCCACCTGTTCGCCGATATTCAGCGCCGACCGCGCCAGTTCTCCGGTCGCGGCCGCGACGATCTGGGCGCTTTCCGACGCCTGCCAGGCCGCCGTGGTGACCCTGTACGACTGCTGATTGGTCTGTTCGGCGCTGACCGACAGCGAGCGCGAGGTCGCCTCCAGCTCGGTGGCCGACGACTCGAAAGATTCGGCGACGCCGGCGACTTTTTGCTCGAAGGCGCTGGCGAGGTTTTCGAGCGTCGCCGCACGGCTTTCCTTGGCGGCGCGCTCCGCGTCACGGATCGCGGCCAGATCCTTGGTCTGGATCAGATTAGATTTGAATGAATCGATGGCCCGCGCGACGTCGCCGATTTCGTCGCCGCGCTCTGTGTCGGCAACGGGAATATCGAGCCGGCCCGCCGCCAGTTGACGCACCGCGTCGTTAATCCGTGCTAGCGGCGCGGTCACCCGCTTGACGATCAGGAGAAAACAGGCCGCTGTCACGGCGAGCGCGATTGCGATGCCGGCGGCGCTGAGAATGAGAGCGAGAAACGCTTTGGATTCCATCTTTCCGGCGTGCAGCTCGCCGGCTTTCGCCGTCGCGTCGAGTATGCCGAGGAAAGAGTCGATATAGCCGTTCGTTTGCGAGATCCATTGCGTGTACGGCAATGGAAGGGCGTTGTCGTCGTCGGCAAGCCTGCGCATGCGGTCCACGAGCGGCCGGAAAGTATGATGATAGTTTTGGTCGGCTTCCACTATGGCCGTTTTGATTTTCGAATCGTCCTTTTCTAGTGCAGCAAGCTGCGAAACCTGTTGCAAGCCCATCTCAATCTTGGCGCGGCCACGTTCGATCGCCTGGTTGTCTTCGGGCGAGATATTTTCCTTGGTTATAATTGCCGCGGTAATGATCGCGCGTTCGCTCCCGGCGAATTCACGCATTCTCCAGCTGATATTCTTGATGAGGGAGTAGCGGGTGAGGACGGGGTCGCTTTGAACTTCGATAAAGGACACGGCCGTCCATAATTGCTGCGTGGCCTTGATCAGCGCGCTCATGGCCGCGTTGAATTCTGCGAGCACGGGCGGTTCGCGTTGCGCCGGTGGCGCGGCGATCATCGCGCGTGCCTTGATGCGGATCGCGTTCGCGGTCCGGTGCGCGGTTTGCAATTCGTCGAAAACGGTATTCTTGTTCGGGAAGTCGAGGGTGGAAAGGATACTCAGACCGTTAGCCAGTTCATCGTCGGCGGTTTTACGAAAGTCATCGGCGCGCTGAAATGAATCGGCGGCGACGAATGTAGGCGCCCTGAATGCGCCGTTGATTACCGGCTGCTCGCGCTGCAGGAAATAAATGGCGCTGACCAGGTGGTTGCCGGCGTTGTCGGCCGATCGCAAGGATCTGGCATACTGAAACTGTTCCCAGGTCCTGATGCCGTCGTGCGTGAATTCGGCGACCAGGATTGCCGCCACGCAACCGGTGGCGAACAGCAGCGAGAATTTCAGTGTCTTGAACCGTGGCAAGACTGCCGGAAATACCCGGCTCTTGAGAAGCGACAATCGCATTGGTCTCGCCTTGGGCCGCAACCGTGGAGCGGTAACCTTCGGCTGCTTTGGTTAATAAAGCCAAAGTTCCGGTGTTAATCCATTTTGCCAATGTCGATGATAGAGCCTGCGATCGCGCGCCGGGATTGTTACGGGCTGCCGCGCATGCGCAATTTGTCGCCGCGCACTTCCCAGCTGTCGAGCCGGTTGAGAAAGCTCATGCCCAGCAGGTTGGTTTTGAGCTGGCCGTTCTGCGCCACCAAAGCCGGCACCGCGCGTTCGACGACGCCGCCGATGACGAGGCGGTCGAGCGTCACCGGCGCCGCGCGGGCGCGACCATTGGCGGTGTCGACATTGACCGTATAGGTCAGCACTTCGATCGGCAGGCCGGCCGCCCGGGCCGCCTCCTGCGTCAACACCACGGCGCTGGCTCCGGTGTCGAGCACCATCGGCACACGCGCGCCATTGATATGAGCGATCAGCGCGAAGTCGCCGCCATGGCCGCGCACGACTTCGGCGCTCGCGCCGCGGCTGGCGACGTGGCCGGGGATGAGTTCGGCGATGACGCGATCGGCGGCGTCGCGCAACTCGAAGCGATAGGAATAGCCGACGACCAGCAACAGGCCGATCACCACCCAGAACAGCATCGCCTCCAGTGCCTTCGACAGGTGGTCGCGAAAGATCACCAGCACCAGGCCGCCGGAAAATACCGCCAGCGCGATCTTGATCGTCAGCGAGCCGATGTCGTGGCGCAACAAGGTGGCGATGGCGTCCTGATCGTTGGTCGCGATCAGCGCGGCCAGCGACAGCGCGACGCCGAGAACGAAAACCCAGGTCAGGCGGCGGGTCATCGCGTCATTCCGCGGCTTTGGCAGGAACGACAAGACCGGCGGCGCGCAAATCTGCTGCAGCCTTGCGCCCGGGCAGTTCGGCCATGACCGCGGCGCGCCGCGCCGGCGTCAACGTGCTCCAGCCGGCGACCTCGTCGATCGTGCGGCCGCAGCCCATGCACAGACGGGTGCGGGCATCGATCGAGCAGATATTGATGCAAGGTGACTGGATCATGCCGGTTTCAACGACGCCGATTCAAGGCCCGAACATAGGTCGCGCGGCGGCGAACGCAATCGCTCTTCTATTCCCTCCCCCCAACCAAACTCGGGCGAGCCCGAGTTTGGCATTATATTTGCGCAAGTCGGGCAGGCCCGACTTGCGTTGGGGGAGGGTTAGGGAGGGGGGGGTAATTTCGAACTGCGCTGATGTTGCCCAGCAAGCGCCCCCAACCCCGACTCCTCCCTACATAGCTCGTCCCTACATAGCTCGCCTATACTGGAGGAGAGAAGACCTTAAGTCCCCGCCCGGAACAAAGGCCGCCGGCTGAGGCGGCGGCGCTCCTCGTCGTTGAGGATCGGCTCGCCGGGCGCGGGTGCGATCGGCGGCGCGTGCTCGGTCATCGGCGCCATCGCCGCGACGACGCGCTCCGGCGGGAAGGTGACGATCACCTCGGTGCCGATGCGCAGCTTCGACTTCAGCGTGAAGGTGCCGCCATGCAGATCGACCAGGCTCTTGGCGATCGGCAGACCAAGACCGGCGCCTTGCTCGGCCGACTTGATCGAGTTCGAGCCCTGGCCGAACGAGGCCAGCACCACCGGGATTTCCTCTTCCGGAATGCCGGCGCCGGTGTCCTTGACGCTCATGTATTGCCCGCCCGAGGCGGTCCAGCCCACTTTAAGCCAGATCTCGCCACCTTGCGGCGTGAACTTGATCGAGTTCGACAACAGATTGAGCGCGATCTGGCGAATGGCACGCTCGTCGGCCCACAGCCGCGGCAGGTCCTGCTCATAGACCTCATGCATGGTGATGCCGCGGCTGGTGGCGCGCAGCATCAACAGGTGATGGCAATCCTCGGCGATGCCGGTCAGCGACACCGACTCCTCGTTGAGTTCGTAGCGGCCGGCCTCGATGCGCGACAAATCGAGAATTTCGTTGATCAGGCCGAGCAGATGCACGCCGGACGTATGAATGTCGCCGGAATATTCCTTGTAGGCCGCGATCTGATGTTCGCCGAACACTTCGGTCTTCATCACTTCGGAGAAACCGAGAATGGCGTTGAGCGGCGTGCGCAGTTCGTGGCTCATCTGCGCCAGGAAGCGCGACTTGGAAATATTGGCGGCCTCGGCGCGCTGGCGTGCTTCGTCGGAAATCATCTTGGCCTGTTCGAGTTCGCCGATCAGCGCGTCTTTTTCGGCGCGCGCTTCCAGCGTCGCCAAGGTCGTCGAATAGAGCCGATAGGCGAGAACGGCGAAGTAACCCTGCGCCGTCACCGCCATGATGGCGAGAATGTAATTGCGCAGGTTACCCTGCAGCGCGAAGTCGAGCGCGATCGCCGCCGTCACCGGGAAGGTCGCGGCGAAGGCCGCGATCGGCAAGGATGACGCCAGCATGCTCGACACCGCGACGACCAGCAGCATGACGAACAGCATGAAGGTGCTGGAGCTCTCGTCGGTGCCGACCGGATGAATCAGGATGAACATCCAGGCCAGACCGTAGAACAGGTCGAGCATGATGAAGCGCAGGCGCCAGGCCTTGGACGACGACGACGACGCCGACATCGGCTGGGCGAGAAACTGCCGGCACTTGGTGATGATGACGGCGTGAATGACCAGCACCGAGGCGGTCCAGGCGCCGGCCGCGACCGCGCCGGTCCACAGGCTCGACAGGAAGCCGATGGTGGCGACCAGGAGCAGGATCACCAGCGATGCCGACAGCCGGTTCTGCGCGTATTGCCGCAGCAGCTCGTAATCGAAATGCGGCCGTGTGCCCGAGGTCGAGGTCAGCCGGTCGCGCGCGTCGCGCACATGTTGCGCGGCGAGGCGACGCTTCACCGGCGAGGTTTCCGGCGGCAGCGCGGAGAGATCGGGTTGTTCGCCTGGGATCATGAAAAGGGACGCCGGTTACGCACAAGAACCAAGCCGCAAAGTCGCGCAAATTCCTTAAGGCCTTGCTTAAGTTGACTGCGCCTGAAGGCCTGTCTTGCGCCGCGGTTAACGGACATTAACCATATCTTTGACAGGGAATTCGGACTGTGTTCGGTTGAAACTGTTTAAAACGACCGGGGAGGCGAAGTTATGAAGCTTTACGACACCAAAACCGCGCCCAATCCGCGCCGCACCCGAATTTTCCTCGCCGAGAAGGGCATCACCGTGCCGACCGAGCAGGTCGACATGACGACCTTCCAGCACCGCACGCCGGAATACACCGCGATCAACCCGTTCCAGCGCATGCCGGCTTTGGTGCTCGACGACGGCACGGTGATCACCGAGTCGATGGCGATCTGCCGCTATTTCGAGGTGCTGCAGCCGCAGCCGGCTTTGTTCGGGCAGGGCGCAAAAGAGATCGCGCTGGTCGAGATGTGGAACAGGCGCTGCGAGATCAACTTTTTTGCCAATGTCGCGGCGGTGTTTCGCCATCTGCATCCGGCGATGAAGGAGTACGAAATTCCGCAGGTGCCGGCCTATGCCGAGGCGATGCGGCCGAAGGCGATCTGGTTTCTCGAATTGATCGACAAGGAACTGGCCAGCCGCGAATTCATCGCCGGCGCGCATTATTCCGTCGCCGACATCACGACACTTTGCGCGGTCGATTTCATGAAGCCGGCGCGCCTGGTCATGCCGGACAATCTCGCCCACGTGAAACGCTGGCACGCCGCGGTGTCGGCCCGGCCGAGCGCGAAGGCTTAAATCTAAAATTCCGCTCACCCCCGCGCAGGCGGGGGTCCAGTCTTTCGCTAAGAACTGGATGCCCGCCTTCGCGGGCATGAGCGGAGGGTAGGTATCTGGCGAATATCTTGGGAATTTGGAAATGCACCTCACCATCATCGGCTGCGGCGACGCCTTCGGCTCCGGCGGCCGTTTCAACACCTGTTTCATGCTGGAGACCGCGAAGGCGACGCTGCTTGTCGATTGCGGCGCCTCGACCATGTCCGCGCTCAACGCGCAAAAGATCGACACCAACCGTATTGACGCCGTCGTGCTGTCGCATCTGCACGGCGATCACTTCGGCGGCCTGCCGTTTCTTCTGCTGCATGCGCAATTCCTGGCGAAGCGCGAAAAGCCGCTGACGATCGCGGGGCCGCCAGGCACGCGCGAGCGTGTCGATGCGCTGCTGGAAGCCTGCTTCCCGAAGTCGAAGACGGGCATCAAATGGCGCTTCGACTGGCAGGTCGTGGAAATCACCGCCGGCGTCGAAACCGACGTGCTTGGCCACAGGCTACGCACCGCCGAAGTCATCCATCAATCGGGCGCGCCATCGACCGCGTTGCGCATCGGTGACGGCGAAAAGATTTTCGCCTATTCCGGCGACACCGAATGGACCGACGCGCTGATCGGCATTGCCCGCGACGCCGACCTGTTCATCTGCGAATGCTATGCCTATGCCGGCTCGAAGATGACCGGCCATATGAGCTGGGAGATTTTGCAGCCGCATCTATCCGACCTCAAGGCGCGCCGGATCATGGTGACGCACATGAATGACACCATGCTGGCGCGAACCGACGAGGCGAGGGCGGCCGGCGTTCTGGTGGCGGAAGACGGGCTGGCGCTTGCCATCTGAAGCAGGGTGGCCGCTCGCATCCGCCCTGCTTGTTGACCGCTTTGCGCGGCGTCGGTTCCGTAAGCCATTGTGGTGTAAACGGAAAATCCGACTGGCGGAAAACAAGGAATTAATTCAAATATTCTCTTGACCGCTCAGTTATCTAGGATTAAATGCGCCGTATCCCGTCCCATCTAACGAGGGGCGTTTGATCAGCGTCGTCAGATGCTGGGGCGGGGAGCGGTGGCTGGTGAGGGCGTCGGAGATGCGGCGCAACGACCTCATCAGCGGTCCAAGCCGCTGGGTCCCGATGCGCCAGCCGCGCATCACTGGGGCGGAAGTGCGCCTTCGCGCGCGCTGTCTAATGCAAAAGCCGGGATACCACC
>CAIMEA010000069.1 GCA_903839845.1 uncultured Hyphomicrobiales bacterium
ATTCTTTTTCGCCGCGACGATGGCGATGGCTTCTTCGGTCGCATCGGGCGCAATGATGACTTCGGTGAAGATTTCGGTAATCGCACGCGCCGCGTCGGCGTCGAGCGTGCGGTTAAGTGCGACGATGCCTCCGAAAGCGGAGGTGGAATCGCAGGCCAGCGCCTTCTTGTACGCCTCTAGCAGGCTCGCGCCTTCGGCGACGCCGCACGGATTGGCGTGCTTGACGATGACGCAAGCCGGCGTGCGCTTGGCGTCGAACTCGCCGATGCATTCGTAAGCCGCGTCGGTGTCGTTGATGTTGTTGTAGGAAAGTTCCTTGCCTTGCACCTGCCGCGCCGAGGCGACGCCCGGCCGCGCGCCCGGCGTCTTGTAGAACGCCGCGCTCTGGTGCGGGTTCTCGCCGTAGCGCAAAGGCTGCAGCAGCCGTCCGCCAAAGGCGCGAAAATCGGGCGCGTCGTTCTTCAAGGTCTCGGCAAACCAGTTCGAGATCGCCGCGTCATAGGCGGCCGTGCGGGCGTAAGCCTTAGCGGCGAGACGCTGGCGCAGTTCGAGCGAGGTCATGCCGGCATGCGCGGTCAGTTCGTCGAGCACGGCCACATAGTCGGTGGCTTCGACCACCACGGTGACGTCGGCATGGTTCTTGGCGGCGGCGCGGATCATCGCCGGTCCGCCAATGTCGATGTTCTCAATGCAGTCGTCATAGGCTGCGCCCTTGGCGACGGTCTCCTCGAACGGATACAGATTCACCACCAAGAGATCGATCGGCTTGATGTTGTGCGCCTGCATCGACGCGGCATGGTCCTTGTTGGCGCGGATCGCTAGCAGTCCGCCATGCACGCCCGGATGCAACGTCTTGACGCGGCCGTCCATCATTTCGGGAAAGCCGGTCAGGTCGGCGACGTCGGCGACTTTCAGGCCGGCATCCTTCAATGCCTTGGCGGTGCCGCCGGTAGAGACGAGATCGATGCCGAATGCGGCCAGAGCCTTGGCGAATTCGATCAGGCCGGTCTTGTCGGAAACCGACAGCAAAGCGCGGGTGATGCGGCGGGGATGGCTGGTCATTCGCTCTTAATGTCGCTCACGGCCCCGGTTCGCAAGAGGAAAGGTGGGCGAAACCACAGCGGCCATCAAAGCGGTAATTCCGGCTCATCGGCCCGGTCCGGCTTCGACCCGGGCGCGGCCGGCCGGGTGTGGCGGAAGCTCCAACTGACCTTGGCGGTCTCGCGCGCATGACCGTAAATCACGATCTGCACGGCGCGGCGCGGGCCGTCGGAGCCCGCGAGATACACACTTTCCTCGACATGGACGGTCTCGCCCTGCGTGGCGAAGGTCCACACTTCCTTGTCGGGCAGCAACAGAATGACGCCGCGGCCTTCCGACAGCCGGTTGGCCTTGATCGCCGGATGCAGATGGAAGCGGATGGCATATTCGTCGGCGCGCCTGGCCGGAATGGCCTGGCCGTTGGCCGGCAGAAAACTGTCTTCGCCTTCGACGGCGTCGCCATCGGCGCTGACGCGGATGCTGCGTTGGTGCAAAACTCCAAAGTCGCCGGCATAGCCGTCATGCGAGGCGATCAGGGTTGAGGCATCATCGGTATCGCTGCGCTCCACCTTGACGTTGTGCGGACCGGCGACGATCGGCGTGCCGGCCAGCAGGCGGCGGACCGAAGCCGATTCGAGAAACCGGCAGGACGACGTATCGTTGAAGGTGACGGTCGAATGCGCCGCGGTGGCGCGCGCCACCTGCCGCCAGTTCTCCTTGTTCATCGCCGGCAGGCCGCAATTGACCACCAGCCGGTGCTGCTTCCACGACATCTCGAACGACAGGCAGCCGGCATGCGCTTCCTGGCTGAGCGCGACCGGCGGCGGCCGGCCGGTGTCCATCAACAGCGCGGTCATGCCGGCATCGATGCGCTGATAGCCGGAATGCGGCGCGTTCAGCACCGGCGCGCCGCGCGCGTCGTCATAGGCAAATGCTGTCGCAAGCAGGTCGACCGGCGTTGGGGCCATGCCGTTGAACTGGGCGAAATTGCCATCGGGATGCCGGAAGAACCGCAGCATCGGCATCATGCGATCGATGGCATTGTTGATCGCCTGCGGCGGTTGCAGGTTGCGCGCCGAGAACAATTGCCGCAGCGGCAACAGATCGATCAAGAGTTCGATCAGCGCGCCGGGATTGCGGCTGATATGGCCGCCGTCGGGCAGCACCTGCGTGCGCAACTCGTCGAGCAGCCGCCGCGTCATCGGCCGCAACTGGCCGGACATGTCCTGCAGGCACAAGGATGCGAATGTGAGCGCGATCAGCGCCTGCAGGCGCGGCACGCCCTCGCGGCATTCATTGAGGTTGCGTCGCAGATAGCGCACCTGCCGCGACAGGCTGCGGATGAAGCGGCGATAAAAGCGAGCGTCGGCGTCCTGCAACACGAACGGCGATTGGTTGAGCCAGCAGATGATGCGGCGCGACAGAATTTCCGTCTGCCAGCCGACCGCGTGCCAGCTGCCCTGCTCGTTAATCCAGTCGTCGATCAATGCGCGCGCGTTGGCGCGGGTGATCGCCGAATCGGCGGCGCGCAAATGGCGCAGCCACGCGAAGCTCAACAGAATGGCCGCCCACTCGTCGGACGGCGGCGTCATCTCGAAGGGCGTGCGGCGGTCGCAAATCACCACCTTGCCGGCGAAGGCAAAACGGCCGGCATAGATTTCGGCGGCGCGCGTGGCGTCGGCGGTTCGCAGATCCTGCGGCGCGATCACCAGCCGGTCGGTCTTGGTCGAACCGAATCGCCAGCGCAGCAGTGGATGCGTGCTGAGAGCGCCGATCAGGCTGCGCAAGGCCCGGCGGCCGATCAGCGCCGACAACCTGGCTCGTTCGCCGACCGACACCCGCGTCATTGAGTTGTTCACCCCCGGCAACGCGATTTTACTCCCGCGCGCAAACCGCACGATACCGAAGGCTTGGTGACGGGCCAATACGCCCGCTGAATTGGCCGGTTTAGCTGCAAAATAATACCGTTCGCTGGCGAGCTTTAGGAAATGTGGCGAATCAGGCGCGCGGCGTAAAAGCCGTCGAGCCCGGCCCAATGCGGGTCGGGATCGGGCAGATATTGCGGCAAGGTCCGCAGCGCGCCGTCGGCGGTGATAAATTCGGCATGGCCGAAGACTTCCGCGGCTTCGATTGGCTTGCGCGAGAGGCGCGGATCGCGCGCCAGCAAGGCGTCGATCTGCTGCTCGCCTTCTTCCGGTTCGAGCGAGCAGACGCAATACACCAGAGTGCCGCCGGGCTTGAGCAGATCGACGGCGCGGTCGAGCAGGCGCTGCTGCAATGACGTCAGCACGGCGAGGTCGGCTTCGGATTTCAGCCACGGCACGTCGGGGTGGCGGCGGATGGTGCCGGTCGAGGTGCAGGGCGCATCGAGCAACACGCCGTCGAATTGCCGTTCCGGTTTCCAGTCGAGCGCGTCGGCAGCGATGGTTTCGACCTTGAGGCCAAGCCGGGTAAAATTCTCGCGCAGCCGCGCAATGCGCGCCGCCGAGCGATCGATGGCGGTGACGTTGGCGCCGGCGGCGGCGAGCTGCGCGGTCTTGCCGCCGGGCGCAGCGCACAGATCGCAAATCGAAAGTCCGCTGACGTCGCCGAACAGGCGCGCGGGCAGCGACGCGGCGGCGTCCTGAATCCACCAGGCGCCCTCGGCGAAACCCGGCAGCAGCGTGATCGCGCCATGCGCCAATGTGCGCACCGTGCCGGTCGCCAGCACGCGGCCATGCACATGTTCGGCCCAGGCTTCGGGATCTTTCTTGACGGTCAGATCGAGCGCCGGTTCGTGGCCATTGGCCTGCGCGATCGCGCGCGCGACGTCGTTGCCGTAATTCTTTTTCCAGCGTGCCAATAGCCAGGGCGGCGTGTCGCGCGGCACTTTGTCGTCCAGCACGCTGTCGCGCGCCTGCGCGACGCGGCGCAGCACCGCGTTGATCAACCCGGCATAGCGGGCGGCGCGGCGGTCGGCTTGCGCCAGCCGCACCGACAGGTCGACGGCGGCATGGTCGGGCACGTCGAGCCAGAGAATTTGCGCGGCGCCGACCAGCAGGATGGTTTCGGTGCGCGGCGCGTCGGCCGGGAAGCCTTTTTCGAGCAGGCCGCCGAGCAGGTGGCGCAAAGTGCCGAGCCGGCGCAGCACCGTCGCTGTCAGCCGCCGCATCAAGGCCCGGTCGCGGTCGGGCAGGCTGGCCAAACCGAGATGGGCGCCCTTGCCGGAAAGCTGTTCGTCGAGCGCCACATGCTTGCGCAGCACGCTATCGACGATGTCGGTGGCGATGCGCCGGGCCGCGAGGCCCGGGACTTCCGGCTGGGGAGATGTTCGCGGTCGCGCCATGTCCCCTTATTGCCACAAATTGTGTCTCTCTCGCGAGCGTTGGGCAAAAAAGGTCACAACTTCACAAGTTTAGCGTTGGTATTACGCGGTTGGACCGCGTATCTGGCGAATCGCCACCGCAGGTTGAAACGCGTCCTCGCTCACCGGCCGCCCGCGGTTTGGCCTTGCCCGAATCGTCGTTAGGTCCTAGTACCTAGGGTCATGTTCCTAGTCGCCAGACACTGCGATCGAAGCGGCGTGCCGGTGCTGGCGGCGGTCTGCTTTGCCGCAGGCCTGACCGTCGGCGCGCTGGTCGCGCCGGTGATTGCCAGCCGCGCCGTCGAACCGGTCGCCGCGGCGGCGCCAGCGACGCCGATCATCGCCTCGGGCTTGCGCGGCGGCCATGTGGCTGAAGTGCTGCGCGTGCTCGATGGCGACACGTTCGAGGCGCGGGTGAATATCTGGCCCGGCATGCAAATCACCACGCGGGTGCGGCTGCGCGGCATCGACGCGCCGGAAATGAGTGCGCGCTGTGTCGACGAGCGGACCAAGGCGGAGGCCGCGCGCGACGCGCTGGTGCGAATTCTCAACGAAGGCGCGGTCGGCATTTCTCGCATAGGCCAGGACAAATATGGCGGCCGTGTCGACGCCGATGTCTCGACTGCGCGCACGGCCGACGTGTCGGCTGCGCTGGCCGAGCGCGGGCTGGTGCGCCGCTACGCCGGCGGCAGGCGCGAGAGCTGGTGCGGCTAAGTTAGGCTCGATCAATCCAGCTTTGGCGCCGGCAGACCGTTCTGCGCGCAGGTGGCGCGCAGCGTATTCAAGATCAAACAGGCGATCGTCATCGGCCCGACGCCGCCCGGCACCGGTGTGATCGCGCCGGCAACGGCGCTGGCTTCCGCATAGGCGACGTCGCCGACGATTTTGGTTTTGCCGCCCCCGGCATCTACACGGTTGATGCCGACATCGATCACGGTGGCGCCCGGTTTGATCCAGTCGGCGCGGACGAATTCCGGTTTACCGATCGCCGCGATCAACACGTCGGCGCGGCGGCAGACGGCGGCGAGATCGCGCGTCCTGGAATGCGCGATGGTCACGGTAGCGTTTTCCGCCAGCAGCAATTGCGCCACCGGCTTGCCGACGATGTTGGAGCGGCCGATCACCACCGCTTCCAGGCC
>CAIMEA010000070.1 GCA_903839845.1 uncultured Hyphomicrobiales bacterium
ATGCGCATCCTCATCACCAATGACGACGGCATTCACGCGCCGGGCCTGATCGCCTGCGAGCAGATCGCCCGCGCGATTTCCGACGATGTGTGGATCGTCGCGCCGGAGACCGATCAGTCCGGCGTATCGCATTCATTGTCGTTGAACGATCCTTTGCGCCTGCGCGAAGTCGAGGAGCGCCGCTTCGCCGTCAAGGGTACGCCGACCGATTGCGTCATCATGGGCATTCGCCACATCATGAAGGACGCGCCGGATCTCGTCATCTCCGGCGTCAATCGCGGCCGCAACGCCGCCGAGGACGTGATCTATTCCGGCACGGTGGCCGCCGCGCTCGAAGGCACCGTGCTCGGCGTGCCGTCGTTTGCGCTGTCGCAGGCTTACGCTTTCACGACCAAGCATCTGCCGCATTGGGACACCGCGATCGCGCATGCGCCGGCCTTGATTACGAAAATTCTCGCCGAAGGCATGCCGCGCGACGTTTTGGTCAACATCAATTTCCCGGATTGTCTGCCGGCCGACGTCAAGGGCGTCGCGGTGTCGACGCAAGGCAAGCGCGATCAGGAATTGCTGCGCATCGAGCCGCGCAGCGACGGCCGCGGCAATCCCTATTACTGGATCGCCTTCTCGCGCGGCGGCGGCAATATGGGCGCCGGGCCGGGCAGTGATCTCGCCGCGCTCAACGAGCACAAGATTTCGGTGACGCCGCTGCGGCTCGATCTGACCGACGAGCCGTTCATGACCAAGCTCGCGGCGTTGTTGGGGTAACGCTTGTCCCGGGCGCAGCGCGCCGCGAAGTGGTGCGCTGCTGAACCGGGACCGTTACAGGAAATGGAGTTTGGACTGGCCCCGGCTCTTCGGCCGGGGGAAGCAAAAATCAAACCGTCGCCAGCAGGCCGGCCAGCATCTGCTCCAGCCGCTCGACCTGGAACGGCTTCTGCAAGGCGGGTCGGCCGCGATAGGCTTCCGGTAAACTGCCTTCGCCATAGCCGGTGACGAAGACGAATGGTTTGCCGCGCTTGATCAGGATATCGGCCACGGGAAAAATCTGTTCGCCATCGAGATTGACGTCGAGCACGGCGCAGTCGAAGTCGCCGGTCGCGGCCAGTTCCTTGGCCTCGGCAATGGTGCTGACGGCGGCGGCGACAACGTGGCCGAGATCGGCCAGCATGTCTTCCAGCAGCATGCGGATGAGGTATTCGTCCTCAACCACGAGAATTCGTGCAGGCGGCGTCGTCGAACTGGTCATAAATGGCTTCCCCTGTAAGCCAACGCGCGATGATGCGAGAAGTTCCATCGGGTTCCGTCTTCGCCGGCAAGCTTATCCGAAGTGGGGCCAATTATGCTAGATTTCAAGGTGAGGGGATATTGACCGTGAGCGAGCAGGGCGGACGCGATATCGGCCGTATGGAGTTCCTGCTGACGCTGCGCCGGCGCGGCATCGGCGACCAGGCGGTGTTGCGGGCGATGGAGGAGGTGCCGCGCGCCGATTTCGTCGAACCCGGCTTTATCGAAACCGCCTATGCCGACCAGGCGCTGCCGATCCCGTGCGGGCAGACCATCAGCCAGCCTTACGTGGTCGCCTATATGACCGAGCAGTTGGCGCTGCGGCCGCATCATCGGGTGCTCGAGATCGGCACCGGATCGGGCTATCAGGCCGCCGTGCTGTCGCGTCTCGCCCGCGAGGTGGTCAGTGTCGAGCGCTACCGCACTTTGGCGGCGCAGGCGCGCGCACGGCTCACCGCGCTCGGCTACCACAATGTCGAGGTTGTGGTCGGCGATGGCTTTGCCGGCTGTCCGGGCAAGGCGCCGTTTGACCGCATCATCGTCACGGCGGCGGCCGAGGACGTGCCGGAGGCTTTGCTCGATCAGCTCGCCGACGACGGCATCATGCTGCTGCCGGTCGGTCCGCATAACGGACCGCAACGAATTATTAGGCTTACCAAATCGATAACGGCGGCCGGCGTCGAGGTGAAGCGCGAGGAGCTTATTTCTGTGCGTTTCGTCCCGTTGTTACCGGGGCAGGCGCAGGAGTTGTAGTTACTAAAATCAATTTCGCCGATTGCGTTGTCCGGATACCGACATTGTTCCCGTCGCGCCGCACGGACTGTGGCATTTAAGCCGGACTCGGCAAACGTTGCCGGCCCCGCACCAATTCTTAAAACCTTATTTACTCGTGAATGGTCTATTTCCAATTCTACATATTTGTGTGTGTGAGTGAGTAACCCAATGTCACGCCCCACCGTGTCGATTCATTCGCTTGCTCGGCCGCGCGTCGCCGTTCTCGCGCTGATCGGTCTGGCGCTGGCCGGTTGCTCGAACTCCAGCCGCTTCGATACGCCCTACGCTTCCAACAATCGCCAGACCGCGCCGCGTCAGCCCGAATATACCGGCTCGGTCGCGCAGCGTCCGGCTTCGCACAGCGCCATCGTTTCACAGCCTTTGCCGACGCCGAGCGCGCCCGCGACGGTGTCGTCAGGGTCGGGCGGTTATGCGACCGGCGCGCAAGGTCTCGGCGCCTATCGCCCGGGACAGCAATCAAGCATTCAGACCACGCCGCAGAATTCGGACGTGACCGGCTCGGTCGTCACCCAGCCGGCGCAGCCGCGCACATCCGGTTCATGGACCTGGGACGGCGGCGCGCCGGTGACGGTCGGCTACGGCGAAACCGTCGAGATGATTGCACGCCGGCATGGCGTTCCGGCGCAGGCCGTGCTTGAGACCAATGGCATTACCAACGCGGCATCGATCAAGCCGGGCCAGCGTCTGGTCATCCCGCGTTATGTGTCGTCATCGGCGCCACAGCCCGCCGCGCCGCGCGTCGCTGCGCCTGTTGCCACGCCCGCGCCGGTTTCAGCGCCAGTCGGCGGCAACGTGCACATCGTCGGCCCCGGCGAAAGCCTGTTGCGCATTGCCCGCAAGAACAACATCACGCTGACATCGCTTGCCCGCGCCAACAATTTGCAGCCTTACGCCAAGCTGACAATCGGTGACCGCATCGCTATTCCCGCGACCGGCCGTCAGGCGGCGGCGCATACGACGCCGATCATGGCCGCGCCGGTCGTCTCGACTCCCGCCGCCCAGCCGATGCCACAACTGGCGCAGCCGCGCAGCGTGCCGGTCGAGCGCGTAGCAACCGCGCCGGCCCAGACCGTGCGCGTCGCAACGCAGGAAGCGCCGGCCACCGAGACAGCCGCGTCGAATGCGGATCCCGCCGGCGCGATGCCGTCGTTCCGCTGGCCGGTGCATGGCCGCGTCATCGCCGGCTTCGGTCCGAAATCAAATGGCGGCCAGAACGACGGCATCAATCTCGCGGTGCCGGAAGGCACGCCGATCAAGGCCGCCGAGGACGGCGTCGTCGCTTACGCCGGCAACGAACTCAAGGGCTACGGCAATCTGGTGCTGATCCGCCACGCCAACGGCTTTGTCTCGGCCTATGCCAATGCCAAGGAGCTGCTGGTCAAGCGCGGCGACAACATCAAGCGCGGGCAGGTGATCGCCAATGCCGGTCAGACTGGCAACGTCACGTCGCCGCAACTGCACTTTGAAATTCGCAAGGGCTCGACCCCGGTCGATCCGACCAAGTATCTCACCGGCACGGCGGGCTGAGGGTCAATCGTCTTTCAGCATCACGCCGAGACGGCCGGCCAGTTCCTGGATGAATTGCCAGGCCACCCGGCCGGAGCGCGAGCCGCGCGTCGTCGACCATTCCAGCGCCTCGCGCCGCAACTCCTCGGGCGACACCTTGATCTTGTGATAGGCGACGTAGCCTTCGACCATGGCCAGAAACTCGTCCTGGCTGCAGCGGTGAAAGCCGAGCCACAGGCCAAAGCGATCCGACAGCGACACCTTCTCCTCGACCGCTTCGCCAGGATTGATGCCGGTCGAGCGCTCGTTATCGATCATGTCGCGCGACATCAGGTGGCGGCGGTTTGAGGTGGCGTAGAAAATTACGTTTTCCGGCCGGCCTTCGACGCCGCCATCGAGCACGGCCTTGAGCGACTTGTAGCTGGTGTCGTCATTATCGAACGACAGATCGTCGCAGAACACGATGAAACGGAACGAGGAGGCGCGCGCGATCGCCATCAGTTCGGGCAGGCTCTCGATATCCTCGCGGTGGATTTCCACCAGCTTGAGCGGCGCGCTCTTGTTGGCGCGGGCGAAGGTCGCGTTGATCGTCGCGTGCGAGGCCTTCACCAGCGACGACTTGCCCATGCCGCGCGCGCCCCACAACAGCGCGTTGTTGGCTGGGAGGCCCTTGGCGAAGCGTTCGGTGTTTTCGACCAGCATGTCGCGCACGCGATCGATGCCCTGCAGCAGCGACATTCCGACGCGGTTGACGTGCGGCACCGGCGCGAGATGGCCGTCCGGATGCCAGACATAGGCGTCGGCAATCGTCAGGTCGGGCGCGGCCCGTGGCCGCGGCGCGAGGCGTTCCAACGCGTCGGCAATGCGGGAGAGGACGTCGGCATTGCCGGCGCCGATGCTGGCCGCGACCGGCTTGCGGGACGGTTTTGCGGTCGTTTTACCGGCCGGTCTGGCGGCGGATTTGGACTTCGGTCGAGCCATCGGGGTGCTTTCTTAAAACTCGGCTGCTCTTAGCGGGCGAGCCTTGGTGCTGCAAGCCGGATAGAGGCGAAATGGCCGAAAACGGCCTTTATTGAGCGGCCGATCCGGGACTTGAGGGCGGAATTGGCAGCGTTGCAATTGGGCGGGCGGCGGTTATAGTCCCGGCGAAATTCAAGGCGATTTGAGCCGGGCCCAAAACCGGGTGCCCGGCGCGCCAGCAAACCACGCAAGGGAAGCTTCGATGTTCATCACGCCGGCGTTCGCGCAAGGGTCACTATTCGGCGGGGCAGGCGGCGACGGCGGCATGATCATGTCGCTTCTGCCCTTCGTCCTCATCTTCGTCATTATGTACTTCCTGATCCTGCGACCGCAGCAAAAGCGGGTGAAGGCGCATGCGGAAATGGTCAAGAACGTGCGCCGCGGCGACACCGTCGTTACCAATGGCGGCATGATCGGCAAGGTCACCAAGGTGGTCGATGACGACCAGATTGAAATCGAAATCGCGACCGACGTGAAGATTCGCCAGCTCCGGGCGATGATCACCGACGTGCGCGCCAAGGGCGAGCCGGTCAAGGATGAAGCCGCGGCCGGCTGATCGCCGGTCCGGTTCGTTGACTTTTCAATCCGTTATCTAGCCTTTTGGCAATTCAAGTCGGGATCTCATGCTTTATTTCACGCGGTGGAAGGCGGCGGCAATTGTGCTTACGGCACTGGTCGTCTGCCTTTGTGCTGTCCCGAACTTCTTTCCCGATGCGACGGTCAATAGCTGGCCCAAATGGGCGCAGCGCCATCTCGTTCTGGGTCTCGATCTGCAGGGCGGTTCGCACATCCTGCTTGAGGTCGACACCAATGCGGTGCGCAAGGACAAGCTGGAGACCACCCGCGACGACGTTCGCCGCGTGCTGCGCGATGCCCGCGTCGGCTATACCGGCCTGGTCGTGCGCGGCAACAGCGTCGAGGTTCGTCTTCGCGACGAGGCGGCGAGCGCCACCGCGCTGACCAAATTGCGTGAACTGGCGGTGCCGCTCGGCGGCATTCTCGGCGGCAGCGGCCAGATGAGCCTGAACGTCACGACGGAAGCGGGCAATCTGATCCGCCTGACCGTCGGCGATGCGGCTATCATCGATCGGGTCCGGCAGTCGGTTGAACAGTCGATCCAGATCATCGAACGCCGCGTCAACGAACTCGGCACCGTCGAGCCGCTGATCCAGCGCCAGGGCACCGACCGTATTCTGGTCCAGGTCCCAGGCCTTCAGGACCCGACACGGCTGAAGGAATTGCTCGGCAAGACCGCCAAGCTCGATTTCCGCATGGTCAATATCGGCACGCCGGTCGAACAGGCGCTGCAGGGCCGGGCCCCCCCGGAGGATGACCTGCTTTACAGCGCCGCCGCCCCCAAGACCCCCTATCTGATCGAGAAACGGGTTCTGGTCTCGGGCGGCGAACTGACCGACGCTCAGCCCGGCTTCGACCAGCGCACCTCGGAGCCGATCGTCTCGTTCCGCTTCAACACCGCCGGCTCGCGCAAATTCGCGCAGGCGACCCAGGAAAACGTCGGCAAGCCCTTCGCCATCGTGCTCGACAACGAGGTGATCTCGGCGCCCGTGATCCGCGAACCGATCCTTGGCGGTTCGGGTCAGATTTCCGGCAGCTTCACCGTGCAAAGCGCCAACGATCTGGCGATCCTGCTGCGCGCCGGCGCGCTGCCGGCGCCGCTGACGATCATCGAAGAACGTACCGTTGGCCCGGGGCTTGGCGCCGACTCCATCGCCAAGGGCAAGATCTCGTCCTACGTCGGCGCCGGCATGGTCATCGTCTTCATGCTGGTGACCTACGGCCTGTTCGGCCTGTTCGCCAATATCGCCGTGGCGATCAACGTCGCCATGATCTTCGGCATCCTGTCGCTTCTCAATGCTACGCTGACCTTGCCGGGCATCGCCGGCATCGTGCTGACGGTCGGCATCGCGGTCGACTCGAACGTGCTGATCTACGAGCGCATCCGCGAGGAAGTTCGCGGCGGCCGCTCTGCGATCAATGCGATCGACGCGGGCTTCAGTCGCGCGCTGGCGACCATTCTCGATTCCAACATTACCACCTTCATCGCCGCCGCCGTGCTGTTCTATATCGGCACCGGCCCGGTCCGCGGCTTTGCCGTGACGCTCGGCATCGGCATCATCACGACGGTGTTCACTGCCTTCACCGTCACGCGGCTGATCGTCGCCACCTGGGTACGCTGGCGGCGTCCCCAGCACGTACCGATTTAGAGTAGGGGAAAGCCTATGCGCCTGCTCCGCATCGTCCCCGACGATACCAAGTTCGATTTCATGCGCTTCCGGCGCATCAGCTTTCCGCTGTCGGCTTTGCTGTCGATCCTGGCGATCTCGCTTTACTTTTTCCACGGGCTGAATTTCGGCATCGACTTCCGCGGCGGCACGCTGCTGGAAGTGCGACAGACCGAAGGCGTGGCCGATCTTGCCAAAATGCGCGCGACCATCGCCACGTTGGGCCTCGGCGAAGCGCAGTTGCAGCAGTTCGGCGGCCCGAGCGAAGTACTGATCCGCATCGCCGAGCAGCCGGGCGGCGACGCCGCGCAGCAGCAGGCGGTGACCAAAGTGAAAGCCGCGCTCGGCACCGGCGTTGAATATCGCCGCACCGAGGTGGTCGGCCCGCGCGTGTCCGGCGAATTACTGTCCTATGGCGTGGTCGGTCTTGGCCTGGCGATTTTGTGCATCCTTGTTTATCTGTGGTTCCGTTTCGAATGGCAATTCGCGCTCGGCGCCATGATCGCCAACGTGCATGACATCGTGCTGACCATCGGCTTTATGTCGGTGACCCAGATCGACTTCGATCTGACCAGTATTGCCGCGCTGCTGACCATTCTCGGCTATTCGCTCAACGATACCGTCGTCATCTACGACCGTATCCGCGAGATGTTGCGGCGTTACAAGAAGATGCCAATGCCGGATCTGCTCAATGCCTCGGTCAACCAGACCTTGTCGCGCTCGGTCATCACCCACGTCACCGTGTCGCTGGCCTTGCTTGCGCTGCTGCTGTTCGGCGGCCAGGCGATCCATTCATTCACCGCGACGATGATGTTCGGCGTCGTGCTGGTCGGCACCTATACGTCGGTGTTCATCGCCGCGCCGATCCTGATCTATCTCGGTGTCGGGCGCGGCACCGATGCCTTGACGGGCCCGGCAAGCGGCAAGAGCAAATAGCCGCAATGGCGGCGGGATCGGGCCTCGACACGCCGCATCTGCCGACGCCGGCGCCGATCGATGCCTATGGCAATGGCGGCTTTCGCTTCGGCGGCATGTCGCACCGGGGCTCGCTGTTATGCTTTCCCGATGGGGTCTGGGCCTGGCCGGTGGCTTCGGTCGCGGCGCTAAGTGAGGCGTCGCTGGCGCCGATTTTTTCCCACGCCGGGGCCATCGACGTGTTCCTGATTGGCGCTGGACGCGATCCCTGGGTCTTGCCGGCGCATTTGCGGGCGATGTTTCGTGAGCGCGCGATATCCGTCGACGTGATGACAACCGGAGCCGCGGTGCGTACCTATAATATCCTGCTGGCGGAACAACGGCGCTCCGGTGTCGGCCTAATCGCTGTCGATTGAGCCCGGTTGGGGGTTACGCTGAATGCCAACGCATTTCGATTATTGTGCCGCTTTGGTGCGCGAGGCCGATCGCGATCGTTATCTCTCGGCTTTATTTGCGCCGGCGGTACGGCGCGATGCCTTGCTGGCGCTCTACGCCTTCAACGTCGAGATTGCCCGGGTTCGCGATGTGGCGCGCGAGCCGATGCCGGGCGAGATTCGCCTGCAATGGTGGCGTGAAGTGCTGAGCGGCGAGCGCGAAGGCGAGGGTGCGGCGCACCCGGTCGCGGCGGCGCTGATGAAAAGTTTGCGGCAATACAAGATTACGCCAGAGCAGGTGTCGGCCATCGTCGATGCGCATACATTCGATCTTTATGACGAGCCTCTGCTCACCCTCGACGACCTCGATAACTACGCGGTGATGACGCAATCGGCTCTGATCGACGTCGCCGGCGAGATACTCGGCGCCGACCGTTCGCAATCGATGATGCTGATCCGCAGTGCCGGCATCGCTTATACGGTCGCGGCGATCCTCAGCGGCTTGTCGCGTCATGCCGCGCGCGGGCAAGTGTACATTCCCCAGGAAGTGCTCGACCGTCATGACGTGCCGCGCGAACAGGTCCTCGCGCGCCGGGACAGCGAGCCGCTAAAGGCGGCGTTGGCCGAATTGCGGCGGCACGCGCGCCGGCAGTTGGCGGCGGGGCGGGCGGATATGGCCGATGCACCGGCGGCGTTGCTGCCGGCTCTGTTGCCGGTCGCGCTTGTCGCGCCGACATTGCGACCGATGGACCGGCGCGGCTACGAGCCGTTCGATGTGCCGCCGCTATCGCAACTCCGCCGCCAATGGCTGTTGTGGCGCGCGGCGCGCGATCCGAGCCGCATTTTTGGCGCTTGAAGCCTATTCGGCCGCGTCCGCCTGTGGCACGCTCCAGGCGGCGAGATCAGCCAAAGCGCGTTGGCTCATCGCCGTCTTTTTGGCGAGGTTTTTGGCCGAGCCACGGCCGTATTTGCGAGCATCTTCCTTGTCATAGGAGGCTGGCTCGGCAAGTGGCGGAAACAGGCCGAAATTGATGTTCATTGGCTGGAACGACGGCGGGCCGGGGTCGATCGCGTCGATATGGCCGCCGGTGATATGCGCCAGCAACGCGCCATGGGCAGTTGTCGGCGGCGGTGGCGTGACGGTCTCGCCACGGCGTTCGGCGGCGGCAAAGCGCGCGGCCAAAAGGCCGATGGCGGCGCTCTCGACATAGCCCTCGCAGCCGGTGATCTGTCCGGCAAAACGCCATTTCGGATTGGCCTTCAGTCGCAGCACCGGATCGAGCAGCTTCGGCGAATTGAGGAACGTATTGCGATGCAAGCCGCCGAGGCGCGCGAACTCCGCATTCTGCAGGCCGGGTATGGCGCGGAAGATGTCGGCTTGCGCGGCGTATTTCAATTTGGTCTGGAAGCCAACCATGTTGAACAAAGTGCCGAGCTTGTTGTCCTGGCGCAGTTGCACGACCGCATAAGGCTTCACATCCGGCGCGCGCGGATTTGTCAGGCCAAATGGCTTCATTGGTCCGTGCCGCAACGTCTCGCGGCCCCGTTCGGCCATGACTTCGATCGGCAGGCAGCCGTCGAAATAGGGCGTCGAGGCTTCCCAATCCTTGAAGTCGGTCTTGTCCCCGGCGATCAGCGCATCGACGAAGGCGTCGTATTGTTCGCGCGACATCGGGCAGTTAATGTAGTCGGCGCCGGTGCCGCCGGGACCGACTTTGTCATAGCGCGACTGGAACCAGGCCTGCTCCATATCGATACTGTCGCGGTGCACGATTGGTGCGATAGCGTCGAAAAACGCCAGTGCCCGTTCGCCGGTCCGCTGCGCGATCGATACCGCCAGATCGGGCGAGGTGAGCGGGCCAGTGGCGATAATGACGCTGTCCCATTCGTCCGGCGGCACCGCGATTTCGCCGCGCTCCAGCGTAATGAGCGGCTGCGACGCGAGCGCCGCGGTGACAGCGGCCGAGAAGCCATCGCGGTCGACCGCGAGCGCGCCGCCGGCGGGCACCTGATTGGCGTCGGCCGACTGCATGACCAGCGACCTAAGCCGTCGCATTTCCTCGTGCAGCAGTCCGACCGCATTGTGGTCCTTATCGTCGGAGCGAAACGAGTTGGAACAGACGAGTTCCGCGTAGCCGTCGGTTTTATGCGCCGCGGTTTCGCGCAGCGGCCGCATTTCGTGCAACGTTACCGGAATGCCGGCCTGGGCGAGCTGCCAGGCGGCTTCGGAACCGGCCAGGCCGCCGCCGATAATATGCACGGGCTCTTTACTTGCTTTGGTCATGGGCAGATCATTAGGCTGTCGGCCAGCGGGCGGCAATGGCGGTATTTTGTATGCGTCGGGCGTTAGTTTTTGCAGTCATCGCGGTTTTTTTTGTAGCGGCAAATCGGGTGCCGGCGGCATCTGCCGATACCGACTCGGTTGTTGCCGCGACTTACAACGAATTATCGATTTCGCCGCCGTCGATCGACGCAATCAGTATCTGCCACGGCTTTGGCTGCAAATTTCGCGAGGAAATGGCGCTCACCGGCGCGGACCGGGCGGCGCTTGCGAAGCTTCTTGCGGCTGGCTCGGCGTCGGCCGCCGCGGAACGCCGCGCCGTGGGCGCTGCTGGCGCCTGGTTCGATCGGCGCATCGGTCCGATTGCCGGCACTGTCGGCCATGTCGCGCGCGCCAATCGCGAATACATGTTCGACAAACGGCAGATGGATTGCATCGACACAAGCCGCAACACTACCAGCCTGCTGTTGGTGCTCGCGCAGCTGAAGTTGTTGCGTCACCACACTGTCGCCGAACCGGAAGCGCGTGGCTTCCTGCTCGATGGCCGCGGACCGCATGCCACAGCCGTCCTGGTCGAAAACGCGAGCGGAACGAAATGGGCCGTCGACTCTTGGACGCGGGCCTATGGTCAGGCGCCTGAGATCATGCCGCTGTCGCTGTGGATGACCCTCAATTAAATCAGTGTGCCGGAATCAAAACGCCCGCGATGCGCGGGCGTTTGAAATCAGTCTATTGGCGGATAATCGCGTCTTAGGCCTGGTGGGCCGACTGCCAGGCCACAGCCTGAATATCGGAACGGCCGATGCCGATATCGGCCAACTCACGGTCGCCCAAACGGGACAGCTCGTTGAGGCTGCGATTGTATTGCTTCCACTGATGGATGAAGCGGATAAGGGTGGCAAACATTGAGGTCTCTTTCTTTCCAGAACCGCTATGTGCCGTCTGACAACAGGCACCGGTGAATCTCGTTATCGTCAAAATAGTCATATCCGGCCGCATGAGAAGGATAAATGCTGCGCTGCAGCTAGGTAGAAAACGCATATCTTAAGTTTATGATTTTTAAAGAAAATACGGCCAATCGCCGAATTTTCGCAGTTTAAATGTGGGCTATTTTGCGGCGCTGCACAAATCGTGGCCTTCGGCGCTTGATTTTGCGGTTTTCGTGTAGATTGCGGTCGCCAGTAAAGGAAACCGCCCCATGAAATTGCATATGTTCGTTGTTATCGCTCTCGCCGGAGCTGGCGCCGCCGTCCTCGCGCCGCGGCCCGCCAGCACCGCGGAAATCAAGGTTCTGACCGCCGGCGCCTACAAGCAGGTCGTGCTGGCCCTCGTGCCGGCTTTCGAGCAGCAGACCGGCCACAAGGTCTCGGTCGACAACGGCACAGCGGGCGAATTGCAAAAGCGCATCGACGGCGGCGAAGCGTTCGACGTCGCGGTGATTTCGCCTGTCGTCGTCGATGCGCTGATCGACAAAGGCCGTATCGTGCGTGGCAGCCGCCACGATCTTGCGACCGTCGGTGTCGGTGTGGTGGTGAAAGAAGGTGCGCCGAAGCCGGACATCGGCACTGTCGAAGCCTTCAAGAAGGCCATGCTGGCGGCAAAGTCGATTGCCTATATCGATCCGAAGAGCGGCGGCACGACCGGCATCTACATCGAGAAGTTGATGGATCGCCTTGGTATTGGCGAAGCCGTGCGCGCCAAGGCCAAGCTCAAGATGGGCGGCTATGTCGCCGATCTCGTGGTCAGCGGCGAGGCCGAGATTGGCCTGCACCAGATCAGCGAAATCTTGCCGGTGAAAGGCGCGGTGCTGGTCGGACCGTTACCGAAAGAGATTCAGAACATCACAACCTATTCGGCCGGCCTGAGCACCACAACGAAGAACCAGGATGCGGCGCAGGCTTTGATCAAAGCGTTCTCCAGTCCGGACGCAGCCAAGCTGCTCAAGTCGAAAGGCATGGAGCCGGCGACCTAAGCCGGCTCGTTCGTTTCCGTCGCCGCATGGACCCGGACCATCCGTCAACGTCAATGCCATCGCCGATCGACCCCCGCCTCGTCGTATCGGCGCTCGGCATTGGCCAGATCCTGGCGTGGGGCACGTCGTTTTATTTTCCAGCGGTTTTTGCCGGGGCCATCGTTGCCGATACCGGCTGGCCGCTGGGGTTCGTGGTCGGGGGCACGTCGATCGGTCTCTTGGTCGGCGGGCTGATTTCGCCGCAGGTCGGAGCGATCATCGAGCGGCATGGCGGCCGACCGGTGCTGCTGGCCAGTTCGTTGTTCTATGCTCTGGGCCTGACCGGCGTGGCGCTGGCGCCTAACTTGCCGATCTATTTGCTGGCGTGGGTGGCGATCGGCATCGGCATGGGCACTGGCCTCTATGACGCGGTGTTCGCCGCGCTCGGCCACCTTTACGGCAGCAAGGCGCGCGGTCCGATCACGAACCTTACTTTGTTCGGCGGCTTTGCCAGCACGGTCTGTTGGCCGCTGAGCGCCTTCATGATCGACCATATAGGCTGGCGCGAAGCGTGCATGGTCTATGCCGCATTGCATATGTGCCTGGTGCTGCCGCTGCAAAGGGCAGTCATCCGGCGCGCGCCAGCGCGGACGGTGTCGACGCCCGTCCAAGCGGACGATATGCGGTCGGAAGGCCTGGCGCCGGTTGAAAGGGAAGGCGTGATCTTCACCCTTGTCGCGCTTGTCCTTTCGCTGACGGCCGGTGTAGGCGCGATCGTGCTGGTCAATTTCATGGTGTTCCTGCAATCGACCGGCGTCGATTACCCGACAGCGATCGCACTCGGTACCTTGTTCGGACCGGCGCAGGTCGGCGCGCGGCTGATCGAAAGCCTTTTCGGAAGCCGCTATCATCCGATCTGGACCATGATCGCATCCTGTACGGCGATGGCTGTTGGCCTTCTGATGCTGTTTTCGCACTTCCCGGCGCTGGTGTTGGTTATTCTGGTCTATTGCGGTGGCTACGGCATTTTCTGGATCGGCCGTGGCACCTTGCCGCTGGCGCTGTTCGGGCCGCTGCGGTTTCCGCGTTTGATGGGAAAGATCGCCTTTCCCAGCCTGATCGTGCAGGCATTTGCGCCATCGGCCGGCGCCTGGCTGATCGAGAGCCATGGACCGCATGCGACCATCGGCGTATTGACCCTGCTGGCATTGATCAATGTGATCATGATCGGCGTGTTGTGGCTGTTGTGCCGTCCGAAAGATGAATTGAACCTATGACAATATTGACGCTGCGCACGCTCTATTTCGAGGACCTGTCGGTCGGCATGACCGAGAAGTTGGCGAAGACCGTTTCTTCTTCCGACGTCGTCGGCTTTGCCGAAGTGACCGGCGATCGCAATCCGATTCATTTGTCCGAACATTTCGCGGCGCGGACGCCATTCGGCACACGCATCGCGCATGGCCTCTACACCGCGAGTTTGATTTCAGCCGTGCTCGGCACCAGATTGCCAGGCCCGGGTGCGATCTATATTTCGCAAACATTGAATTTTCGCGCGCCGGTCAAGATCGGCGATACCGTCGATGTCATCGTGTCGGTTGCCGAACTCACGCCGGAAAAATTCCGCGCGCGCCTGGCCTGCACCTGTTCGGTCGGCGACGATGTCGTGCTCGACGGCGAAGCCTGGGTGAAGGTGCCGTCGAAAGAGCAGGGCGGTCGTCCGCTACCGCGCGTATAAAAAGCCAGCTGTTTTTTACGATTATACCTTTGGGGAACCGATGCGCGCAAATTGCGTTGCGTCAATCGTGGGGCATGGAAATTGCTAGGTGTTTCATTATCCAAGCAACAGATTCTGGAGCCTGCCGTGCCTACTCATTTACCGAAGAAACCGCGCGCGAAAGTTATGCAGGACCGCGAACGCGGGCATATCGATGAGAACGCCGGCCCGCGATTTTGCTTAACTGAAAAGCATCGTCAACATGCTACCGAAAAAACCGATGTCATCGGCCAGATCGACTGGTTGGCGCTGTTCGTTCTGTCGCTCGCCGTCAGCGCGCTGTTCATGGCGTCGCTGGTTTACTTCGGCGAAGGCGACGTTGTCGGCGCAGCGGCAATACTTGCCGGCACTGCCGGCATAAATGCGGTAGCGCTTCTTATGACTAAATCGCCGGTCGTCCGCGATTGAAGCGTCAGCTACCGATGGCGGCGCAAAGAAGCAACGCGGCGAGCCGTCGGGTCGTTTGCAGCGCCAATAGGCCCCATCCGGTGACGGCAACGACATACTATATGGGGACGACCTCGTTGAGCGTTGGCCCATCGGATTCATTGCCGGTAACGCCGACGCCACAGGATCGATGGCCTCCTTGCGTTGGCCCGGCGTGGCGTTTCTGGGTTTCTGCTCGGCTCCTCCTTCTCCCGTGCACAGACGAACGGATCGGCCGGCAGTCGAGTTTCATCCGGCTTAGCTGTGGCCGCGACGAATCGAATGATCCAATAATCGTATCAATCGTAATATATTCGGCGATGAAAATTGTACGCTGCGGTATAGTCATGCCTTTACCGAAGCACTCAATAAATGTCATTAAATCAACTGGTTATCATGAGTTAAGCGGACCGCGCGGGCGGTGACATGCCGATCGCTCGGGCTGTAGGGGTCACCTCGGGGTCGTGCTAGGCGGATACCGTCGGACGGCAAAAACGCGGCGTCACGGGCAAGTGAAAATGGATACTGGGATGTCTGCCTGGCAACTCTGGCGCGACCGGCGCGGCCGGCTGTCGCCGTTACGGATCGCCGCACTGGCGCTGTTGTTGTTTCCTCTGGCCAAAGCGTTGTTCGACTACGACGCGATCGCGCACGGCGCGCGCCCGTTCAATGATCTCATCCATCGCGCGGGGTTCTGGGCGCTGATATTTCTCGGCCTGTCGCTGGCCGTCACGCCGTTCCGGCGCATTGTTCGGTACGGCAATCTGATCGACGTGCGGCGCATGATCGGCGTCGGTGCGTTTTGTTATATCGCCGCGCATCTTTTGCTGTATGTCGTCGACCAGAAATACGACCTTGCAAAGGTCGTTTCCGAACTTACGCATCGGCTTTATCTCATCATCGGCGGCGTTGCCTGGCTTGGCCTTGCCGTGCTGGCTGTGACCTCGACCGACGGCATGGTGCGCCGTCTTGGCGGCATGCGTTGGCGCAGACTTCATCAAGCTATCTACGCCATCGCGTTGCTTGCACTGATCCATTACTTCCAGCAGACCAAGGCCGACGTCACCGTGCCGACTTTCGCGGCCGGGCTGTTGACCTGGTTGTTCGGCTACCGGCTGCTGGCCTGGTGGCGCGGGACAGGTGACTTGTCGTCGCTCGCTCTGCTCGGACTTGCCGTGGTGGTGTCGCTGCTGACTTTCGCCGGCGAGGCGATCGGCATCGGTATTACTTTTGGCGTGTCGCCGCTGCGCGTGCTTGATTCCGTTTTCGATTTCGATGCCGGCATCAGACCGGGCTGGCAGGTGCTGGCGGCCGGATTGGCGGTTGTCATTCTCGATTTTGCTCGCAGCCGCTGGAACAGCCGGGCGCCGCGCAGCAGGACCGTCGCAGCGGAGTAGGGACCCGATGGCCACTTTTGTCGTTTGTCATGGCGCCTGGAGTGCCGGCTGGGCGTGGGCAAAAATGCATCCGTTGATGCGAGAGCGCGGGCACCGGCTGGTCACGCCGACACTGACCGGGCTTGGCGAACGCGAGCATCTGGCGCGGCCGGACATCGATCTCGAGACCCACATCGCCGATGTTCTCGGCGTGTTGAAATATGAAGGCCTCAATGACGTCAACCTGATCGGCCATTCCTACAGTGGCATGGTGGCGACCGGCGTGGCCGATCGCGCCCGCGCACGCCTCGCGCAATTAATTTACATCGACGCTTTCGTGCCGCGCGACGGCGAGAGCGCTTTCGACGTCTTGCCGGAATCCGTTCGCGCCCAGCGTCAGGCCGGCGCCAGCAGCAGCGCTGATGGATGGCGCATTCCGCCCGGCCCGATGCCGCCCGATACCTCGCCGCAAGATCGCGCCTGGTGCGAGCCGTTGCGCGTGGCGCAGCCGGTCAAGACCTTTGAACAGAAACTGACATTCCAAAACGGTCCGCTGACATTGCCGCGTCACTATGTTTACTGTCTCCGAAAATCCGCGGACGACCGATTTCGCGTGTTCTACGGGCGCGCCAAAAGCGAAAGCTGGGCCGGCGCGCACGAGATCGACTCCAGCCACAATCCGCATCTGACCTGCCCGGATGTGCTGGCAAATCTGCTCAGCGCAATTGCACGCTAGAATTTGCGGCTGTCATAGGCCCAATGCAGTAGCGCCTGACGCTGGCGCGGTCGGCACAGCAAGTTGCCGGTTTCGCAATTGATCTCAATCTGGCGGATGTGACGGCGGATCGCTTTCCAGCGGCCGATCTGCCGTTGATCCTCATCCGGCATCCGCCGGCCCATGTAATAGCGGCAATACCATTGAAACCAGCCGCGCGGATCGTCGGGGTGGATCCATCCCTTGCGCCGCCATTCCGACAAAGGCTGGCTGGCATCGACGTTGAAGAAATTGAGCGACTTGTCGCGCTTGCCCGGCGCCAGTTTGGCCCGGGTAAACCAGCTTGCCGGGAATTCACGCGCGCAGTCGGTCATGTATTTGCCGCCGAAGATGCCGAGCTGGAGCATTTCCGCGGGCGTCAATTGCGGCTTGAATTCGGGGTCGAAGGAGCGGCCCACGCCGGCCGTCAATTCGTACCGGTAGCCCTTCTGCATCTTGTCGTTGACGGTAACAGTGCGTTTTTTCATCGCCGTCAGCATTGCCGGGCATTTTGCGGCAAGTCAAAGCGGAACCGCACCACAGAGGATAAATATCAACACCCGCAAGGCGAGATCAGGCATGGCCAGAATTGCAATCATTGTCGGCAATCCGATGCGCGACAGCTTTAGCGAGGCGCTTGGCGACGCCTATCTGCGCGGCGCCGAAAGCGGCGGGCATCAGGCGGAAGTCTTCCTGCTCGGCCGGTTGAATTTCGACGCCATTCTGCGCGAAGGCTACCGGCGCGAGCAGCCGCTCGAGCCCGATCTGGTCGCGGCGCGCGCGGCCTTTGGCGCTTGCGATCACGTTGTGATTATCTTTCCGCTGTGGTGCGGCGACATGCCGGCGATCCTGAAAGGCTTCTTTGAACGCATCCTGCAAGGCGACCTGCTAGCGATTCAGAAAAGCGGTGGCAAAGCCAGCTGGAAAATGTTCAAGGGCAAGTCGGCGCGTGTCATCATGACCATGGGCATGCCGGGCTGGTTCTATCGCTGGTACTATGGCGCGCATGCGCTCAAACTACTAAAGCGCAATATTCTGCAATTCATCGGCATAAGTCCGGTACGCTCGAGCGTGTATGGCATGATCGAGGCGGTGAGCGACGATACACGCAAGCAATGGCTGCGCGAGGTCGAGGCGCTCGGCCACAACGCGCTTTAGTCTTATTCGGTCTTGACGGCGGGAAGCGGCGCTAGTTCTTGGGGCCGGCGCTGCCACAATGGCTTGAGGTGCGCCGCCGCATCGACCAGCGGATTGATCAACTCGCCTTTGAGCGTATGCGCGTCGGCGCGATCGGCGAAGCCGAATGTAATCGACTCGCGTTCTTTTTGCGGCACGTAAAGTGTGCCGAACATCCAGTCCCACAGCGCCAGGCAACTGCCGAAATTCTTGTCAAAATGCTCCGGGTTGTCGGAGTGATGGACCTGATGATGCGCGGGCGAGACGAAGATGCGGCCCAGCGCGCCGCGGAACGCGATCCACATGTGCGAATGCTGGAGATGGACATAAGTGTGGATGAACAGCACCAGGATAATGTTGGTGTCGGACAGCGCATATTGATACGCCGTCTCGCCGAACATGTAATTGCCGAGACCGTTGGCCAGCGCCGCCGTGAAGGCGAGGATGTTGGCGAAGATCCAGGTATAGACCGGATGCACCCGGAAATTCGTCAGCGGGGTAAGCACCTGGGCGCTGTGATGGACTTTGTGAAATTCCCACAGCACCGGCACCTTGTGGCTGAGCCAGTGGTTGAACCAGTAACCGAGTTCATAGGAGAGAAACAGCATCGCGGTGATGACGCTGCGCGACACATAGGCGGGCAATGTCGTCGCAGCGACCGGACCGAACATTGCATTCAGGCCGGCAATCACCCCATTGGTGATCGATTGATAGGACAACACCGCCCAGCCGAACACCACGCCGAAGACGAACACGTTGAAGAACAGATAGCCGATATCGGCTTGGTTTGATTTCGCCTCGACGATGCGTTTGGGAAACAGCGCGCGCCAGATTGTGCGCCAGCGCAAACGGCGGCCGCGCTTGAGCCGCTGCCAGGCGAAATAACCGGACGCGAACAGCAACGCCGCGCCGAGCGAGGTGAGCGAGAAATGCGAGCCGAGCGAGAACAGCAATTTGCCGATCTGGCCGACAAAGAATGTGAGACCGGCGGCGAAATCCACGACAAACTCCGGGGGGGTGCGGTGCCCGGGTCCAATGTCTTACCGAAGGGTAAAAATTGCGTTAGGCGTTACGCCAGGAGATCGGCGTATTCCGGGTGCTTGTCGACATAGGACCGCACGAATGGGCAAAGCGGGCGGACCTTGGCGCCCTCGGCGCGAACCAGGTCGAGCAGGCCGCGGACCAGGCGGGAGCCGATGCCCTTGCCGTTGAGCGCGGGGGGGACCTCGGTGTGCATGATATCGATCACGCCGCCGGCCCGCTTGTACTGCGAAAAGGCGACATGTCCTTCGGCATCGATTTCGAAGCGGTGGCGGGCTGCGTTGTCGCGGACGTCATTGGCCATGCGCGGATATAAACGCAGGCCGCGACGAAGAACAAGCCGGGCGCGTGGGGGGATTCCGCGCCCGGTCTTGCCATTACGCCCCGGCGACGCTTTGCAGGAAGAAGTCGGGACGAATATTGGAGCGGGCGGCCGGCTGGGTCGCCTTGCTGTAGAAATGCTGCATGACATATTGGCGAACGGCGGAGGACAGGTTGGCGTTGTCGCGTTCGCCGGAAATCGTGTCCAGCAACTGGCCGAGCGGCATGCGCGTCTGCGCGGCGATTTCCTTCAACGCAAGCCAGAACGTGTCTTCCAGGCTGACGCTGGTCTTTTTGCCGGCAACGACGACCGAGCGCTTGATGATCGCGGACTTCATGGTGATTCCTTGCGGGTTGGCGTTTCGAATTGCCGCCACCTTGATGCGATATCCGATTGCGCGAAAGAGCGCAGAATTGCACGCCGGCCGCAGAAAATGCCGGTCCGCGATTGCGCTGAATCAAAAATGCGACCGCAGCGACATTTTTTGCCGGGCCAGAGGCGGAAAACCGCAAAACGAAGCGTCCATGATCCATGTACCGC
>CAIMEA010000071.1 GCA_903839845.1 uncultured Hyphomicrobiales bacterium
ATCTGCTCTCCATTATCACTCGTCAGTATCAGTCCGTTTAGACCGCAGATGAGCGCTTGGAGCTTTGACAGCTCTTCTTGTGTTTCAGCGGTAATAGTGAAGGTCGTTGGGATAAATTTTGGGTCTTCTTTTTTGATAATCATTTCAGATTCTCCTGGTTAGTTTTGATTGACTCTTTTCTTAATCTCTCGAGCTCGGCCACGATCTTTGTTGCCTCCTCGCAACTTCCGGCCCACCCTACCGTTTCCGCGCCAAGATCATCAATCCCTAATGGCTGTAGGTAGATGATCCTGTTCGCTTTGCGGTAGTAGTAGCGGTCGGGCTTCATTTGGCTACTCATCCGCTCCGGCTTTCAGCAAAAACAGGCTTGACTGGTTGTCTTTATAGATACCGGCCGTTCCGTTTGCGTACAGCTTTGAAAGCGCATTCACGTAGTCGTTTTCCACTCTTGCTGAATCGATTATGGTTTCAGCTACGCCTACGATTGCTTTTGCGGTATCGATGTCCATTGGAGTTTCTGGCTCAGGGTCTTTAAGGCGCTCGAGTACCTCAAAGAGGTGTTCTCTTAGGTCGCTCATTTTAGTTTTCGGCATTGCAAGGATCCTTGATTTCTTGTTTGATGTAGCAAAGGACTTCTTTCACTTCGGCGATATCGCGGGTATACCCATGCTTCGAGTTGAGCAGCATAAGCAGTGTTCTCGATACGCATTCGAGGTTGCTTGGATCGCAGTTCAGGGCGTCGCCATCCCTGAACTTGATCACATGGTTCTTCGGTATCGGCCCAAACGCTTTTCTGTAGTTATACCGGGATAGGCTCCTGGTCCGTGCGGTGCCTAAATTTGTGATTCGACTATAGCCGACTTAATTTGTTCTGCAAATGTTCTTGTCGCTTTCCACAACTTCGTCTACACTCGCAGGTAGCAGGTTGGGGATTTGCCGCATGGTACAGCGCGTCGCGACCGTCGCCTTCGAGGGCATCGACGCCCGCGCGGTCGACGTGCAAGTGCAGGTCGCGCCGGGCCTGCCGGCCTTCAATATTGTCGGTCTGCCCGACAAGGCCGTGTCCGAAGCCAAGGAGCGCGTTCGCGCGGCGTTGGTCGCCTCCGGCCTGGCTCTGCCGGCGCGCCGCATCACCGTCAATCTGGCGCCTGCCGACGTGCCAAAGGAAGGCAGTCATTACGACCTGCCGATCGCGCTCGGCCTGATGGCGGCCATCGGCGCTATTCCGCAGGACGCTATTTCCGGTTTCACCGTTTTGGGCGAACTTGGCCTCGACGGCTCGATTGCGCCAGTCGCCGGCGTGCTTCCGGCCGCGATCGGCGCCAATGCGCGCGGCCAGGGTCTGATCTGCCCTGAAATTTGTGGACCGGAAGCGGCCTGGGCCAGCCCCGAGATCGAAATTGTCGCGGCGCGTTCGCTGATCCAGTTGGCCAACCATTTCCGCGGCACGCAGGTGCTGTCACGGCCGCGCCCGAAGATCCGCGAGATCGATGGCGTGCCGCTCGACCTTGCCGACATCAAAGGTCAGGAGAGCGCCAAGCGCGCGCTCGAGGTCGCCGCCGCCGGCGGCCATAATTTGCTGATGGTCGGTCCGCCCGGCTCGGGCAAGTCGATGCTGGCGGCGCGCCTGCCGTCGATCCTGCCGCCTTTGTCACCCGCCGAATTGCTCGAAGTGTCGATGATCGCTTCGGTCGCCGGCGAGATCGAAGGCGGCGCGCTGACCAACAAGCGGCCGTTCCGCTCGCCGCATCATTCGGCATCGATGCCGGCTTTGGTCGGCGGCGGTTTGCGGGCGCGGCCGGGTGAAATTTCGCTCGCTCATAACGGCGTGCTGTTTCTCGACGAGATGCCGGAATTCACCGGCCAGGTTCTCGACTCGTTGCGCCAGCCGCTGGAGACCGGCGAGGTGGCGATCTCGCGGGTCAACCACCGCATCACCTATCCGGCGCGATTCATGCTGGTGGCGGCGATGAATCCGTGCCGCTGCGGCCGCGCCAGCGATCCGGGCTTTGCCTGCAAGCGCGGCGCGAACATTCGCTGTGCCGCCGACTATCAGGGACGGCTGTCGGGGCCGCTGCTCGACCGCATCGATTTGCACATCGAGGTGCCGGCGGTCACCGCCGCCGACCTGATCCTGCCGCCGCCATCGGAAGGCAGCCGCGAAGTCGCCGCCCGCGTCGCCCGCGCCCGCGACATCCAGGCCGAACGCTA
>CAIMEA010000072.1 GCA_903839845.1 uncultured Hyphomicrobiales bacterium
AGGAGAGGTGAAAGCAAACGAGATCGTGACCATGACCGAAACGCCCCTGCTCCCATATACGCTGCGGCTCGCCGACACCGCGCTGGTGCTCGGCCATCGGCTGTCCGAATGGGTCGGGCATTCGCCGGTGATCGAGGAAGACCTGGCCTTCGGCAATATGGGGCTCGACCTGATCGGCCAGGCGCGCTCACTGTACAGCTATGCCGGCGAGATCGAGGGCAAAGGCCGCGACGAGGACGCGCTGGCCTATCTGCGCGACGCGCCCGAGTATCGCAACATCCTCCTGGTTGAACAGCCGAACGGCGATTTCGCCACGACCATGGTGCGGCAACTTTTGTATGCCGCCTTCGCACATCCGTATTTCGAGGCGCTGGCGCGCTCGAAAGACGCCATGCTCGCCGCCATCGCCGCCAAGGCGGTCAAGGAAATGGCCTATCATCTGCGCCACAGCGCCGAGTGGATCATCCGGCTCGGCGACGGCACCGAGGAAAGCCACCGGCGCGCGCAGGACGCACTCGACGACCTGTGGCCCTACACCGCCGAGATGTTCGAGACCGATCAGGTCGAGCGCGCCTTGATCGAGGCTGGCGTCGCCATCGATCCAACGTCGTTGCGCGCAACCTGGGACAAGACGCTCGATCGGGTGCTGAGCGAAGCGACGCTTGAGCGCCCGCGCGACGGCTATATGCAGAGCGGCGGCCGCGTCGGCCATCACAGCGAACATCTCGGCCACATTCTGTCCGAATTGCAGTTCCTGCAGCGCGCCTATCCGGGCGCGACCTGGTGAGCGCGATGGCGCCCACCGCCGCCGATACGACGCTGCGCGAGCGCGCCTGGGCCGCCGCGGCAAGCGTCTGCGATCCGGAAATTCCGGTGCTCGGTATCGCCGATCTGGGCGTGCTGCGCGACATCAGGATCGAGAACGGCGTCGTCGAGGCGATCATCACGCCGACCTATTCAGGCTGCCCGGCGATGAACATGATCGCGCTCGAGATCGAAGTCGCGCTCGAGAATGCCGGCTTCGCCAGGCCGAAGGTAACCACCGTGCTGTCGCCGGCCTGGACCACCGACTGGATGACCGAGACCGGCAAGGCCAAATTGCGCGAATACGGCATTGCGCCGCCGGCGGCGAAAGCCGGACGCCGCGCTTTGTTTGGCGAAGACAAGGTCGCCTGCCCGCATTGCGGCTCGGCCGACACAACGCGCATCTCCGAATTCGGTTCGACCGCCTGCAAGGCGCTGTGGCGCTGCAAGGCCTGCGCCGAGCCGTTCGACTATTTCAAATGCATCTGAGGACGCCATGGCTGTCGAATTCCACCGCTTGAAGATTGCCGATGTGCGGCGCGAGACGCCGGACGCGGTGTCGATCGCGTTCGCGGTACCGCGCGAACTGGCCGAGGCCTATCGTTTCACCCCCGGCCAGCACGTCACCATGCGCGCCAAGATCGGCGGCGCTGAGGTGCGGCGCTCCTACTCCATTTGCGTTGCGCCGGACGACGGCGAATTGCGCGTCGCGGTGAAGAAGGTCGATGGCGGCGTATTCTCGACGCTGGCCAACAGTTCGATCAAAGTCGGCGACGAGATCGACGTGATGACGCCGCAAGGCCGTTTCGGCGTCGCGCTCGATCCGGACGCCGCGCGCACTTATGTGGCCATCGCCGCCGGCTCCGGCATCACGCCCTTGATGTCGATGCTGCGCACCATCCTGACGCATGAGAAGAAGAGCCGCGTCGTCCTGATATACGGCAACCGGACAACCCAGAGCATCATTTTCCGCGAGGCGCTCGAGGATCTTAAGGACCGGTTCTTGTCCCGATTGACGATCCATCACGTCCTGTCGCGCGAACCGCAGGAAATCGCCATGCTCGACGGCCGCATCGATGCCGACAAGATATCGGCGCTTGTGCGCACGCTGCCGCGGGGTTCCATCGACCACGCCTTCCTGTGCGGACCGGGCGGGCTGGTCGAAAGCGGCAAGGCGGCGCTGGCGCAAGTTGGCGTCGCACCCGAACGTGTTCATGTTGAATACTTCTCGACCGACGGCATGCCGATCGCGACGCGCGCCGCCGTCCAGATGGCCGCGGACGGGCGAGAATCGACCGCCGACATCATGCTCAACGGCGCGCGGCACAAGATTCCCGTGCGTTCCGGCGAGACCATCGTCGATGCCGGGCTGCGCGCCGGGCTGGAAATGCCCTACTCCTGCCGCGGCGGCATGTGCTGCACGTGTCGAGCGAAGATCACGGAAGGCTCCGTCCAAATGGACATCAATTATTCGCTGGAGCCGTGGGAGCTGGAAGCAGGCTTCGTGCTGACCTGCCAGGCGCATCCGGTCACGCCGAAGGTTACACTCGACTACGATCAGGTGTAGCGCGCTTACCCGCGCGCCGCGCGCTTCGGCGAAGCCTGTGCCGGCGTCAGCGCGGCGGCGCCCTCAACCAGCAAGGTCGTCACCAGATCGGCGTAATCCTCGCGCGTCAGCGGCTTGCCGTCGCTAAACCACATGAACTGCCAATTGATCATGCCGAACAGCGACATGGTCACCGGCTTGAGCAGCACTTTGTCGGCGCCGATGGCCGGATTGACGGCGGCGATCGCGTCGGCGAACTCGCGTACCAGGTCGCGCTCCATGTCGGTGAGCAGGTTCCTTCGCTTGGTTGGTAGCTTGCTCAGTTCGTTGAGCTGAATTTTGTGCTCGTCATCTGCGTCGCGATAAACTTCGAGGAGCGCGCCGACCAAGGCGCGCAATCGCTGGCGCGGCGGCAACGTCTTGCTGACGGCGGCGACCGCGTCAAGCAATTCCTGCAAGTGAGCTTGCAGTATATCGAACAGCAGTTCCGCCTTGTTGACATAGTAATGATACAGCAGCGCCTTGGAGACTTTGCAGGCCTTGGCGACCTGCGCCATCGAGGCGCGGTCGTAGCCGTGTTTGGCGAAGACGGCAGCCGAGCGATCGAGGATCGCCTGCCGTTTGCCGTCGTAATCAGCCGAGCGTGGACGCGCCATTAGCGTCTCTCTCCTTTGCGCATGATCTGTACCGAAAACCGGTGCCCACTTTGCGGGATCATGCGCTATTCCTTCGGCCGCTTGTCGACAATGCGGCGGGCCTTGCCGCCGGACCGCTCGATCCCGCCCGGATCGGCGACGACGACGTCGACGCCGATGCCGACGACATTGCGGATATGCGTCGCCAGCAGCGCGGCCTGCGCGGCGCGCGACGCTTCGTCGGCACGGTCGGCGCGCGCTTCGACATGCAGGCGCACGACATCGAGCCGCTGCTCGCGGTCAAGCTCGATGAGGAAATGCGGACTCAAGCCGTCGCAACGTAGAAGCTGCTCCTCGATCTGAGTCGGGAACACGTTGACGCCGCGCACGATCATCATGTCGTCGGAGCGGCCGGTGACCTTCTCCATCCGCCGCATACTGCGCGCCGTGCCAGGCATTAGCCGCGTCAGATCGCGGGTGCGATAGCGGATCACCGGCATCGCTTCCTTGCTGAGCGAGGTGAACACCAGTTCGCCACGCTCGCCGTCCGGCAGAACGCGGCGCTGGTTCGGCAACGCTGGACCCCTCGATCCGATCGGTCACTTGGACGCATTTCTATGCGCGCGAAGACAGCTATTCACGAATCGATTACGTGCTGCTTTCGCAGGCTTCCGCAG
>CAIMEA010000073.1 GCA_903839845.1 uncultured Hyphomicrobiales bacterium
CCGGGAGGTTGGCGGTGGACGAGCCACTCGCCAACCGGGTCAGGTCCGGAAGGAAGCAGCCCTAACGAGCCCGGTTCGGGTCGTTGTCAGCCTCCCACCCATTTTTCCACGATTCGTTGGGCGTTAAATCCACCTGCGCCACCGCGGTGGGTGGCCCCGGCGTCTCAGGCTTGCAACAATAGGCACATGAGCGAACCCGCGAACCCTGCCGTTCCTGGTTCCGCCCCGGCCGATCAGCCGGCCGGCGGCTATCGCGTGCTGGCGCGCAAATACCGGCCGTCGAGTTTCGAGGACCTGATCGGCCAGGAGGCCATGGTCCGCACCATTTCCAACGCCTTCGAATCGGGCCGCATTCCGCAGGCCTGGATTTTGACCGGCGTGCGCGGCGTCGGCAAAACCACCACCGCGCGCATCCTCGCCCGTGCGCTCAATTACGAACTGCCGGACGGCTCGATCAAGGGACCGACCATCCACATGCCGGTGATGGGCGTGCAGGATCAGGCGATCATCGACAGCCGCCACATCGACGTGCTGGAAATGGACGCCGCCTCGCATAACGGCGTCGACGACGTGCGCCAGATCAACGACGCGGTGCGCTATGCGCCGGTGTCGGCGCGCTACAAGGTCTATATCCTCGACGAAGTGCACATGCTGTCGACGGCGGCGTTCAACGCGCTGCTGAAGACGCTGGAAGAGCCGCCGCCGCACGCCAAGTTCATCTTCGCTACCACCGAAATCCGCAAGGTGCCGGTGACGGTGCTGTCGCGCTGCCAGCGCTTCGATCTGCGCCGCGTCGATGCCGCCGTGCTGGTCGATCATCTCGCGAAGATAGCGGCCAAGGAAAATATCGAGGCCGAACCTGCCGCGCTGGCGATGATCGCGCGCGCCGCCGAAGGCTCGGTGCGTGACGCGCTGTCGCTGTTCGACCAGGGCATTGCCCACGCCGCCGGTCCGGTGCGCGCCGAGGACGTGCGGCAGATGCTCGGCCTCGCCGATCGCGTGCGCATCGTCGATCTGTTCGAAGCCTTGATGAAAGGCGACATTGCCTCAGCGCTCGGCGAATTGCGCGCGCAATACGACATCGGCGCCGATCCGGCGGTGGTGCTGGGCGATCTCGCCGAATTCACCCATTTCGTCACCCGCGTCAAAGTCGTGCCCAATGTCGCCGACGACGTGTCGCTGTCGGAAGCCGAGCGCGTGCGCGGCAAGGCCTTTGCCGCGCAGTTGTCGATGCGGGTGCTGTCGCGTTGCTGGCAGATGCTGCTCAAAGGCGTCGGCGAGGTGCAGGCCTCGGGCCGCCCGGTCGCCGCCGCCGAAATGGTGCTGGTGCGCATTGCCTATGCCGCCGATCTGCCGACGCCCGACGAAGTGATCAAATCGCTCGGCGATGGCGGCGGCGCGGCGCCTTCGCGGCCGGCGAACAATGGCGGCGGTACGTCGGCCGGGCCTTCCGCCGCGCAGAGTTTCGCGCCGCGCCAGGAAAGCCCGCGTTACGACGCGCCGCGCGGCGCGAGCCGTTCGTCGGCGGCGCCGTCGCCGCGTCCGTCGGATGAGCCGGTCGCGCAAATCGGTCCGGCCGAGTCTGCAGCGCCCGTTTTATCGCTCGGTTCGTTCGAGGCGATGATCGCGCTGGTCGCCGAGAAGCGTGACATCGGCACCAAGATGGCGCTCGAGCGCGACGTGCGGCTGGTCCGTTTCGAGGATGGCCAGATCGAGATCGCGCTGCAGCCGAGCGCGCCGAAGACCTTCGTGCACGATTTGCAACGCAAGCTCACCGCCTGGACCGGCAAGCGCTGGATCGTCGTGGTGTCGAAGGAGCAGGGCGCGATGACCGTGCGCGCCCAGGCCGACGCCCGCCAGGCCGAGGTCGAGCGCGACGTGCAAAGCGATCCGCTGGTGCAGGAGGTGCTCAACAAATTTCCCGGCGCCAAGATCGTCGCCGTGACGCAGAATGCGCCGGAAGCGGCCGTGCCGGACGCCGCGCCGCCCGAAGAAGACGAGGATTAATCAATGGCTGATTTTCTCGGCATGATGAAACAGGCGGCGCAGCTGCAATCCAAGATGCAGGCGTTGCAGGCCGAACTCGACACCATCACGGTCGACGGCACCGCCGGCGGCGGCATGGTCACCGTCACGCTCACCGCTAAAGGCGACCTCAAGGGCATCAAGATCGATGAATCTTTGATCAAGCCCGGCGAGAAGGAAATCATCGAGGACCTCATCGTCGCCGCGCATGCCGACGCGCGCCGCAAGGCCGAAGGCGTCATGGCCGAGAAGATGAAGGCGGTCACCGGCGGCCTGCCGCTGCCGCCGGGGCTGTTAGGGTGAGCTTGTTGCTGGAAGAAACTTTCGTGAGCAGCGCCTCTATCGTTCCCTCCCCCCTTGTGGGGGAGGGACAGGGAGGGGGGACAATACGACAGCGTTCACGTGCTTTCACCCCCCACCCCAACCCTCCCCCACAAGGGGGGAGGGGGCCCGCTGCGGCAAGTGGCGAAAGACG
>CAIMEA010000074.1 GCA_903839845.1 uncultured Hyphomicrobiales bacterium
AAAGGGCGATACCGTCCACGCCGATTACGGCCCGCTCGGCGGCATCGCCATCCAGTTCATCTAGCGCCGATCGAAAAATAACCGAGGGGAAGAAACAATGCCGGAATTCAGGCGCAATGCGTTCAAGGCTGGCGTCAAGGCCAGGAAACTCCAGATCGGCTTTTGGCAGTCGCTGTGCAGCAATATCGGCGCCGAGATCTGCTCTGATTCCGGCTTCGACTGGCTGCTGCTCGACACCGAGCATTCGCCGAACGAAATTCCCGACCTCCTGTCGCAATTGCAGGCGATGGAGCTTGGCACCGCGGCGGCGATCGTCCGTCCGGCCTGGAACGATGCCGTCATCATCAAACGCTGCCTCGATATCGGCGCGCAAACCTTGCTCATTCCCTATGTGCAGAATCCCGAGGAGGCGAAAGCCGCCGTCGCCGCGACGCGCTATCCGCCGCACGGCATTCGCGGCGTCTCGGTCGCCGCGCGCGCCAGCCGCTATGGCCGCGTCGCCGGTTATCTGACCAAGGCCAACGATGAAATCTGCGTGCTGGTGCAGGTCGAAACCGGCCATGCGCTGGCGCAGATCGAGGCCATCGCCAAGGTCGACGGCGTCGATGGCGTCTTCATCGGTCCGTCCGATCTGGCGGCCTCGCTCGGCCATGTCGGCAATCCACAGCACGCCGACGTCCAGGCGGCGATGAAAAACGCGGTCGAGCGCCTGACCGCGATCGGGGTGCCGGCCGGTATCCTTACCGGTAACGAGGAAGAAGTCCGCCGCTATATTGACTGGGGTTACCTTTTCGTCGCGGTTGGCTCCGACGTCGGAGTGCTCGCCAAAGGGGCGGATACTTTGGCGAAAAAGTTCAAATCGGCCTGACCGGGTCCGGCCTTTTTTGCTGCAAATTTTGCCAAGCGGTCCCGCCTGCCCGAAGTGTGTGCAGGTTGTCATCGTTTGGCCTATTTTCAAGCGGCAATCGATGTGAAATAACAGCCCCTTAGACGCTCTTGCCAGCAGGTGAAATCTGCGGAGAATCGAGCGCTGAGGGGAACGCCGCGTAATGAGTGCCGATATTATCCTCGAAACCGAGGGACTGACCAAAGAATTCGCCGGATTTGCCGCTGTCGGCGGGGTCGACCTGCGCGTCGCGCGCGGCAGCATCCACGCGCTCATCGGGCCGAATGGCGCGGGCAAGACCACCTGCTTCAATCTGCTGACCAAGTTCTTGAGCCCGACGCGCGGCCGCATCGTCTTCAAGGGGCAGGACATCACGGCGATGGCGCCGGCCGATGTTGCAAGGCTCGGCCTGGTGCGCTCGTTCCAGATCTCGGCTGTCTTCCCGCACATGACCGTTCTGGAAAATGTCCGCATCGCTCTGCAGCGGCTGCGCGGCAATTCGATGGACTTCTGGCGTTCGCGCAGCGTGCTCGATCAATACAACGCTCGAGCGCTGGAGTTGATCGCCGATGTCGGCCTGTCCGAATTTTCCAACTGGACGGCGGTCGAGTTGCCGTATGGCCGCAAGCGCGCGCTGGAAATCGCCACCACTCTGGCGCTCGATCCGGAAATGCTTTTGCTCGACGAACCGACTGCCGGCATGGGCCATGAGGACATCGCGCGCATCGCACAACTGATCAAGCGCGTCGCCGCCAACCGCACCGTGCTGATGGTCGAACACAATCTTTCAGTCGTCGCCGATCTCTCGAACACCATCACCGTCTTGACGCGCGGCCGCGTGCTCGCCGAGGGCAATTACGAAACCGTGTCGAACAATCCGGATGTACGCGAAGCCTATATGGGTGTCGGACATGCTTGACGTCACCGCCCCGCTGCTCGCGGTCAAGGACCTGCAAGCCTGGTATGGCGAGTCGCACATTCTGCACGGCGTGAATTTCGATGTGCGCGAAGGCGAGGTGGTCACGCTGCTCGGCCGCAACGGCGCCGGCAAGACCACGACGATGAAGTCGATCATGGGCATTGTCGGCCAGCGCACCGGCTCGGTGCGTTTCGAAGGCAACGAACTGATCGGCAAGCAGTCGAACCAGATCGCGCGCGCCGGCATCGCGCTATGCCCGGAAGAGCGCGGCATTTTCGCCAGCCTCAGCGTCGAGGAAAACCTGCTGCTGCCGCCGGTAATCAGGGCAGGCGGCTTGTCGCTGGACAAGATTTTCGAGTTGTTTCCCAATCTCAAGGAGCGTCTCGGCTCCAGCCAGGGCACCAAATTGTCCGGCGGCGAACAGCAGATGCTGGCGATCGGCCGCATCTTGCGCACCGGCGCGCGGCTGCTGCTGCTCGACGAACCGACCGAAGGTCTTGCGCCTGTCATCATCCAGCAGATCGGCAAGACTATAAGATCATTGAAGAGCCAGGGCTTTACGATTCTTCTGGTCGAACAGAACTTCCGTTTCGCCTCGACCGTGGCGGACCGGTATTACGTGATGGAGCACGGCCGTATCATCGACCAGTTCGCCAATTCGGAACTGGATGCCAACGTGGAGAAACTGCACGAATATCTGGGCGTATAATCAAACGATGCCGCGAAGGCATCGGTCAACATGGGAGGCGTCAATGAAAAGAGCAGTAGGCCTGGCGGCCCTAGCCGTCGCGTTGAGCTACAACATTGCAAGTGCGCAGCAGATCAGCGTCAAGGTCGGCGTGCTGACCGACATGTCGAGCCTTTACGCCGACGATACCGGTCCCGGTTCTGTCGCCGCCGCGCGGCTGGCAGCGCAGGACTTCATGAAGGACCACGCCAACGTCAAAGTCGAGATCGTCAGCGCCGACCACCAGAACAAGGCCGACGTCGGCTCGCAAGTCGCCAATCAATGGTACGATGTCGATAAGGTCGACATGATCGTCGACGTTCCGAATTCCGGCGTTGCGTTGGCTATTTCGCAGATTGCCGCGCAGAAGAATAAGGTCTTCGTCGGTTCGGGCCCTGCGTCCTCCGACCTCACCGGACCGAAGTGCAACGCCAACAACGTGCAGTGGACCTACGACACCTGGATGCTGGCCAACGGCACTGGCAAGGCCATCGTCAAGAACGGCGGCGATACCTGGTTCTTCCTGACCGCCGACTACGCCTTCGGTCATGCGCTTGAACGCGACACCGCCGCGGTCGTCGAAGCCAATGGCGGCAAGGTGCTCGGCAAGGTGCGGGTGCCGCTCAACACCAACGACTTCTCCTCGTTCCTGCTGCAGGCGCAGGCCTCCAAGGCCAAGGTCATTGGCCTCGCCAATGCTGGCGGCGACACCATCAACTCGATCAAGCAGGGCGCCGAATTCGGCATCGTCAAGGGCGGGCAGAGCTTCGCCGGCCTGCTGATCTTCGCGCCGGATATCGGCGCGCTCGGGCTGCAGACCGCGCAGGGCCTGATGTTCACCGAGACTTGGTATTGGGACCGCACCGACGCCGACCGCGCCTGGACCAAGCGCTGGGACAAGGAACGCAATGCGCCGGGCAAGATCCCGAGCATGAACATGGCAGGCGTCTATGCCGGCACGCTGCACTACCTCAAGGCCGTGGCTGCGTTGAAGAGCGCCGCTGACGGCAAGGCTGTGGTCGCCGAAATGAAGAAGCTGCCGACCGACGATCCGCTGTTCGGCAAGGGCACCATTCGCGCCGACGGCCGCAAGATTCATCCGGCCTACCTGTTCCAGGTGAAGAAGCCGGAAGAATCCAAGCACCCCGGCGACTACTATAACCTGAAGGCCACCATCCCGGCCGCGGAAGCCTTCCGTCCGCTCAAGGATGGCGGCTGCCCGCTGGTCAACGGCTGACAAATTGCGATGGGCCGTCGGCTTTCCGCCGGCGGCCCATCGCTGGAGAGAACGGACCGACGCTTTAAGAAAGTCCGACGCCTATCTGACGTTCGAAACGGACGCCAGAACAACAAGGAGACTAACGATGAAGAAAACTCTAGGGCTGGCGGCACTTGCCGCCATGCTGGCGTGCAGCGCCGCGCAGGCGCAGCAGGTCAACGTCAAGATCGGCGTGCTCAGCGACATGTCGAGCCTCTACGCCGACATTGGCGGTCCCGGCTCGGTCGCGGCGGCCAAGCTCGCTATCGCCGACTTCACCAAGGATCACCCGAACGTCAAGGTCGAGATGATCTCCGGCGACCATCAGAACAAGCCGGACGTTGGCTCCAACATCGCCAACCAGTGGTACGACGTCGACAAGGTCGACATGATCATCGACGTGCCGAACTCGGGCGTCGCGCTCGCGGTCAGCCAGGTCGCCGCCACCAAGAACAGACTGTTCATCGTTTCCGGCGCCGCAGCGTCCGACCTCACCGGTCCGAAGTGCAACGCCGATACCATTCACTGGACCTATGACACCTGGATGCTGTCGAACGGCACCGCTACCGCGATGGTCAAGACCGGCGGCGACACCTGGTTCTTCCTCACCGCCGACTACGCCTTCGGTCACGCGCTTGAGCGCGATGCCGGCGCCGTCGTCGAAAAGAATGGCGGCAAGGTGCTCGGCAAGGTTCGCGTGCCGCTCAACACCAACGACTTCTCTTCGTTCCTGCTGCAGGCGCAGTCGTCCAAGGCCAAGGTCATCGGCCTGGCCAACGCCGGCGGCGACACCATCAACTCGATCAAGCAGGCGGCCGAATTCGGCATCGTCAAGGGCGGCCAGAAGCTGGCCGGTCTTCTCGTGTTCGCGTCCGACGTCAACGCGCTCGGCCTGCCGACCGCTCAGGGCCTGTCGCTGACCGAGACCTGGTACTGGGACATGAACGATGCCAACCGCGCCTGGACCAAGCGCTGGCAGGCCGAGCGGAACGCGGCCGGCAAGTACCCGACCATGATCCACGCCGGCGTCTATGCCGGCATCCTGCACTATCTGAAGGCCCGCCTGGCGCTCGGCGGCGATCCCGATGGCAAGACGGTGGCGGAGAAGATGAAGGCGACGCCGACCGACGACATCCTGTTCGGCAAGGGCGAAATCCGCGTCGACGGCCGCAAGACTCACCCGGCCTATCTCTTCGAAGTGAAGAAGCCGGAAGAGTCGAAGTATCCGGGCGATTTCTACACGCTCAAGGCGACCATTCCCGCCAACGAAGCGTTCCGCCCGCTGCCGGAAGACAACTGCCCGCTGGTCAAGGGCTAACACTTGCTTGCTTCCCTCTCCCCGCTTTTGCGGGGAGAGGGTGACTCCCGAGCATTGCGAGGAAGTTGGGTGAGGGGCGACTTAAGTTTTCAAAGCTGCCCCTCACCCGGCTCGCCTGCGGCTCGCCACCCTCTCCGCGTAAGAACGGGGCGAGGGAAGATAGGAAGCTAACGAGAAACCGCATGTTTGAAATCTTCGGCATCCCATCCGGCGCCTTGTTCGGCCAGCTTTTGATCGGGCTGATCAACGGCTCGTTCTATGCGTTGCTCAGTCTGGGCCTGGCCGTCATTTTCGGCATGCTCAACATCATCAATTTCAGCCACGGCGCGCAGTACATGATGGGCGCCTTCGCCGCCTATCTGATGCTGAAATATTCCGGGCTCGGCTACTGGCCAGCGCTGATCATCGCGCCGCTGGTCGTCGGTCTGACCGGCGTGATCGTCGAGCGCGTGTTCCTGCAATGGCTGTACAAGCTCGACCACCTTTACGGGCTGCTGCTGACCTTCGGCCTGGCGCTGATCATCGAAGGCGTCGCCCGCAACCAGCTCGGCTCCGCCGGTCTGCCTTATGTCGTGCCGGACGCGCTGCGCGGCGGGCAGAATCTCGGCTTCATGTTCCTGCCGAATTACCGCGCCTGGGTGATTTTCGCCTCGCTCGCGGTCTGTATTTCGACCTGGTTCGTCATCGAGCGCACGCGGCTCGGCGCTTATCTTCGCGCCGCCACGGAAAATCCGACGCTTGTGCGCGCCTTCGGCATCAACGTGCCGGTGATGATCACCCTGACCTACGGCTTCGGCGTCGCGCTCGCCGCTTTCGCCGGCGTCATGGCGGCGCCGATCTATAACGTCTCGCCGCAGATGGGCTCGGAACTGATCATCGTCGTCTTCGCCGTGGTGGTGATCGGCGGCATGGGTTCGATCCTGGGCGCCATCATCACCGGCTTCGGCCTCGGCATCATCGAAGGCCTGACCAAGGTGTTCTTCCCCGAAGCTTCCAACACGGTAATTTTCGTCATCATGGCCATTGTCCTGCTGGTCCGCCCGGCCGGCCTGTTCGGACGGAGGGCCTGATGGAACGCGTCGCCCCGCCGTCACAGGCCGCCAAACCGTCCTTCCTGCGCGCCAACGCCGAGACCATCGCCTTCGCGGTGATGGCCGTGGGCCTGGCGATCGCGCCGTTCTTTACCTATCCGCTGTTCCTGATGCAGGCGATGTGCTTTGCGCTGTTTGCCTGCGCCTTCAATTTGCTGATCGGTTATGTCGGCCTGTTGTCGTTCGGCCATGCGCTGTATTTCGGCTGGGCGAGCTATCTCGCCGCGCATCTTGCAAAGGTTGGGGTAATCAGTTTCCCAATCTGGTTTGGTAGTTGGCGTTGGATTGTAATTCCGTTTCCACCGCTATCCCCCGAGCTTGCCATTCTCGGTGGTACATTATTCGCCGCATTGCTTGGTCTGCTCGCGGGTTTGCTCGCCATCCGCCGCCAGGGCATCTACTTCGCCATGATCACTTTGGCGCTGGCGCAGATGATGTTCTTCTTTGCCTTGCAGGCGAAGTTCACCGGCGGCGAAGACGGCATCCAGGCGGTGCCGCGCGGTCATCTGTTCGGGCTGATCGATCTCAAGAACGAAGCGGCGATGTATATCGTCGTGCTGTTCATTTTCCTTGGCGGCTTCCTGCTGATCTATCGAATCATCCATTCGCCGTTCGGCGAGGTGCTCAAGGCCATCCGCGAGAATGAACCGCGCGCCATTTCGCTCGGCTACAAGACCGACCGCTACAAGCTGATCGCCTTTGTGCTGTCGGCGGCGCTTGCCGGTCTCGCCGGTTCGACCAAGGCGATCGTGCTGCAGCTGGCGTCGCTCACCGACGTCAACTGGCCGATGTCGGGCGAGGTCGTGCTGATGTCGCTGGTCGGCGGCCTGGGCACCATCTTCGGGCCGGTGGTCGGCTCGTTCGTCATCCTGCTGATGCAGTACAAGCTGTCGGTGGTCGGCGAATGGGTGTTGGTGATCCAGGGCATCATCTTCGTGTCCTGTGTGCTCTTGTTCCGCCGCGGAATCGTCGGCGAGATCGCCGCCAGGTTTAAAGGCTGAGTTTAAGGGCTGAGGGCCGCCCTGACCGGGCTTGCTTTTGCGCTAGATCAAGGCGAGGCGGGGAGTGTCCGCGCAACTTGGTTGCGGGAGTAACCAAGGAGGCGGAACATGTCGGCCCAAGCAGAGCCGTTGCACGATATCGCGCATCTCGGAAACGTTGAATTATTGACGCCGACGCCCGAGAAGAGCCTGTGGTATTTCCGCGATCTCCTCGGCATGGAGCCCGTGCACACCGCCGGCCAGTCGGTCTATCTGCGCGGCTATGGCGATTACGCCACATCTACCCTCAAGCTCACCGAAGCGCCGCAGGCCGGCCCCGGCTGCATCTCCTGGCGCACCTCGAGCCCGCAGGCGCTGGAGCGCCGCGCCAAGGCGATCGAAGAGGCCGGCTTGGGCATCGGCTGGCGTAATGGCGATTATGGCCGCGGCCGCTCGTACCGTTTCCACGATCCCGACGGCCACACGATGGAAATCTATTACGAGGAACAGAAATTCGTCCCGCCGCCGGAATTGAAATCGACGCTAAAAAATCTGCCGCAGAAATTCACCGGCCGCGGCGCTGGCGTGCGCCGCATCGATCATCTGGCGCTGCTGGCCAAGGACGTGCAGGCCAACCGCAAATTCGCGCAGGATCTGCTCGGCTTCCAGTTGCGCGAGCAGGTCCGCTTCGACAACGGCAAGACCGAGATCGGCTCGTGGATGAGCCCGACCGCGATCCACCATCAGCTGGCCTATGTCGTCGACGTCAAGGCCGCGCATGGCCGCCTGCATCACTTCTCGATGTGGGTCGACAACCGCGACGACGTCATGCGCGCCGCCGATATCCTCAGCGAGAACGGCATCTTCATCGAAGCCGGTCCGTCCAAGCACAATAATTCGCAAGGCTTCTATCTCTACAGCTACGAGCCCGGCGGCAATCGCGTCGAAATCTATTCCTCGAGCTTCCTCGTCGTCGCGCCGGACTGGGAGCCGGTCACCTGGAACGAGGAAGAGCGCGGCACCGGCACCTATTGGGGCGCGACCTTGCCGGACAGCTTCATCGAATACGCCACGCCCAATGTCGCCGGCGAAGTCACCAAGGCTCCCGAGATACTCAAGGAAGCCATCGCGTCGCTGTCGTGAGACGGCGGTCGCTATAAAATGATCGTCGAGGGGTCTCTCATGTTCTGTCGCGCCGGTGCCAGTTGGGAGGAGATGCAGACGGTGATCAGCCTGTGTTTCCTGTTCCGCGGCCCGCCGGCGGCCAACCGCGGCGCGGAAATACGGGGCCATCTCGTCAAGAAGGAGGCGGAGGCCAAGGCGATGGCGGCCTGATTGCAGCGCCCTGGCGCCGCTACCGGCCGTCGGTGGCGTCGCTAGACTCTTTGAATCGCTGGCGAATCAGCTTAGACACACGGTGTTATCCACAGCTGACCGTTGTCGTCATTGTACGATTGTTCGTCGTTGCCGTTCACGCAACGATCAGGGGGTAGACGATTCGGCGCTCGCCACCGGGCTACCCCATGCAGGCTCTGCCAAGCCGACCCCGCCTCGATCAGATCGCGCAGAAATGGCACGATCTGGCGCAGCGTCGGCTTGACTACTACACCGAGCTTTATCGCAGCGGCCGATGGCGCATGTATTACACGCAGGATCGGTTTGCCATTCGCATGCTCGATGTCATCAACGCCGCCAAGCAATGGCGCGAATTGGCCGGCGTATCGCCGCTGGAGCAGGCGGAGCAGCCAAGCTCGCTGGAATCGACGAGCGTGCTGCAACCGACCGGTTCGCTGGAGCAACCGAGCCAGCTGGAAGTGCTGAATCAGCTGGAAGCGGCCGCGCCTCTGGAAGAGGCCGCCCGGTTGGCGGAGGTGGCTCGGTTGGACGAGGCGGACCAGCCGGCGCAGCCCGCCCCGCAGGGCGGCAAACTGCGCACCGCCGCATGATGCTCATCCGGTCCTTCTTGGTTTTGGCCTTCGTGTCGAGCATGGCGGCTCCCGCCGTCGCCGCCGCCGACGTCAAGAAGGGCGAGGCGCTGTTGACCCGCGACTGTTCACGCTGCCACGCCGTCGGGCTGACCGGCAATAGCCCGCGCCCCGATGCACCGGCCTTCCGCACGCTCGCCACCCGCTATCCCATCGAGTCGCTGGAAGAGGCGCTCGGCGAGGGCATCATGTCCGGCCACCCCGATATGCCGGAATTGAAGTATGATGCCGACGACGTCGGTGCCATCATCGATTATCTGAAGTCGATCCAGCCGCGTTAGGCAGGTCTGCCAACGCGGTCCCCGCCAAAGAGTACCCCATCATGAGCAGCGCCCTTTTTTCGCCGATCAAGCTGGCAGGTCTTGAGCTTGCCAACCGTCTCGTTGTGTCGCCGATGTGCCAGTATTCCGGCGACGACGGCTGCGCCAATGACTGGCACCTGATGCATCTCGGCATGCTGGCCAATTCCGGCGCGGCGCTCGTGGTGGTCGAGGCCACCCATGTCGAGCGTTCGGGGCGCATCACCCATGGCTGCCTGGGTCTTTACTCCGACGACAACGAGGCGGCCTTGGCCCGCGTCGTCAATAGCGCCCGGCGCGCCGGCACCGCCAAATTCGGCATCCAGATCGCGCACGCCGGCCGCAAGGGTTCGGCGCAGAAGCCGTGGGAAGGGCCGATCGCGCTGAAGACCGGGCAGGACCCGTGGGAAACTATCGCGGCGTCGCCGCTGCCCTGGGGCGAGGGCTGGCACACGCCGCGCGAGGCGACCGAAGCCGACCTGGACCGCGTGCGCGACGCCTTCGTTTCCGCCACCAACCGTGCGCTGCGCATCGGCTTTGACGCAATCGAACTGCACATGGCGCACGGCTATCTGCTGCACGGCTTCATGTCGCCGATTTCCAACAAGCGCACCGATCAATATGGCGGCTCGTTCGAGAACCGGCTGCGCTTTCCGCTCTCGGTGGCCAGGGCCGTGCGCGCCATCGTGCCGAAGGGCGTGCCGCTCGGCGCGCGCATCACCGGTTCCGACTGGCGCGACGGCGGCCTGACACCGGATGACGCAGTGAAGATCGCCCAGGCGTTGAAGGCCGAGGGCATCGACTTTATTTGCGTTTCGTCCGGCGGCGTGCTGGCCGAGATCCGCAATCCGACCGAGGCCGGCTACAACGTCGCGCTCGCCGCGCACGTGAAGAAAGAGGCGGGCGTCGTCACCCGCGCGGTCGGCGCCATCATCGATCCGGCGCTTGCCGAGAAAATCGTCGCCACGGGCGACGCCGACTTGGTCGCGGCTGCGCGCATCTTCCTCGACGATCCGCATTGGGGCTGGCACGCCGCCAAGGCGTTAGTGGCCGACGTGCCGCGCCCGGTGCAATATGCCCGCGCCGGCCCGGCGCTATGGGCGCCGGCGAAGGCGAAGGCGTGAGAGTGGCGCCGCTCGGTTCACCTCTCCCCGCGCGCGGTGAGAGGTCGACGTCGAGCCTATGCGAGGCGGCGGGTGAGGGGGAGCCAAACCAAATTGCAAGTCGTTGAGAGTTGCCCTTCACCCGCCTCGCAGCGAACGCGGCTCGCCACCCTCTCCCCGTAAACGGGGAGAGGGAAAAGCAAGATGGACTCCTTCGTCTTCCTCGCCGTCCTGGCAATCCACATGCCTGTTCAGCCTGGCTGCTTCTCGACATCGCTTTCGTCATGCTGCCTTACGCGCTGTGGCGCGACGGCCGCGACGTCATTCCGGCGATGCGGACACATTGGCGACGTGGCCTTATCGGCGGCGGCATGCAGCTGATGTCCTACGGCAACGCCTTCTGGGCAATGGCGGTCGCGCCGATCGCCATCGTCGCAACTTTACGCGAGACCAGCGTGCTGTTCGGCGCATTGATCGCCGTGACCGTGCTCAAGGAACCGTTGCGTGCGACACGCATCGGCGCGGCGTACCTGATCCTGTTCGGCCTGGTGCTGATCCGCATTCAATAGTTATCGCGCGCGCGTTGCGGAGCGATAGGCGCGGGCGAGCTTTGCCGGATCGGCGCCAAAGAAATAGCGCAGCCGCAGCGACCACATCAGCAGGACCGTGCGCCAGACGCCGCCCTCGCGCCAGCGCCGGCCCGACGTGGTGACGCGCGCGCTTAAACATAACGGGCGGCCGATGCGCTTGAGCCTGGCCGACAGCGCGATGTCTTCCATCAGCGCGATCGGCGGAAAGTGGCCTGCCTGTTCGAACGCCGCGCGCGTGACGAACATCGCCTGATCGCCGGTGCAGATGCCGGTGAGGCGCGAGCGCCAGTTCATGGCAAAGGCGACGAGGCGCAGCGCGCCGCCGGTGTCGAACCGCACGTCGAAGCGGCCCCAGGCGCGGCCCGATTGCGCAAGGCCGTCCACGATCTGCCGGTCGGCGTTGTCGGGCAGTAAGGTGTCGGCATGCAGGAACAGCAGCACGTCGCCGCGCGCGGCGGCGGCGCCTTCATTCATTTGCAGACTGCGCCCGCGTGGCGCGACAATGACGCGGTCGGCGCGGCCGCGCGCCAGATCGGCGGTGCCGTCGGAGCTTTCGCCATCGGCGACGACGATCTCGACGCCGCGCAGGCGATAGACCCGCAGCGCATTCAGCGTCGCTTCGATCGTGGCTGCCTCGTTCAGCGCCGGCATGATGATTGACAGCATCATTGTCGCGCGCTCGCCTGGGCGAGGCTCACTCCGCCGCCTCTTTCAGCGCGCCGCCGCAGCTCGAACCCTGGCCGGCGGTGCAGCCATAACAGTGTCCGGAGACGCGGATTGGATTGCCGCTCAAGTCCGCGTCCATCAGGTCGGCGAGATGCACGCGCTTGTTGGCGCCGTAGGGCATCGGCAGATCGAGCATCTGGTTAAAGTCGCAGTCGAACACATAGCCTTTGTAATCGACCGAGATCAGCGAGCGGCACATCACGCCATCGAGGTTAGCGTCGAGGTGCGCGTCCTGCAGCAGATTCAAATAGAGGTCGAACTCGCCTTTGGTAACGAGCGTCGAGCCGAAGCGCTGGATCGGCATGTTGGCGAGTACGAACAGCTTGTTGAAGACGATGCCGAAATTGTCGCCGAGTTCGCGCTTGTAGTCGGCCTCCAGCCCGGCCTGTCCCGGTGGCAGCGCCGGTCCGAGCGGATTGTAGACGAGGTTCAAGGTCAGCGCCGGATGGCTACCATAGCCGAGCGCATTGAGCGCCTGGAGGCCGCGGACCGAAGCGTCGAACACGCCCTTGCCGCGCTGGGCCTCGACATTCTTGAGCGAATAGCACGGCAGCGAGGCGACGACCTCGACGCCATTCGCCGCCAGAAACGCGGCAAGGTCTTCCTGCCCCGGCTGCTCGAGGATCGTCAAATTGCAACGGTCCATCACTTTGACGCCAAGCGCCCGTGTGCCCGTTACCAGCCGGCGAAAATTGGCGTTGAGTTCCGGCGCGCCGCCGGTGATGTCGAGGGTCTTGATGCCGCGCCGCGCGATGAAGGCAAGCGCCAGTTCGGCGACGCCGGCATCCATCTCTTCGGTGCGCGTCGGTCCAGCATTCACATGGCAGTGGAAGCAGGTCTGGTTGCAGCGATAGCCGACATTGATCTGGAGCGTGTCGAGCGTGCCGCGCCGCAGCGCCGGGAACGGGATCTTGTCGAGCAGAGGCAAAGTGTCGCGCATGGGCTTCCTCGCATTGCGACGCAAACTTGCCACGCGCCGTGCGCGGCGTCACCCCTAGTGGGCGAGCGCCGGCTCCACCGGCATCGGCACGCCGATGCGGCCAAAGCCCGGCAGCTTGATGGCCGGATGGCGCAAATCGAGCCCGGCGACCAGACCGAGCAGGCCAACCTCGACTCCCTCGACCCAACCGAGCTTCAAGTCGAGCAATCCATAGAGGTTTAATTCCACGCCGGTGCCGCTGTCGGTCCACCCGGCATAGAAGCGGTCGCGGAAGTCGCGGCCGACCGCGTTCGGCGGCAGCGTCGCGCCAAGCTCGGGCACGGCGCGCAGCACCGCGGCGGTGAACGAATTGCTGTTCGGCCCCGGCCAGATGCGGTAGTCGCCGGAATTGGCGTAAGCATAGTCGCGCACGGCGGCCTCGACCTTGGGGATCATCGCTTCGGCGGCGTCGCCCGACACGTCGGCGATTGCCACCGGCAAGTTGCCATACCAGCGGCCGTCGGCCGGCCAGCCATTGGTGCGGACCGGCGAACCCCAGCCGACCACGTCGTAGCGGGTCCACGACTTGGCATTGGCGTGCTTGAAGACCACCCAGCTATGCACCGAAAAGATGCCCTTCCAGGCGCCGGTGGTGCCGGAATAGATCACCAGCCGCGCCGGCGCATAGTCCTTGGCGGCCGGCAGCATGCGCGTCGACGACCAGTCGGCGTCGCGCCACGAGCGCGCGTCGTCGCCCATCCAGTAAAGCGCGGCGCGGGCGAGAAGGGGAGCAAGGAACAGCGCGAAGATGATCAGCATAAATGTGCGGCGTCGGGTGCGGGTGAAGGGCATGGAGGTCGAGCTTACCCAATATTCGCGGCGTAAACGTGGCGGGCCGACATCACGCTTTGGTTAGGGCGCTCAACTTACCTTGTTGCCGCTCAACCGGAGCAGCGGAAATTTCTCCGCGCCGCCTTTGGTCAGGTCGCCGCTCATCGCCTTGTGCCATGCGAGCCCGACCACGGCGCCACGCGAGGCGCCGTCGATCATATTGCCGGTAATCGCCGCGCGGCCTGCGCCTTTGACCACCGAGACGACGATGCCATAGGGCGATTGGCGGATCGTGTTGCCGCTGGCCGTGACGTTGCGCAGGTAAGGCCCGAAGCCGAGGCGCAAGCCGGCATAGGCGCAGTTCTCAATCGTGTTGCCGGACGCAATCGAGTCGGCTTCGACGCTGATGCCGAAGCCGTTGCCGGAGCCGTCGGTCAGGGTCGATTTCACGCGCTGGCCGATATTGCGGACAATGTTGCCGGTGACCCGTCCGCCATGACCGCCGACGTCGAAATTGGTGACGGCGATGCCGTTGGCCGCGTCGTCGATCGTATTGTCGACGAAGCTCGCATTCTCATACTCGAACTCGGCATACATCGCGGTCTCGCCGAAGCCTTCGCAAACGTTGCCAATGACCTGGAAATTCGACGCCGCATTGCCGCGCACGGCGGAAAACGCCGCGCGCTTGATGGTATTCCCGCGCACGATAACGCCCGCCGCGCGAAAGACGTTGATGCCGTTGCCGTTCTGACCCGAGCCGCCGGCGCGCGCCTGCGTGTCTTCGATGGTGTTGCCCTCGATGAGGCTGCCGTCCGAGCGCTTGATGCTTTGCCAGATGCGTATGCCGCCATTGCCGGATTTGGCAATCGTGTTGCCGCGCAAAACGAGGCCGATATTGTCGACGCAATAAAGCGCGTTGTCGGCGGAGTCGGTGATGCTGTTGCCGCTGATCGTGCCGCCCGACTGGAACAGGCCGATGGCGTTGCCATTCGCATTGGCGATGGCGCAATCGGTGATCCGCAGGTTGCGTGCGCCGGTGATGGCGATGAGGCCGGAGTCTCGGGGAAGCGGCGTGCTGCCGCCGTCGAGGCTCAACCCGGACAGCACGACGCCATCGGCATCCTGCGCCGCAAACAGCGAGGGCCCGCGCACCAGCGCGATGCGCGTACCCGGCGCGCCAATTATCTGTGAGCCGGGCCGCAAGGTCAGCGGTCCTGAGCGATAGTGCCCGGGCGCGAGCCACAAGGGCTGTCGCTCCTGCGCGGCCCGATCGATGGCGCGCTGCAATTGCTGGGTCTGGTCGCCGGGCGCATGCGCGCGCACGCCGAACTGCGCGGCGTTGAGCCCTTGCGGCTTTTCCGTCTCCGCCCGCGAAGGGGTCGCGACGAGCGCCAGCGATCCGATGAGCAGGTGACGGCGGTTCAGCAGCATGGCGGCACTCGCGGCGAGAAGACAGGAAGCCCAGTCAGCGGCGGCCTATCACTTTTCCATCGCTGCCGCCATCGCCAGCAAAATGCGGGTTCCGGCGCGGCGCAGTTTGCCAGCGGTAAATCCCCTGTAGCCACGCCGGTGCGGCGCAACGTCGCGCGGCACCAGCGGCACATGCACGAAAGCCGCCAGCCGCGAGCCGCCGGCCTCGCTCGCTTTCCAGCACAAATAATTGCACAGATAGCGCCCGGCATCGCGCGACAATTTGACCCGGACACCGGCGGTTCGCGCCGCCACCAAAAGCCGCCGGTGCGGCGCCGCCATCGCGCGGGCGGGCGGGGCGCCTTCGGCGATCCTGCTTCGGCGCAGCACGTGCCCCGACGCATCGGGCAACAGGGTCAGGGCATTCTGCGCGCGCGTTTCGATGCGGATGTAATTCGTCGCCGCCGCCAGCCCGAACATCAACAACGCGTCGGGCTTGTGTTGCGCAATGAGCGCCGGCAGGTCGCGGTCGGCCGCGGCGTAACTCGTCTCAAAAATGTGGCTGACGATTTTCACATCGGCCAAAGCCGGCCGCTGCAACCGGGCCAGCGCCTCGACCAGTTGAATCGTCGGGTTGAACGGCGCGCCGGGGAACGGCCCGAAGCCGGTGATGAGCAGGGTGGGCATGGCTGTGACTGTATCACAGCGTTCGTGTGCCAGGCCAAGCGAGCCTGTGCGCCGAAGCCCCTCAGCGCGTATCCTTAATCTGCGATTTGTCGATCATCAGATTGGCGACGATGTTGCGCAGCCGGTGATTTTCCTTGCGCAACGTCTTGGCTTCGTGGGAGCCGCTGCCGCGGGCAAGGGCGCTGACGGTCGCGGCAATCGCGACAAGGAGCAGGACGATATCCAGCAAACCCGCCTGGGTTACTAAATCGAGCACGCGACATCTCCGTCTCGGCTTAAAGCCGACGGGGGCACACACGTCCTTCTGGAGGGATGGAACCGCGAGGTTCTGTCGCGGCTGGCGGAACTTCTACCGCGTTTTTGGTTACCGCCCGCATAAGGGATATGGTTAAAGATCCGTAAGTGCCTGGTCGGTCCGGCCAGCCTGCGCCGGGTGTCAGCGCTTTGTCTTTACCTTTGCCTTTGTCTCTGCCTTGGTCGCGGCCTTTGGCGCTGCGGTCGTTTGCCCGGCGCCGAACATGATGGTCCAGGCATCCCATATGACGGAGACGAGAAATCCGACATAGGCGATCGTCACCAGATACATCGCCGCGTTCAATTGGACGATCAGCCCGGCGCCGCCGGCGACGCCAAGCACATAATAGGTGAGATAGGTCATCGCGCGATAGATCGAAAAGCCGCCGCGCTTACCCATCGCCTTGTTCCTGACGAAGGCCGCGTAGATGAAGCTTGCCGGCAGCCACAGGCCGCAGAGATTGATGACGACCAGTTCTGCGCCGAACAGCGCGCTCGGTTGCGGCGTCAGCACCGCCGCCGCCTGCACAAGAGTCGCCAGAAGATGCAGCGTGATGTTGCGTGCCCGAAGCTGGAACGCCTGATTGTCCATGAAGTCGCTGATGCGCAACGATGTGACGATGAACAGGACGCCGATCAACGCCGCCGACGACGTACCGAGCATCACGTATAGTTCGCGCCACGCCTCCGAATGATATTCGCCGTGCATGCGTGTCGCCCCCTGAGCCGGATCAGAATCCCGGGTGCGATTTTAGGCGCGTTTTTTTGCGCGTTCACAATAAACCTGGCGTCGTCCCCGCAAATTTCCGTCGCGTTCGCGAAGGCCTGGGGCGACAGGCAGGCTAAACCCCCAGCAACGCCGCGATCTCTTCCACCGCGAGCGTCGGCGCCAGTTTCCCCGCAGCCACCGCCGCCTCAGCCTGCTTGACCTTGGCGCGCACGGCGGGATCGCCGCGCAGCC
>CAIMEA010000075.1 GCA_903839845.1 uncultured Hyphomicrobiales bacterium
CAGGTGATGACCAACACCGCGCCGACCAATGCCTATCGCGGCGCCGGCCGCCCGGAGGCGAATTACATCGTCGAACGGCTGGTCGACGAAGCCGCCGCCAAACTCGATATGGATCCGTTCGAGCTGCGCCGCCGCAACATGATCAAGAAGACGCAGTTCCCCTACAAGACCTTGACCGGCGCGATGTTCGACAGCGGCGATTTCCATGCGCTGGTGGCAAAAGCCAAGGAAGAGGCCGACTGGAAAGGCTTCGCCGCGCGGCGCCGCCAGTCGAAGAAGGCCGGCAAGTTGCGCGGCATAGGCACGGCTGTGTTCATCGAGCCGTCGGGCGGCGGCGGCATGAAGAAGGACGAGGTCGCCGTGCTGTTCGACAAGGACGGCCGCGCCACGATTCACAACGTCGCCGGTTCAAGCGGCCAAGCGCACGAAACCGTATTCCCGGAACTGGTCGCCGGCTGGCTCGGCATCGATGCCGAGAAAATCGTCAGCAAGTCGGGCGACCCCGACGGCCCGCATCTGATCGGCCATCCGTCGATCGGTTCGCGCTCGGCATTCTCGCAAGGCAGCGCCTTCAAGGTCGCGGCCGACATCATCATCGAAAAGGCGCGAAAGATCGCCGCCGACGAGATGGAAGCGGGCGTCAACGATATCGAATTCGCCAATGGCGTGTTCACCATCGCCGGTACCGACCGCAGCATGACCATGACCAGGGTCATCGAGAAAAGCTGCGCGATCGTGCCGAGCCCGCTCGATACGGTCGCCGAGCGCGGGATTTCGATGGCGTTCCCGAGCGGCGCGCATGTCGTCGAAGTCGAGATCGATCCGCAAACCGGCAAGGTCGAGGTCGTCAACTACATCGCGGTTGACGACATGGGCACCGTCATTAATCAGGTGCTGGCCGACGGCCAGGTTGTCGGTGGCATCTTTCAGGGCGCGGGTCAGGTGTTCGGCGAAAATTGCCAGTATGACGCCGATGACGGTCAACTGCTGACCGGCAGCTTCATGGACTACTGCATGCCGCGCGCGGATCTCGTTCCGTCCATCGGTCTGTTCAATGTTGTGGTGCCATCGCCGAACAACCCGATGGGCGTCAAGGGCGTCGGCGAAGCCGGCTCGACCGGCTCGCTGCCGGCCTGCATGAATGCGGTGTTGAATGCTTTGCGCACGGTCGGCGTTACGCACTTCGATATGCCGGCAACGCCATCGCGCATTTGGAGCGCCATCGCCGCGGTCAAGCCGGCGTAAGGCGTCGCGCTCAATTGAGGCGGCGCTCAGTTCAGGCCGCGCTCAATTGAGACGATGAGCGGCCGGTTCGGTATTGATGTCACCGGGAAAAGCGCCGGCTTCGATGGAGGTCGGGTCTTCGGCTTCGGCCAGCGCCAAGTAGAGCTGCTCTAGCCTTAGATAACGCTCGCGGCTTTCTTCGTCGTAAGTCGCGTCCGCGAGCGCCGCGCAGGTGGCCGCTTGCCGTTTCAAACCTTTTGCAGTCGTCATGGTCGCAGACCTTTCGACTAATCGCTTGTTTGCATTGCAGCATTAAAAATGCGGCATTGCAAAAAAAATTCACAAAACCCTCACAATTCAGAAAAATCGCGCCGTTTTCCCGTCAGGCAAAGCCGAACAGCCGGCGTGGGGTGTCGGTAAACAACGCGCGACGGTCGTTAACGTTCGGAATGAGATGGGCGACCAGTTCCACCAGGGGCCCGTAATCCTGCCGTTGCGGTGCGCGCAAATAGGGCCAGTCCGACGCCCACAGGCAGTGTTCCAGCGTGAAAGCATCGACGACGGCGTGGACGAACGGCCAGCAATCCTCGAACGGATAGCCGCTTTGCGAGTACTTTGAATAGCCCGACAATTTGACGCTGACGCGCTTCGTTTTGGCCAATTTCAGCAAGGCGGCGAAGCCGGGCTGGCCGAGGCCCGCGGAAGGCGTCGGCCGGCCGAGATGGTCGATCAGGACCTTGACCGGGATCGTCTCGATCCACGGCACATACATCAGAAGCTGGTCATATTCGCTCTGGACCTGCATGAACATGTCCAGTTCGGCCAGTTTGCGAATCAGCGGCTCGGCGACCTTGTAATAATCGTTGCCGTGAAAGGTCGGGTTGAACGCGGCGCCGACAATGCCTTGCATTTTCAGGGCCCGCAGATCGTCGAGGCTGGCGTTGAAGTCGATAATGGCGATGCCCTTGAGCCGGTTTTGATCCCGGGCGATGGCGTCGAGCATGCAACTATTGTCGCCGCCGTAGCCGGAATTCGGCTGCACCAGCAGAGAATGAGTGACGCCATAAGTCTGCATGACGGTGCGCAATTGCGCGGCGGTGCCGATTTCCTGGCCGGATGGATGGTAGGCAATGTCGTGACCGTACGGAAACCGGGCAGGGTCGAAGACATGCGTATGGCAGTCGATTTTCGGTTCTTCGAAAATGCTCATATCGTCATGTTGCCTAACGGAATACCGCCCGGCAATAAGGCCTTACAAACGGATTTGTCTGCTATCTAAGCATGGAATAGCTCTTGCATGCCAAACAGGCCAGAATTCCTGTATCAGGTTCTGGTGGAGTGCTCATCGTTGGCCGAAACGCGCAAAGGTTCGGATGCATCAAGCCCCGGCTCGCAGCCGCAGGGCGGGCAGCGCGATTCGTCGCTGAAGATCGCCATCGTCGATGAAAGCCCGATCCGCGCCGCCATCCTCGAAGACGGCCTGCGCGAGGCCGGCTTCACGCAAGTTCAGCGCATCGCCGAAACGCACAACCTGCTGGTTCGCATCTATGCGATGGACCCGGACGTCATCCTGATCGACCTGGAAAGTCCGAGCCGCGACATGCTCGAGCAGATGTTCCAGATGAGTCGCGCGGTGAAACGCCCGGTGGCGATGTTCGTTGACCAGAGCGACACCGCCTCGATCCAGGCGGCGGTCGATGCCGGCGTCTCGGCCTATATCGTCGGCGGGCTGAAGAAAGAACGCATCACCAGCATTCTCGATCTCTGCATCTCGCGCTTCAATGCCTTTCATCGCCTGCAAACCGAACTCGATCAGGCCAAGGACGCGCTCGACGAACGCAAGGTCATCGATCGCGCCAAGGGCGTGCTGATGAAGGCTAAAAAATACACCGAAGAAGAAGCCTATGCGCTGATGCGCAAAACGGCGATGAACGAAAATAAGAAGATCGCTGAAATCGCGCAGTCGGTGCTGACCGCGGCGGAGTTGTTCAAATGAGCGCAACCAGACTTCGTATCGGCTACATTCCATTGGTCGATGCCGCGGCGTTGATTGTCGCCGCCGATCTCGGTTTCACCGCCGCCGAAAATCTCGACGTCGAACTGGTGCGTGAAGTGTCATGGTCGAATGTGCGCGACAAGCTCAATATCGGCCTGTTCGATGCCGCGCATCTTTTGGCCCCGGTCGCCGTGGCATCGAGCCTCGGCATTGGGCATGTGCGGGTGCCGATCGTTGCGCCCTTTAATCTCGGGCTGAATGGCAACGCCATCACCGTGTCGCCGCGCCTTTATGCGGCGCTTTCCGGCCTGGCCGATGGCGATATCGCTAACCCTGAAGTGTCGGCGCTGGCCTTGGCGCGTGTCGTCGCTGAGCGCAAATCGCGCAACGCCGAGCCGCTGACCTTCGGCATGACGTTTCCGTTTTCGCATCATAATTACCAGCTGCGCTACTGGATGGCGGCCGGCGGCATCGATCCCGACGACGATGTGCGGCTTGTCGTCTTGCCGCCGCCTTACATGGTGGAGAGTCTCACCAACGGTCATGTCGATGGCTTCTGTGTCGGCGCGCCGTGGAATTCGGTCGCGGTCGATGCCGGCATTGGCCGCATCCTCCATTTCGGCTGCGAAATCCAGTCACGGGTGACCGAGAAAGTCTTCGCCGTGCGCGAACGCTGGGCGGCGGAGCATCCCGATACGCTGGCCGCGCTCATCCGCGCGCTGGCGGCGGCGGCGCGTTTTACCGAGGCTTCCGAAAATCTCGCAGCCGTGTCCGCGGCGATCGCCAACCGGCTGGGCGTGACGCCCGAACTGGTCGGCCGCGCGCTGACCGGCAATCTGAAGATCGCGCCGGACGGTCAGGTGCGCGCGACGAGCCGTTACCTGATGATCGGCCGCAACGGCGCGGCGCGGCCCGCCCGCGTCCAGGCGGCGTGGATCTACGCGCAGATCGTGCGCTGGGGCCAGGCGCCGCTGTCGGAGGAATCGCTGGCGCTCGCGCAGGCGGTATTCCGGCCGGACCTCTACGACGCCGCGGTCGGCGGCTCGCCGCCGGCCGGCCCCGGCGAACCGGGCGACGGCATCGGCGCCTTCATCGGCCCGGCTTTTGTCGCCACCGATATCGCCGGTCATCTTGCCGCGTGGCGCGCAAAACGCTCCGGCCGGGCCCGTCTGTCGGTAGTGCGCTGATTTATTGCAGTGCACAATAAATACGCATGCTGCGCCCGCTGTAAGCAAGCGGGCCTTGAAAGGCGTTAACCAGAACGCCTGCTACTTTCCATAAATAATTGATTTTATTGTTTTTTCGTCGCGTCCGGCGAACTGGCACGGCGCTTGTATAGGAGAGACCAAGACGCGCTGCTCTTAAAGCCGGCGCATCGGGTCCAATGACGGGCCACCAGCAACGCCGCTGTCCTGAGGAGGAGCGCATTTCATGCGCCTCGGGACTGCGGCTTTATTTTTGCGCTGACGGCCAAGACGAAGACCGGGGCACTCGAATGAAAAGGATGACGCTTCCAATGACGAACAACAAAAACTCCAAGGGCATCAGCCGCCGGTCGCTTCTCAAGGCTGGCGCCGGCACAGCCGCCGTGATGAGCGCGATCGGCACGCAATTCCCGTTCGGCGTCCATGTCGCCGAAGCGGCCGGTCCGGAAGTGACCAAAGCGACTCTCGGTTTCATCGCATTGACCGACGCGGCGCCGCTGTTCGTCGCCAAGGAAAAAGGAATCTTCGCCAAATACGGCATGCCCGACGTCGAAGTCGCCAAGCAGGCATCCTGGGGCGCGACGCGCGACAATCTCGTGCTCGGGTCGGAAGGCAATGGCATCGACGGCGCACATATCCTGACGCCGATGCCCTATCTGATCAGCGCCGGCCGCGTCACGCAGAACAATATTCCAACGCCGATGTACATCCTCGGCCGGCTCAATCTCAACGGTCAGTGCATTTCGGTCGGCAAGGAATATTCCGATCTGGGCGTGGGCGTGGATACGAGCAAGTTCAAGACCGCGCTTGAAGCAAAAAAGGCTTCCGGGAAATCCGTCAAGGCGGCGATGACGTTCCCCGGCGGCACGCACGATCTGTGGATCCGCTATTGGCTCGCCGCCGGCGGCATCGATCCCGACAAGGACATCGAAACCATCGTTGTGCCGCCGGCGCAGATGGTCGCCAATATGAAGGTTGGCACCATGGATTGCTTCTGCGTGTGCGAGCCGTGGAACTTGCAGCTCATCCACCAGAACATCGGCTACACCGCGATCACCACCGGCGAACTCTGGAACAAGCATCCGGAAAAATCCTTCGGCATGCGCGCCGCCTTCGTCGATAAGTATCCGAAAGCCGCCAAGGCGCTGCTGATGGCGGTGATGGAAGCGCAGATGTGGTGCGAGAAGATGGAAAATCGCGCCGAGACCGCCGCGATCTGCGCCAAGCGCCAGTGGATCAACGTACCGGTCGAGGACGTGACCGATCGCTTCCTTGGCAAGTTCGACTACGGCCTGCCGGGCAAAGTGGTCGAGAACTCGCCACACATCATGCGCTACTGGGCCGACAACGCTTCGTATCCCTATCAGAGCCACGACCTCTGGTTCATCACCGAGGATATCCGCTGGGGCAAGTACGACGCCGGTTACGACGCCAAGGCGCTGATCGCCAAGGTCAACCGCGAAGATCTCTGGAAGGAAGCCGCGAAGGAACTCAACGTTCCGGCAAGCGAAATTCCAACATCGAAATCGCGCGGCAAGGAAACCTTCTTCGACGGCAAGGTTTTCGACCCGGAAAATCCGTCTGCCTATCTCAAGAGCCTCACCATCAAGTCGATGAAAGAGGCCTGATCGCTAAAGGGCCGTCCGTTCGCGGACGGCCCGCTCAATTTCTGACAACGGAGAGCTTTCCGCAATGAACATGCCCCTCGCCAAATCCGGAATCACTGCGAGCATCGCCTTGGCGTCGCCTGCGACGGCGAAAGTCCTGCCGTTGCCGCCCAAGCCGTCCGTGCCGTTCGCCCGCATCCGAGCAACGCTTGGAAAAATAGCAGCGTCTGTTGTGCCGCCTGCCGTCGTCGTTGCGCTGTTTCTGGTGATCTGGGAAGTCGCCTGTCGCAAGGCCGGCGCGACGCTGCCGCCGCCCTCGCGTGTCGTGAACGACGCCTGGGAATTGATCGCGCATCCCTTCTACGATCACGGCGGCCTCGACAAAGGCTTGTTCTGGCATCTGTTGGCGAGCCTTCAACGCATCGCAATGGGCTACACGCTCGCGGCGATCGCCGGCGTTGCGCTTGGCACCCTTGTCGGCCAGTCGGTCTGGGCGATGCGCGGTCTCGATCCGATCTTCCAGGTGTTGCGCACTGTGCCGCCGCTCGCCTGGCTGCCGCTGTCGCTCGCCGCGTTCCGCGACGGTCAGCCGTCGGCGATCTTCGTTATCTTCATTACCGCGATCTGGCCGATCATCATCAACACCGCTGTCGGCATCCGTAATATCCCGCAGGATTACCGCAACGTCGCCGCGGTCCTTCGCCTCAACCCGCTAGAGTTTTTCGTCAAGATCATGGTGCCGGCGGCGGCGCCGTATATCTTCACAGGCCTGCGCATCGGCATCGGCCTGTCCTGGCTCGCCATCGTCGCGGCCGAAATGTTGATTGGCGGCGTTGGCATCGGCTTCTTTATTTGGGATGCCTGGAACTCGTCGCACATCTCCGAAATCATCGTCGCGCTGGTTTACGTCGGTCTGGTCGGCTTCATCCTCGACCGCATCGTCGCCGGTGTTTCTTCCATCGTCACCCGCGGCACGTCAGCCAACTGAATTGGGCGAAACAAGGAGCCTGCACATGACTTCCTATTGCAAGATCGATCACGTCGACAAGATATTCACCCGCGGCAATACCGAAACCTGCGTGCTCAAGGAAATCACGCTCGACATCGAAAAGGGCGAATACGTGTCGATCATCGGCCATTCCGGCTGCGGCAAGTCGACTTTGCTCAACATCGTCGCCGGCCTGACCGAGGCGACGACCGGTGGCGTCATCCTCGAGGGCAAACACGTCAATGAACCGGGCCCGGATCGCGCTGTCGTGTTCCAGAATCACAGCCTGCTGCCGTGGCTGACGGTTTACGACAACGTTCGGCTCGCGGTCGATAAGGTGTTCGGCCGTTCCAAGTCGCGCGCCGAGCGCGACGAGTGGACGCTGCACAATCTCAATCTCACGCAGATGACGCACGCCAAGGACAAACGGCCGTCGGAAATCTCCGGCGGCATGAAGCAGCGCGTCGGCCTGGCCCGCGCTTTGGCGATGGAGCCGAAGATCCTGCTGCTCGACGAACCGTTCGGCGCGCTCGACGCGCTGACCCGCACGCACCTTCAGGACACGGTGATGGGCCTGCACGAGAAGCTCGGCAATACGGTAATGATGATCACCCACGATGTCGACGAAGCGGTTCTCCTGTCCGACCGCATCATCATGATGACCAACGGTCCGGAGGCGCAGATCGGCGAAATATTGTCGGTGCCGATCGCCCGGCCGCGCAGGCGGCTCGAGCTGGTCACCGACCCGACCTTCCTGAAGTGCCGCCAGCGCGTGCTCGAATTCCTCTACGAGCGGCACCGGTTTGTGGAAGCGGCATAGTCCTAAAGAAGAGGCGCGCCCCCTATGAGCGAACCGCTTGTCATCATCGGCAACGGCATGGCCACGATGCGGCTGGTTGAAGAACTCAGCCAGCGCGCGCTCGGCCGCTACGCCATCGCCGTGATCGGCGAGGAGCCGCGGCTCGCTTATAATCGCGTCTTGCTGTCGTCGGTTCTGGCGCAAGAAGTGTCGCGCTCCGACATCGAGTTGAAGTCCGGGCAATGGTGGCGGGCGCATGGCGTCACCTTGATGTACGGTCAGCGCGCCGTCGCGATCGACGCCGACATCCGCCGCGTCAAACTCGCCAATGGCGCGACGCTGCCCTTCGGCAAGCTCGTGCTGGCGACCGGCTCGCGGGCGATGCGGCTGAGCGTGCCCGGCATGGACCTGCCCGGCGTCATGACATTCCGCGATCTAGGCGACGTAGCGTCGATGGAAAAGGCGGCCGCGACCCGGCGCGAAGCGGTTGTCATCGGCGGCGGTCTGCTCGGGCTCGAAGCCGCCTATGGTCTGGCGAAGGCCGGCATGCGGGTTTCGGTTGTCCATTTGATGGACCGGCTGATGGAGCGTCAGCTCGATCCGCGCGGCTCGGCCCTGTTGAAAGCCGCGGTCGAGGCCAAGGGCATCGTGGTCCATCTGAACGCGGAGACCGCGGCGATCAAGGGCGCGCACCGCGCCGAGGCGGTCGCGCTCAAGGATGGCCGGGAGATCGCCGCCGATCTGGTGGTGGTCGCCGCCGGCATCCGCGCCAATGCCGATCTGGCGCAAGCCGCCGGCCTCGACGTCGGCCGGGGCATCGTCGTCGACGATCATCTGCAAACCGGCAAGGCCGGCATTTATGCCATCGGCGAATGCGCCGAACATCGCGGCATTTGCTACGGCCTTGTCGAACCGGCTTACGAGCAGGCGCGCGTTTTGGCATCGCATTTGTGCGGTGAGAAGGCGCGCTACGCCGGCAGCGTGCTCGCCACCAATCTCAAAGTGTCCGGCGTCAGCGTCTTTTCAGCCGGCGATTTTCTGGGCGCAGCGGGCACCGAACAGATCGTGCTCAGCGATCCCGGCCTCGGCAGCTACAAGAAGCTGGTGATCGCCGACGGCCGCCTCGTCGGCGCCGTGTTGTTCGGCGATACCGCCGACGGACTTTGGTATCTCGAATTGATCCGCTCCGGCGTCTCGATCGGCGCGATCCGCGACGATCTCGTCTTCGGCCGCGCGCTGGCCGAACGCGCCATGCCTAAACCGTTGGCGGCATGAGACAGTAAATGTCCAGCGATTTCACCCCGGACCAGAAACGCTATCTCGAAGGCTTCGCTTCGGGGCTGACCGCGGCGCGCGCCGCGCGCGGACAATTGCCCGCGGGTGTTGGCGGCGGTGAGCCGGCCGGTCCCGACGCCATTCACATCAAAGCGCAGAATCGCACGGTGGCGGCCGGCGGAAAACTCAACGATCAAGAAAAGATCAAGCGCGAGCAGCATCCGTTCGATGTTTATGAGCGGCTCAAGGCTCAGGCGCGCGCCAATGAGGCGCCGAAAGCGGCCGACAATTTCCGCTGGCGCTATTACGGCCTGTTTTATGTCGCACCAGCGCAGACTTCTTACATGTGCCGGCTGCGCATCGCCAACGGCATCCTCTCGCACTGGCAGTTCGCGGGGCTGGCCGACCTCACCGACAAATATGCCGGCGCGTATTCGCACATCACCACGCGCGCCAATCTGCAGATCCGCGAGATCGAACCGAAAAACGCGGTGGCGGTGGTCGAAGGCATCCTGGATCTTGGCCTCGCGTCGCGCGGTGCGGGCGCCGACAATATCCGCAACGTCACCGGCACGCCGACCGCCGGTATCGATCCGCAGGAGCTGCTCGATACGCGGCCTTACGCGCGCGAATGGCACCACCACATTCTCAACGAACGCGCGTTGTACGGCCTGCCGCGCAAGTTCAATGTCGGCTTCGACGGGGCCGGCCGTATTCCGGTGCTGGAAGACACCAACGACATCGGCTTCCAGGCCGTCGAGGTGAAGGACGGCTACGGCGCCGAGCCCGGCGTCTGGTTTCGCCTGGCGCTCGGCGGCATTACCGGCCACCGCGATTTTGCCCGCGACACCGGCGTAATTGTAAAGCCGCAAGAGGCAACGCAGGTCGCCGACGCCATCGTGCGCGTTTACATTGAGCACGGCGACCGCACCGACCGCAACAGATCGCGGCTGAAGTATGTGCTCGACGCTTTCGGCTTCGAGAAATTCCTGGCGCATGTCGAGGAGAAGCTCGGCCGCAAGCTTGTCTCGGTTCCAGCCGACGCCGTCGCGCCGCGCCCGGTCTATGATCGCTCGGCGCATATCGGCGTACACCCGCAGAAGCAGGCGGGTCTCAACTGGGTCGGCGTCGTGTTCCCAGTGGCGCGTATCACCACCGATCAGATGCGCGGCCTTGCAAAAATTGCGCAGGATCTGGGCGACGGCGATATCCGCCTGACCGTCTGGCAGAACCTGCTGATCTCCGGCGTCGCCGACGACAAGGTGGCGCTGGCGGTTGCCGCCATCGAGCAACTCGGCCTGACCACCCAGGCCTCAGCCTTGCGCGCCGGACTGATCGCCTGCACCGGCGCGACCGGCTGCCGCTTCGCCGCCGCGCACACGAAAGAGACGGCGGAAGAAATTGCCAAATGGTGCGAGCCGCGCGTCACGCTCGATTCACCGGTCAATATTCACCTCACCGGTTGTCATCATTCCTGCGCGCAGCATTACATCGGCGATATCGGCCTGATCGCCTGCAAGGTCGATGTCGGTGAGGAGGCCGATCCGGTCGAGGGCTTTCACATCCTCGTCGGTGGCGGCTTCGGCACCGAGGCCGGCATCGCCCGCGATCTCTATCGCGACATCAAGGCGACGGACGCCCCGCGCGCCGTCGAGCGCATGCTGAAGGGCTATCTCGCGCACCGTGCGGCGCGCGATGAAACGTTCCTGACTTTCTCGCGCCGCCATGAGGTTGAAGAGCTGAAGGCGATGTTCGAGATGGAGGCGGGCGAATGACAAAAAATGTACCGTCACCGCTCCCGTCGCTGGTGCCGGAAACCGCGCCGTTCTCCGAAGAACAGCGCAACTGGCTGAACGGCTTCTTCGCCGGGCTGATTTCGCTCGACGCTTCCGGCGTCACGGCGCTGACCGGCGACCAGGCGGCGGCCTTGCTTGGCGGGGTGCGAGCGGGGAATGCCCAAGAAAGCTCTGATGACGACGATGGCGGCGCGCCATGGCATGACCAGACCTTGCCGATCGCAGAGCGCATGAAGCTGGCCGACGGCAAGCCGCTGCGCTGGAAGATGATGGCGGCGATGGCGCAGCAGGATTGCGGCCAGTGCGGCTATGATTGCAAGAGTTACTCCGGCGCCATCGTTTCCGGCGCCGAGGAGCGGCTGAACCTGTGCGTGCCGGGCGGCAAGGAAACCGCGCGCATGGTCAAGGCGCTGGCGGAGGAAATGAAAGCCGCGCCGAAGGCGGCGGCCAAGGCGGCCGTGCCTGTTGTTGTCGCGGCACCGCCCGCTTCCGCCGGAATGCCCGGCTCGTCGCGCGACAATCCGAGCTTCGCCAAGGTGACCTCGCGCCGGCTGCTCAACAAGCCCGGTTCGGAAAAGGAAACCTGGCATGTCGAATTCGATCTGACCGGTTCCGGCATCGACTATGACGTTGGCGATGCGTTCGGACTTTTTCCGCAAAACGATCCGGCGCTCGCCGATGCGGTCATCAAGGCGCTCGGCGCGCCGGCCGATTTCCCGATCGGCAATCGCACCTTGCGCGAAGTGCTGATCGACGGCGTGTCGCTGTCCCCGGCGCCGGACATGCTGTTCCAGTTGTTCTCCTACATCACCGGCGGCGAGCGGCGGCAGAAGGCGCGGGCGCTGTCGACCGGCGAAGACCCGGACGGCGACGCGGTTGAGCTCGACGTTCTGGCGGCCATCGAGAAATTTCCCGGCATTCGTCCCGATCCGGAAGCCTTCATCGAGGCGCTCGATCCGCTGCAGCCGCGTCTCTATTCCATTTCGTCATCGCCGAAAACGGTACCGGGGCAGGTGACGCTGACAGTCGATACCGTGCGTTACAAGATCAGGGACCGGCAGCGGCTCGGCGTCTGTTCGACCATGCTGGCCGAACGTATCGAGCCGGGCGTCGTCCTGAAGGCCTATGTTCAGAAGGCGCATGCCTTCGGGCTGCCGGCCGATCCTAACGTCCCGATTATCATGATCGGCCCCGGCACCGGGGTCGCGCCATTCCGCGGCTTTTTGCACGAGCGCCTCGCCGTCGGCGCGCCAGGACGCAACTGGCTGTTCTTCGGTCACCAGCGTTCGGATTGCGACTTCTTCTATGAGGATGAACTCAAGGCGATGCGCTCGTCCGGCCACCTCTCGCGGTTGACGCTGGCATGGTCGCGCGACGGCGATCAGAAAATCTATGTGCAGGACCGCATGCGCGATTCCGGCCGGGATCTATGGGAATGGATTACCGAAGGCGCGCACATCTATATCTGCGGCGACGCCAAACGCATGGCCAAGGATGTCGAGCTGGCTTTGGTCGATATCGTCGCGCAGCACGGCGCACGCACGCCTGAAGAGGCGAGCGCCTTCGTTATGGAGTTGAAGAAAAAAGGCCGCTATCAGCAGGACGTGTACTGATGAACGCGCCCGCGCAGCATCCGCCGGCCGTGCGCACGACGTGCCCCTATTGCGGCGTCGGCTGTGGCGTTTTGGCCAAGCCGGACAGTCGTGGCGGCGCGGTCATCGCCGGCGATCCGGAACACCCGGCGAATTTCGGTCGGCTGTGCTCGAAAGGCTCGGCGCTTGGCGAGACACTGGGCTTAGGCACAAGGTTGCTGCATCCGATGATGCGCGACAATGGCGTCATGGTCCGGGCCGACTGGAACCAAGCCCTCGACGCCGTCGCGGCCGGCTTTGCCAAAACAATCGTGCAACATGGGCCTGACTCGGTCGCGTTCTATTTGTCCGGCCAATTGCTGACCGAGGATTACTACGTCGCCAACAAGCTGATGAAGGGCTTCATCGGCTCCGGCAACGTCGATACCAATTCGCGGCTGTGCATGGCCTCATCCGTCGCCGGCCACCGCCGCGCTTTCGGCGCCGACACGGTGCCGGGCACCTACGCCGATCTCGACAGCGCCGATCTGATTATTCTCGTCGGTTCTAATGCCGCCTGGTGCCACCCGGTGCTCTATCAGCGCATGATCGCCAACAAGCGCGAGCGTGGCGCGAAGCTGATTGTGATCGACCCGCGCCGGACCGCGACGGCGGAAGAAGCCGATCTGTTTTTGCCGGTCGCGCCTGGCATGGACACCGCGCTGTTCTGCGGTCTGCTCGTCCATCTCGCCGACACCTTGGCAATGGACTACGAATATATCGACGCGCATACGACCGGTCTGCCGGAGGCGCTGGCGCGTGCCCGCGAAATCGCGCCGGATGTGATGGCGACCGCCAATGCCACCGGGCTGGCGCCGGCAGATGTCGTGCAGTTTTTTGCGCTGTTCACCGCGACGGCAAAAACCGTCACCTGCTTTTCGCAAGGCGTGAACCAGTCGGCGCAGGGCACCGACAAGGTGACGACGATTATCAACTGTCATCTCGCCACCGGCCGCATCGGCAAGCCCGGCGCGGGGCCGTTCTCGCTCACCGGCCAGCCGAATGCGATGGGCGGACGTGAAGTCGGCGGTCTCGCCAATCAGCTTGCCGCGCATATGAATTTCACGCCGGGCGATATCGATCGCGTCGGACGGTTTTGGCGCGCGTCGAATATGGCGCAGCGCGAAGGCCTCAAGGCCGTGCAGATGTTCGACGCGATAGACCGCGGCGAGATCAAGGCGCTGTGGGTGATGGCGACCAACCCGGCGGTGTCGCTGCCGCGTGCGGGTTCGGTGCGCGACGCGCTCGGCAAGCTAGATCTGCTGGTGATTTCCGACAATGTCGCCAGCAATGACACGATCACCGCCAACGCGCATATTCTCCTGCCGGCGACGGCCTGGGGCGAAAAGGACGGCACCGTCACCAATTCGGAACGGCGCATTTCCCGGCAAAGGCCGTTTCTGGCGATGCCGGGCGAAGCAAAGCCGGACTGGTGGATCGTCACGCAAGTGGCGCGGCGCATGGGGCATGCCGAGGCTTTCAATTTCGCCTCGACCGCCGACATTTTTCGCGAACATGCCGAACTCTCCGCTTTCGAGAACGACGGCGCGCGCGATTTCGACATCGGCGGGCTGGCCGCGCTCGACGAGGACGAATTCAACGCGCTCGACCCTGTGCAGTGGCCGGCGCGCGCCGGCGCGCCGATGGCCGACAAGCGCTTCTTCGCCGAAGGCAAGTTCTACACGCCGGACGGCAAGGCGAAGATGATCGCGCCGGAACCGCCGCGGCCGCGCGCGGAGTTGTCGCGTGACTTTCCGCTGCGGCTCAATACTGGCCGCATCCGCGACCAGTGGCACACGATGACCCGTACGGGCTTAAGCCCGCGTCTCGGCGCGCATCTGCCGGAGCCCTTTGTCGAAGTGCATCCCGACGATGCCAGGTCGGCCGGTCTGCATCGTGGCGGCTTCGCCCGTGTCACGACGCCCTACGGGTCGTGTATTCTCAAGGTGGTGATCGGCGACGGCCAGCTGCGCGGTTCTCTCTTTGCGCCGATCCACTGGAGCCATGAGACCGCTTCGTCGGCGCGCATCGGCGAACTGGTGACGCCGGCGACCGATCCGTTCTCCGGCCAGCCGGAAGCCAAGGCGACGCCGGCCTCGATCGCGCCGGTTGACTATCAATATCGCGGTTTTGCGCTGTCGCGTGACCGGCTCGCATTGCCGACGGAGACCTGGTGGGCGCGCGCGGCCGTCAATGGCGGCGAAGGCGTTTTGCTCGCCACCCATGATGCGCCGCCGCTGTGGCGCACGCGCGTCGCCGCTATGTTCGGTGCCGATACCGAAATTGCCGAATATGTCGATGAACCGCGCGGCTCCTATCGCATGGCGGCCTTTGCCGACGGCCGGCTGGTCGGCTGTCTCTTTATCGGGCCGGCCGAGGCGGCGCCGCAATGGGACGCGGTGAAGCTGTTGTTTGAATCCGAGAGCATGGGCGAGGCGCAACGCCGCGCGGTGTTGTCCGGGAAATCGACCGATGGCCTGGCCGATCCGGGCCCGGTCATCTGCGCCTGCTTCGGCGTCGGCCTCAATGTCATTCGCGCTGCGCTAGCCAAAGGCGCCGTTACTACCGTCGAGGAAATCGGCAAGGCTTTACGCGCCGGTACCAATTGCGGTTCGTGTCTGCCTGAGCTTAAAAGGATTGTGGCCGATGGCCGTATCAGGCAAACCGTCTGAAGCGCGCGCCGACAGGATGGCGAAGCTGGCGCGTCTGCCTGTCTTCATCGCGCTTGAAGGCCGGCGGGTTGTGCTCGCCGGCGGTAATGCGGCGGCGGCGTGGAAAGCCGAACTCCTGTCGGCGGCCGGCGCGCGGGTCGATGTCTATGCCGTCGAGTTCAGCGACGACATGCGGCAGATGGCGGCGGATGCGCCGGGCGGACCGATTGCATTGATCGCGCGCGGCTGGAGCGCCGACGATTTCGCCGGCGCGGCCATGGCGGTCGGCAGTTTTGAGAACGAGGACGACGCGGCTAATTTTTCGGAGACCGCGCGTGTCTGGGGCGTCCCGGTCAATGTCATCGACAAGCCGGCGTTCTGCGATTTTTCCTTCGGCGCCATCGTCAATCGTTCTCCTTTGGTGATCGGTATATCGACCGACGGCGCAGCGCCGGTCTTCGCGCAGGCTATTCGCGCCAAACTCGAAGCGCTGTTGCCGAACGGTTTTGCCAACTGGGCCGGTGCCGCCGCCAAATGGCGCAATGCGGTCAAACTGTCCGGCCTGTCTTTTTCCGGCCGCCGCAAATTCTGGCAGGTGTTCACCGCGCATGCGGTGAAAAATCCCGAGAGCGCGCCGACACATGACGACTTCGCGCGCTTCATTGCAGAAGTGAAAGGTCTCGGCGACGCGGTCGAGACCGGCTCGGTCACGCTTGTCGGCGCCGGTCCCGGCGATCCGGAATTGCTGACCTTGCGCGCCGTGCGCGCGCTGCAATCGGCCGATGTCATTCTATTCGACGATCTGGTATCGCGCGACGTACTCGACTTTGCCCGCCGCGAAGCGCGCAAGATGCTGGTCGGCAAGACCGGCTTCGGTCCGTCCTGCAAACAGGAAGACATCAACGCGCTGATGGTGTCGCTGGCCCAACAAGGAAAGCGCGTGGTGCGGCTCAAGGGCGGCGATCCGCTGATCTTCGGCCGCGCCGGCGAGGAACTCGACGCCTGCAAGGCGGCGAACATCGCCGTCGAGATCGTGCCCGGCATCAGCGCGGCGCAAGGCGCCGCCGCGCGGCTTGGTCTGTCGTTGACCGATCGCAAACATTCGCGGCGGCTGCAATACATCACCGGACACGCGCAGAACGGCCAGTTGCCGGACAACATCGACTGGCGCGCGCTGGCCGACACGGCGACGACGACGGCGATCTATATGCCGGTGCGCACGCTCGGCGCTTTGGTTGCCCGCGCGCTGGCCGAAGGCCTCGACCCATTGACGCCGGCGGCGGCGATCGCCCGCGCCACGCGGCCGGACCAGCAGGTCGTTGCCGCGCCGATCGCCGA
>CAIMEA010000076.1 GCA_903839845.1 uncultured Hyphomicrobiales bacterium
AACACGATCTACGAAAATTACGACGATATCCTCGAAAAAGCCTGCCAAGCATGGATGTTCTTCGCCAACGATAAGGAACGGGTCACTTCAATCACCACACGCCAATGGGCAAAGGTCAATCTTTAGCGCCGTTGGTATTACCTGCTGGCGGCTGTGTTCGCCGGCCTGGCCTGCCGCCTCGCCCTCGGAGCTCGCGACTAGAGGCTGATGCCGGGGCGGACCGGCGTTCAGCGCACCGAATTCAGGTGTCCTGCCGTCAGCCTGTTCACCATCGCCTCCACCGCCGCGTACACCGACGTGACGGCGCCCTCCTGCCAGCCCGGCAGATAGCTCCACGCGTCGCCCGCCAGATACAACCGGCCTTGCGGCAGCGTGGTGATCTTCCGGTAGATCTCGGGCTGCGCGGTGGCGGTGTCGGCCGCCCAGCCACCGACCTGGTGCGGCATATATTGCCAGGCGATGGTCATTCCCTTGTCCGCGTAGACCTTCTGGCTGAAACCGGAGTGCAGCTTCTCGCCGCCGTTGAGCGCTGTCTGCAGCCGCCGGCTTTGGCTGTAGCTGCCGAACACCTCGGCCATCGCACCGCGGTTGTAGGCCCCCGTCAGCACGCCGGTGTGCGCCGTGAAATCCTCCGACGGGTACCAGATCTGACCGATGATGTCGTCGGTCCAGCTGATTCCGCCATAGATCTGGTTGTCGCGCTCCCAGAAACGCGTGCGGCCCTGCCAGCCGACCTTGATCGCCGGGGTCTGGATCACTCCCGCCAACGCCGCCCGGAACTCCGGCGGCAGGTCGGTCGGCACAGTCGCTAGCAAGTTCGGCGCCATGGTCGAGACGCAGAAGTCGCCGGTCGCGACCGCCTCGCCGGTCTTGCCGGTCGCGGGGTCGGAAAAGGCGTAGCGCACCGCCACGTGCTCCTGATCCGGCTTGTCGTGGATCGCGGTCACCCGATGGTTCAGACGAACCAGATCGCCGACATAACGGAGCTTGCCCTTGCCGGCCGCGTCGCGCGCCGCCAGCCCGCCGGCGCGCGGATCGTCGGCCGCCAGATCGATCGCGTCGGGCGGGATTTCCTGGACCAGCAGGCGCTGCCAGATACGGTCCATGCCGCCGACCGGCTGCAGCAGCGCGGTCTGCCAGAGGATGTTGTCGGAGTTGAACAGGAAGGATCCGGGCGTGGTCTCCGGGTTGCCGCCCCCGACGAAGCCCGAGTCCAGGGTCTGCTGGAGCGGCACTGTCGGGTTGACCACGCCGGGATCGCGCCAGCCGCCGGGGTTGTGGCTGTAGCCCAGGCGCGACGACCCGCTGAACCGGTAGTCCGCGTTAAGGTCGCCGAACTGCTGCAGCATCTGCAGCATCTTGTCACGGTAGCCAGCGGAATACTGCCCCAGCAGATGGCCGTCCTTCAGCACCGTCGCCAAGATCTCGGCGATCTGCCCCATCAGGCTGCCCTTCACCTGGTGGAACGCCACCGGCACGCCACCGTTGTAGTTGCCGCTCTGCAGCAGGTTATGGGTCGACTGGAAAATGTAGGGCTCCAGTGCCACCCCGGTCCGCCGGCACAGGTCGATCAGCGCTGAGTGATTGCTCGGGATCCGGCCCGGGCCGGCGTTTAGGAACAGCTCGACCGGATCGTTGCCGCCCTGCGAATCCCACAGCGGGTCGTCGAACCGGCAGACCTGCGGGGCTGGGTCCGGGCTGCGGCGATCCTCGCTGTACTCCGACACATACATTCCAGGGAAAAGACGGCCCGGGTTGTACTTGTCGAACCACCATTTCCGGTACTCCGGGCGGATCGGCCGCGGGGTCAGGCTCCGCCCGCCGTAACGGCTATCGGCCTCCAGGATGGTCACCGTGAAGCCATGGCGGGCCAGCACCAGACCGGCGGTAAGCCCGCCGACCCCTGCGCCGACCACCACCACCCGTCGCCCGCGCCCGGCGTCCGGCGGCAATGCCGGCATGGCAGCGTGCGCGCGTCGACCACCGAGCCCGCCCGGCAGCGCAGCGCCACCGGCGATCGCAGCCAGCGCCCGCAGCAGGACGCGTCGGGACGGCGTACCGAGTTCAAAAGCCACTATTTTCTCGCAAGGGAATATCCCACTCTTTGTTGAAAATAGCTCAGCAAGCGTGCTCGGTTTTTGAACCTATGCGGCCTTGGCGTGCGGTGCAAGGTTTGTACTGATCGCGTGCCTAGCCTGGTGGGCCAGTAGAGCCGCCGGCAGGATTGGCAATTTTTTGTGTGCCGTCAACCGGCGGAAGCACTTGGCAGCTTCCATCATGCCAGCGGCCGTCTAACGCAAAGTCAGTTTCGCGTGTTTTGGGACCGGTTGCGGGAGTGATGGGGGCGGGAGTGATGGGGGCGAGTATGTTTGCGTGCTGGCGTAACGCCGTTTTTCTCATATCCGCCGCCGTGGCCCCACCGTGTCACCGGGCGAGGCGCGCGCCGCTGGCGGGGCCTATGCCGTCAACCCCGCGGAAGTCGGCGAACCCGGCAACTGCAAGGTCGAGTCATGGATGTCGGCGGCCAGCAACCACGATTTCTTCTCGGCGGTCACGCCGGCCTGTGTGCTTGGCTTTGCCCACCCTGTGGAAGCGAGCCTGCAGATCGCCCGCACACGCGCCAACGAGTAATGGGCCCGTCATCATTCGTCATGTCTGACACTCCGGTTGAGGTTCAATTTACCTCAGCCGGGTGTCTCATCTATCCGTGCCGCACCCCACCAACGAGTAATGGGCCACCAGTCTGACGCCGAAGCTCAAGACCAATTTGGTGCCGAGCGCGATCGGAAGCTGGGGCGTCGCGCTGTCGGGGACCGCGTCCCATGCAGATTCTGAGCGCGAAAGACGCAAAATTCAGTTTTGGACGGCTGATAGAACAGCGACCGATGGGAGGAGTGCGTCCAAATACCAGCAAAATGGTCAAATCAGCCACTCGGCCAATGTTTGGGCTGCCCGAGTTGACGGTAGCCGCCCGGACCTCACTTCTGTCTTGCTGGAAGGCCGGAAAAAAGCGAGCATTCACCCCAGCTCGGCAACCATCTGGGGAATCCCGGTTAAGCGGTTGGGGGCAGCGTCATGCCTTTCGCGTAACCGCTGGAGACTGTCGATGCCGATGATCCTTCGTGCGCTGGCTTTTGCCGTTCTGGCGCTGAGTTTTGTGCTCATCAACAAACCCGCCGTGGCGCAGGACAAGGGTCGCATCCGCGTCTCGTCCGATGTGCAATATGAATTCATCGGCCGCTGGGATGCCGACAAGCTCAACACAATTCTGACCGACGACACGCCTAAATTCTTCGGCGTGGCAGTGAGATATACCGCCGCCAAGAATGCGGTGAAACTTTACCGCGTCACGTATTCCTCGGTGGTGCCGGAGCGCGGCAACAAGCCGATCGCGGCTACGGGTCTCGTCGCGGTTCCCGATATCGCCGGCACGTCGTTCCCGATGGTGTCTTATCAGCACGGTACGGTTTACGGAAAACAAGAGGTGCCGTCGTTTCCGGATCAATCGCCGGAGACGCAATTGATGCTCGCGCAGTTCGCGGGGCAGGGTTACATCGTCATCGGCGCCGATTATTTCGGCATGGGCCCGTCCAAGGAGCCTGAAGGCTACATGGTGAAAGCCAGCCACCAGCAGGCGACCTATGATATGCTGCTCGCAAGCCGCGCCGTTCTCGCCGATCTCAAGCTTTCAAACACAAAGCTGTTCATCGGCGGCTGGTCGCAGGGCGGCTTCATCACCATGGCGTTTCTGGAAAAGCTGGAAGCCGCGGGCGTGAAGATCGACGCCGCGGCGACGGCGAGCGCGCCAGTCGATGTGTCGGTCGTGCTCAACGGTTTCCTCAGCTTCCCGCGCAAAAACGACGCAGCCTGGGTGAACTCGCTGTTCATCCTGTCGTCGTTTGCGTTCGAGAACTATTACGGCGTGCCGGGGCTGTCGCGCTCGCTCTTCAACGACGAATATTATGATCTCGCGCGCAAGGTTTATCTTCGCGAGCCATTCAATGTCGCGGACGTGCCAACCGATCTGCACAAATTGATCAAGCCGGATTACTTCAACGCGCAGTTCTTCGCTGAATCGGCCTATGGCAAACTCGTCGCCCAGACACAGGCCTATCGCTGGGTCATCAAATCGCCGGTGCGCAATTATTACGGCGAGGCGGATGAGGCGATCGCCGTGGGCGTAGGCCAGTTGGCGATGACCTATCAGCGCGCCATGGGCAACGGCAATCCGGTGATCGAGGCGGTCTCGACTGGGCTGACCTCGCATCGCGGCACCTATGCTACCGCCGTGCCGCAGTGGAAGACCTGGTTCGAAGGGTTGCAACAGGGCAATCGGGTGAAAAATTCCGTGACAAGAGACTGAAGTGCTGAATCAGTTGTCATCCACTGAATCGGATGTGGAGGACGATGATGGGTTGCGACGGGACAGGGTTTGCATCGATTGCGGAGACGACGAGTTTCCTACACCATTTCAATGGTTTGCCGGATCATCGTCAGGCGGGCAAAGTTGATTATCCGCTGCCGGAAGTCCTTCTGTTGATTCTTCTGGCGGTTCTTGCGGGGGCGGAGGCGTTCACCGACATCGCCCGATTTGGCGAGCGGAAGATTGATCTGCTGCGGCGGTTTCGGCCCTATGTGAATGGCACGCCGTCGCATGATCATCTCGGCGATATCTTTGCCACGCTCGACGCCCGCGCCTTTCAGCTTTGCTTCGTGGCCTGGGTCGCGGCGCTGACGAACACGCCTGCCGAGGTCATCGCGGTCGATGGCAAGACGTCGCGGCGCTCGTATCAGAAGAAGGGCTCGAAAGAGGCGATCCACATCGTCTCTGCCTTCGCGGCGCGGCAACGCATCGTGCTGGGCCAGGTGATGGTGAACGAGAAGTCGAACGAGATCGTCGCCATCCCGGCACTGCTCGACATGATGTCGATTCAATATATACCCCGTTCACGTCACAACCCGAAAATCCTTTGGGTTGATGATGCGGAAATTATCGGTGACCGAATCACAGAGGTCCGCCCAATTCTGGGGAACATTTTCACGCAGGAACCCGAGCGTCGCATCGGCGAATTGGGCGCAAGTTGCGTAGCATTTGTTGTGCGTGACGTTTCGGTGCATGAGGCCCCATAGCCGCTCGATCGGATTGAGATGCGGACAATAGGCCGGGATGAAATGTAGCTTGATCCGGCAGCCCGGCCGGGCGACCCATTGCTGCACCAGCCTGGCATGATGATAACGCGCGTTCTCGAGAAAGACATGGATGAGCACGAGCATCGGATAGAGCGCCTCGATCGATTCCAGCAGCCTGATGGTCGAGACGGCGTCGACGGTTATGACCTCGATCATCCGGGTCTGCCCGGTCGCGAGGTCGATCGCGCCGTGAATATTTATCCGCTCACGCCCGCTCGTCTGTTCGATCGCGAGCTTCTCGTGGCTCGGCGCCCAGCAACCTGCGGGCCGCGCGGCATGGGTCGGATGTACCGCGTCTGCAAACAACACGGCTTCGTTGTCCGCCAGGGAATTCAAGGCACAAGTCCCCAACGCATCGAGACAAGCTCGCGCTTTGCGTCGCGCTTGATCATCGCGTCAACGGTCGTGGTCGGGCAGATATTGTGCCTTTCTGCCCGCCCGGCTTTTTGTTCAAGCGCTCGCGCAGGCTCGCCACCCGCGCCGACTTCTTCATCCCGTCGCTCGACGGCGGCTTGCCGCTGTTGGAGCTGTTCAGGCCGAGCCGCCGCTCGAGTTCCGCAACCCGAGCCATAAGTGCGGCGATTTGCACCGCCTGCGCCTGGTTGAGCGCGACCAGTTCTTCACGGGACGCAGCATCTGGCGATTCAGTGACCATCCGATTCTTGAATCGGAAAGGGCTTCACGCGTCCACAAAAATCCGCTAAAAATGACGGTGCCGGGAGACAACCTGGGCAGTTACCTTTGCTTAAACTATTTGAAGCGGACGAAGCGGCAGATCCCGACAATTGTCATTACCGATTTCGACGATGTCGAAATTCTCGCTCAGTGCATGGCAGCCGGAGCGGCGGCCTTTCTGACCAAGCCGCTGCACGGGTCGACTTTTATGGATGCTGTGAAGGCGGCGACGAGAGCACCCGCACGCCCTTTATGGCACGGTTCAGCGGATTTTCCCCACTGTGACGATCTGCACCCGCCGGTTAACAGCGGCCTGCGGGTGCTCGCGGTCCTGGAGTTGCTCCTCACCAAGCCCGACCGACAGTATACGTTGTGGCGGCACTCGGAACGTTGTCACGAGCGCCTCGTGAATTGCGGTGGCGCGCTTTTCGCTCAAAGACAGGTTGTATTCGCGCCGTCCGGTCGAGTCAGTGTGACCGACGACAAGGACACGATAAGCAGACAAAACGGGATGATATAGCGCGTCTGCGACCCGGCCCAGCGTCGGGTACGAAACAGGGTTGATGACGGCGGAATTGAGGTTGAACTGAATTTCGACGGTAAGCTGGGGAAGATTGTACAGCATCTCTGCGATGGGGGGCCGGTTGATCGCGCTCTGGCCACCTTCGCGCTTGATCCGTTCCAGCGCCACGCTCCGCATGACGGCGACATCGATATTCGGCGTTGTTTCCAGCCCGACGAGACCGTCGACCAGGTTGGTCGTTGTCAGCGTAGCCTGGGCACGAGCCTGTATGCAGGTCATGACGAGGACGGAGAAAGCCGCTAGAGCTACGCGACCGAATCTTGAACCGTTTGTCTGTCTCGAACGCATCAGCGATACCCCGCGTCGGTGATGGCTTGGTTGCATGTGGCGCTAACGCCGCGTTGCGCTGCCACCATGCAGTCCAGGATCTGCCCATCGCCTTTCTGCACCATGCCGCATAGCTGCAAAGCGTCTGCTTCGCAGACCTTGAGTACGGTGACGCGGGCCTTCGCTCGCTTTTGGACGGCAACGGCAACACGCGCCCAGTCTGCCTTGCATGCGGCTGAGACACCGGCGTTCTGCAACAGACAGCTTCGCATGCGGCCGGCGCCTAAATTGACGTTACGGCAGTATTTACCGATGTCCTTACCGCAGCTATTGAGCAGAACGACTGCCGCTTGTTCAAAGCTCATCGTTTGAGACGAAGCGCCTGAACTGACAGCCATCATTGAAATAAGCGTCATCCACCAAAACCGCTTCATCGCTTCCTCTTAGGCTAACTCCGTTGCGGTGATGCTATGCTGTAAGTTCCCACAAATCGATTGGCCCATCGTACTCGACTCCCTATCGGAAAGTCAAAGAGCGCATGGCTTTCACGGAGGCTTATCCCGTTAACTCAGGTTCGTCTATGCCACATCACACAAACACAACTCACTGCTTCGTCGGTTCGCCAGGCATGATTTGCAGCAACGGGGCCGGGCTGATGGAAATCTGACCAGTGAACGGTCGATCATGTGCCGCGATCAGCAACACCGAAGCAGCGAAGCCGGTCGCAAACAGCCCCAATGCAATTGCGGATGTCAGCCTGTTGTCGCAGTGTACGATTGCGATCGCGAGCAACTCGCACACCGCCAGCAAATGCAGGCACCACCATCTAACAGGATTAACCTGCGACTGGCTGATAGTGATCCGTTGCAGGCGTGCATCCACAGCGGTCCCCAGTGCGGAAATTATTTCACGCTGTGCGGTCTGCTGACCCGCGCCCGGTGGTGTCATCGTGACAACTAATTGCAACGCCTCGTCGAGTGCCACCGGCGTAGTCCTGAAAGTCGCCGTCTGACGCGCCATGTCGGGCCATTCCACGGTCGCGGCCTGCTCGACATAACGGCGAACCTGCAACTGTAATTTCGCCTGCTGCTCGGCCGGCAGACCTGTGGCTAACAGCGTTACGACTCGCAGCGCGCTGGCCTCACGGCTCACCGCTGAGCCCGCATGTTCGTTGCCGGCCATGACTTGAGCCGCAATAAATGCAACAAACAGGCCGAAGATCATGCCGGGCACCGTAATCATTCCCGGAGAAACCGCCTTGAATGATTTGGCGCGCTCCCCGGTTGCTAGCACCGTCACGGTCGCGAAGACGACGGCGGCAAGAAAATAGGCAAAGCCGAACAAGACTAGCGCCATCCACCGCACCGGCAGATAGTGTATCCAGTCGCTCATCGCAGTTTCCCCTCGGTTTCTCCGCGGTCGGCGCCAAGGTGTGCTATTTGCCGGCGTATTCGCCCGACCTCAACCCAATTGAGATGGCATTCTCGAAACTTAAAGCCGCGCTGCGCAAAGGCGCCAAGCGTACGGTAATGCGCTACCGCCATCGCCTCCATCAGCGATTGGCCTTGTTTGTATGTGCGCGTGCCATGCGCGCCGTAATCGACCGTCAGTTCGCCTTCGAGGATATAGGCGAACAGCGGCACGTCGTGTCTGTGCAGGATCGTGCGTGCGCCGGGCGCCAAAGTGACGATGGCCGCGGTGACATGCGCGTCGCCTTGCGGATAACGAATTTTCTCGCCGACGACCGTGGTGCCGGTGGAGAGCAACGGCATGGCCGGATAACTCGGCGGTGATGTTCCGGAATCGGCCATGGCCGACGTTGCGGCAAGGACGAACGCCAGAGCGACTGTGCGGCGGAGCATAAGCAAAATTCCTACTGGTGCTGCACAATCACCTTTGTGCCGACCGGCACGCGCGCGAACAGATCCTGCACATCTTCATTGACCAGCCGGAAGCAGCCCGACGACACCGCCTGGCCGATCGTCTCCGGCGCATTGGTGCCGTGGATACGATAAACCGTCGCGCCAATATAGAGCGCGGCCGCGCCCATCGGATTCCCCGGACCGCCGGCCATGAAGCGCGGCAAATAAGGCTGGCGCTCGATCATCTCCGGCGGCGGTGTCCAGTCGGGCCATTCCGCCTTGCGGCTTATTTTGTAGATGCCGCCCCACTGGAAGCCGTCGCGGCCGACGCCAATGCCGTAGCGCAGCGCCACGGTCTGGCTCTGGATCAAATATAGAAAGCGGTCGCTCGTGTTGACGATGATAGTGCCCGGCGGATAGTCGGACCGGTACGACACCGGCGTGCGGCGCAATTCCGGCGGCAGTTCGACATCGCGCGCCGTGTTGTCGACGCCGGGCGGCGGCTCTTCCATTGTCGGTTTGTAGGTGCCGCCGCTGAACGGCTGCGCCGATACGATCAGCATCAGCGCCAGAAGAAAGCCGGCAATCAGTGCGGACGTGACGCGGAGCATGCGGACCTCGGATAGTGTGATGAAAGAATAGCATAGCGCGGCGCGGTTGGCAGCGTGTAACGGCCATCACGCCGGGGCCTCTGTCCTAACATTGCAAAATCGCGCGCAACTTTGACCCCACCTTTAAAGTCTCCCAGCGCATTGATCTCGTTGCGAAATATTGGAATTGGGAAGTCCGTCGCAAGGCCTTCCTCCGCAAGTGGCGGCTCAAGCACCGCGCTGTCGCCGATAGCCTGGAGGAAGCCGGCGAGCGTCTGTTCGCCTTTACGACAGGGACAATGGTCGTGTGCCTCAGGGCATCTGAAAGTGTTGCTGCCAAAAGGCGCTGCACTGGTGTTGCTTGTCTGCGTCATAGACTCCGGATGCGCCGGGAGCCAGCAACATCACACTGGATGGGCCTGCATACGCTGGCCACGCGGGCAAGCCTGCCCGGTTCGGGTTACCTGTGTGTACAAACTGGGCCCATTGCGCGACCATCTGGTCGGCCAGCGTGCCGGACTGCGGCGACAGGTCCGGCGCATCGATCTTTTGTGTGTTCGACAGATTCGGGAACAAGTAGTTGAGTTCAGTCGAGTGCACCGAGCCCATTACAAAGTCAGGATAGGGCTGCGCAATGCCCACACCCAGCACGGGGGCGCCTTCATCGGCGAATTCAAATTGGTAGATGGGAAGCGCTTTGCCCACTGCTGAGAAATAGCGGCGGAGGGCGTCGGACGTGTGAAGGTACAAGCAGTTGTTGATGCCAATGCCTGGGGTGAAGTCGGAGAGCAGGCGTCCCAGAGTTTGCGCCACGTCCGCTTCCTTGGCCCACCCTTGGCTGGGGGTGTAGTGCTTCTGGATGGCTTCCACCTTTTCAGCGCCGTAAAAGTGCTTTAACCAGGCGGGAAAATGGGATGCATCGAGTGCCATGCCCTTACCAGCCTTTGCCGCCTGCCAAAAATAGCCGACATACAAACTTATCTCATGCCGGGTGCCACCAATCATCAAGGGGATTTGCAGAAACTGCTGTTGCTCAATGGCTTGGCGCACGCTCCGTGGCAGAGTGGCGTTGGGTTGTGCGGGTGTGCCGGTCACGGGTGCAAACGGGATGAAGTCTTCCGGGTGCTGGTCCGCATATTGGCCCTGTGTGTCCAAGATAGCTTCCACGGGCTGCGAGCGAAGGCACTGTGCGAGTTCTCTGTCTGACCCTTTGCAACCCAGTGCTGCCGCCAGGCTCTGTCCTACCACCTGGGCTTCGGTTACGGTTTTCATAGGCTGGAGGCAGCCAGCACTTTGCACGATGGCCTGCTGGAACATGACTTTTACCTTGTCGCCGCTGGCCAGGTGCATGCACACCGAGCCCGCGCCTGCCGACTCGCCGGCTATCGTGACTTTGCCGGGGTCGCCGCCAAAGGCCGCAATATTGCGTTGCACCCAGGCCATGGCCATGCGCTGGTCCTCCAGGCCGTAATTGCCGTTATGGTGCGCACCGTCTTCCAGGGCGGCGTGGGGCATGAACCCGAAAGCACCAAGACGGTAGTTGACCGACACGACCACCACATTGCCCTGCGCGGCAAGCTTGTCCAAGCGGTACAGATTGGACGACCCGCCCACAAATGCGCCTCCGTGAATCCAGAAGAGCACGGGCAACTTTTCTCCTGGGCGGGCTTGCCGCGGCACGCTGACGTTCAGGCTGAGGCAGTCCTCCTGGGTACTGCCCTCTGTCAGGTTAAAACGGGCTTGCTGGGGGCATGCGGGTCCAAATGCAGTGCCGTCGCGTACGCCAGTCCATGCTGCGGGGGGGTGTGGTAAGGCCCAGCGCAGGGCACCTACCGGTGGCGCCGCAAAGGGGATGCCTCGGTACTCAAACACTTCATTGCGCTCCGCGCCACTGACAGCACCCGCCTCCGTTTGCACGACCGGAACACTGGCGATTTGTACAACCGGAACACTGGCGATGGCCAAGCCTGCTGCGCCGCACGCCAAAGTGATAACAACATGCATGGCGTGTTTGAGTTTCATCTTATCTTATCCCTCATTCCCCGGATGACGCTCTAATTTCCGCAACGCTCACGCCGATTCAGATATAGCCATCAGCACTTTCTACTGGATCGAGCGAGACGATCGCGGAGTCGGAGTATAATCCAGAATAAAATATTGAGCCCGGCACTTTCAGAATTTTCCAGAGACGCCAACTGTCGGCCCAACTTGCCACCTAAAAAA
>CAIMEA010000077.1 GCA_903839845.1 uncultured Hyphomicrobiales bacterium
CTCCGCCGTCGCGCGGTCCGGCTGCGCCGAAGCGTCCGGTGGCCGCGCCCAAGCGTGCGACCGCGTCAGCGGCTGCCGCGTCCGGCGGCGGCGCGCGCCGCATGCAGACGGCACTGGCCACCGCGGTCAATGCCGACGCCGACTGGAAAGAGTTCTAGGATTTAAGGAAAGCATATTATGGCGCAAGGCACTCAAAGTACGGCGGTGGCATTCGCTCTGCCGGCAGCGGACGGCGAACGCGAGTTTGCGTTCTCCGACGCCGACTTTCGAGGCCTTGCGCAGGTCGCTTACGAACAGGCTGGGATTTCACTCGCCGACAGCAAGCGCAATCTGGTCTATAGCCGGCTGTCGCGCCGGCTTCGCGCGCTTGGGTTGGGTACCTTTCGCGAGTACCGCGAATTCCTCGACCAGAACATCGCCGAGCGCGAGAGCTTCATCAACGCGATCTCGACCAACCTCACCAAATTCTTCCGCGAATCGCATCACTTCGATCATTTGCGCAGCGAAGTTGTCGGCAAGTTTGCCAAGGCCAATGCCGGCAAGTCCGGCCGCCTGCGCATCTGGTCGGCCGGCTGTTCGAGCGGCGAGGAGCCTTACACGATCGCCGTCGTGATCAAGAAAGAGATCCGCGATCTCGAGCGTCACGACATCCGCATTCTGGCTACCGACATCGACACCGAGGTGCTCGGCCGCGGTTCGCGCGGCGAATATCCGGGCAACTCGGTCGACGACATTCCGCGGCCGTACCAGGAATACTTCCAGCCCGTCGACGGCAAACCGGACACGCTCGCGGTCGATCGCCAGGCGCGCGCCCTGGTCGCGTTCAAGCGTCTCAATCTGATGGAGCAGTGGCCGTTCAAGGGCACCTTCGACGCCATCTTCTGCCGCAACGTCATGATCTATTTTGACGGCCCGACCAAAACCAAGCTGATCGAGCGCTATACCGAAAAGCTCAAGCCGGGCGGGTTTCTCTACATCGGCCATTCTGAATCACTCAACGGATCGACCCCGGGCCTCAGCCTCGTTGGCCGGACGATCTATCGGAGGGAAGCGTGAGCAGCGCCGGAGAGAAATTGAAAGAATCCGGCGGCGACAGCAACCAGTCGGTCGCAACCCGTAAGTTCTTCGATACCGCCACGCAGACGTGGATGGTGAAGGTGTTTCCCGGCGAATATTTCGTCACCAAGAATCCGGACGAGGTGCTGGTCACCGTGCTCGGGTCCTGCGTTTCGGCCTGCATCCGCGACCCGCGCGCCGGCATCGGCGGCATGAACCATTTCATGCTGCCGCACAGCAAGGCCGGCAACTGGGCCGGCGATCTGCAGTCGACGCGTTTCGGCAACTTCGCGATGGAAAAGCTGATCAATGAATTGTTGAAAGCCGGCTGCTCGCGCAATTCGCTGGAGATCAAGGTGTTCGGCGGCGGCAACGTCACCGATACGCAGAATGCCATCGGCACCGACAATTCCGATTTTATCCTGAAATATCTCGAGGCCGAAGGCCTGCGCATCGCCGCGCAGGATCTGCGCGGGCAATTGCCGCGCCGCATTCACTACACGCCGACTACTGGAAAGGTCATTCGCCGCCTGCTTGGCACCGGCGAGTCCTCGGCCGTCGCGCGCGAAGAAAAGGATTACGTCAGCCGTCTGTCGCAGCGCTCGACGGGTGGTGAAATTCAGCTCTTTGATTGACGGAAGTGACCATGAACAAGCGAGTCAAGGTTCTCATTGTCGACGATTCGGCGGTCATCCGTCAGTTGCTGTCGATGCTGCTGTCAGAGGATCCCGAGATCGAAGTCGTCGGCACCGCCGGCGACCCGTTGATCGCGCGCGACCGCATCAAGGAACTCAACCCGGATGTGGTGACGCTCGACGTCGAGATGCCGAACATGGATGGCGTCACCTTCCTGCGCAAGATCATGACGCTGCGGCCGATGCCGGTGGTAATGACTTCGACGCTGACCCAGGCCGGCGCCGAAACCACGCTCGAGGCGCTCGAGATCGGCGCGATCGATTTCATCGCCAAGCCGAACCATGATGTGGCGGCGGGGCTGACCGACATCGCCCATGAATTGCAGACCAAGATCAAGGCGGCGGCGCGCGCGCGCGTGCGAATGCCGAGCGCGGCGCTGGCCAAACCGAAAGTGGCCCGCCCGCAATGGAGCGGCAGCGGCGAACGGATCATCGCCATCGGCGCCTCGACCGGCGGCGTTGAAGCGCTCAAGAAGGTGTTGATGGCCATGCCGCCGGTGTGTCCGCCGATCCTGATCACCCAGCACATGCCACCGCGTTTCACCGCCGCGTTCGCGGAACGGCTCAATCGTGAATGCCCGATGCGCGTTCATGAGGCCGAGCATAATATGCCGGCCGAGCCCAACCACGCCTATATCGCGCCCGGCGCCTTCCATCTCGAACTGGTCCGCGTCGGCGGTTACTACCGTTGCAGCCTGAACGAGGCGCCGGCCGTGTCCGGTCACCGGCCTTCGGTCGACGTGCTGTTCCGCTCGGTCGCGCGTGTCGCCGGCCGGTCCGCGGTCGGCGCGATTTTGACCGGCATGGGCAAGGACGGCGCCGAAGGCATGCTCGAGATGCGCAATGCCGGTGCCTACACGCTCGGCCAGGACGAAGCCTCGTCGCTGATCTACGGCATGCCGCGCGCGGCGTTCGAGCGCGGCGCGGTGGTGCGGCAGTGCGCGCTGTCGAACATGGCCGACGCCATCATGGATGCCTGCGACGGCGACGCCAAGTCGCACGCGGCGCCCGCGCGCGCCGGCAAGGGCAGGTAGATCGTGACGCAGCCCTCGCACATTCCAGCAAGCAGGTTCCACCGATGAACGGCACTGTCGAGATTTCCACATTGCAACTGCCCGAGACGCTCGATATCGCGGC
>CAIMEA010000078.1 GCA_903839845.1 uncultured Hyphomicrobiales bacterium
GATGCGGAGAATCGGAATTTCCAGGCCGACAATGGCCTTGATCTGCGATGTCAGGAAAGTGTCCGGCGCGTCGGCGACATTCCATGGCGCGGCGCGGTCGGCTTCCTTGTGGCGGGTGAGATCGTCGATCTGGCCGCGGATCCAGTTCGCATCATCCATCACGCGCGCCCGGCCCCAGGCCTGCACGGTGATGTAATTCCAGGTCGGCACGACCTTGCCGGTCTCGCGTTTGCTCGGATAGAGCGACGGGCTGACATAAGCCTGCGGCCCCTGAAAGACGACGAGGCACTCGTCAACGGCGGCGAGCTCGCGCAATTGCGGATTGGCGCGGGCAAGATGCGCGCGCAAGGTGCCGTTGTCCGAAGCCTGAGCGTCGATCAGGAACGGAATGTAATTCGCCTGCAATCCCTCGGGCCCTGCCGTGATCAGCAGGCCGAGGGAATGCGCTTTGATCAGCGCGTGCTGAACGTCGCGGCGGTCTTCGCGAAAATGCGGTGGCTGGTACATCAGCCGGCTCGCTTGATGGTGCCGACACCCCAGCCCTTGATCGCCGACCAGATACCGCGTTCGAGCCGGAAGCGGTCGATCGGCGCCGACGACTTGATCGCCTTGATGCGATAGAGCCCGACGCCGGTCCACTGGAAGCCGCACTTCTCCAGCACGCGGCGCGAAGCCGGGTTGGTGACGCGGCTGCCGGCCTGCAGCGCCTGATGTTCGAGATCGGTGAAGGCGTAGTCGATCACGGCGTGCAGCGCCTCGGTGGCGTACCCCTTGCCCCAGTAGTCGACACCGAGCCAGTAGCCAAGCTCCGGCGTTGCGTCCTGCGTGAGGATACCGCAGGCGCCGATGACGGTGTCGTCGGGCAATGTAATCAGAAACACGGCTTCGCCGCCGGCCTTGTTGGCGCCGGCGATAAAGCTCTCCGCATCCGCCATCCGGTAGGGATGCGGAATGCGCGCGGTGTTTTCGGCAATGCGGCGGTCATCTGCGAGCGCTGCAACCGTTTTAGCGTCCGCGAGAGTCGGCGCGCGCAAGGCCAGCCGCTTGGTCTCGAGGACGGGGATACAGGCCTCGCAGAACGTTTCGCTTGGTATTTCTTCCAGCAGTGTCATGGCTTAAGGCTCCTGTTTTTCAATCCCATTAGCGGGATCGAATGCGTAGAACGCGTGACGCGCGTTAAATGCGAAGAGGGGGAGCCGGTTTCACCCGTCTCCCCCTCTCAGGACCCTATGAGCCCTGCCGGTTTGACTGGATGACCGGCAGACCTCGATTTTTGGTCTACCTTTTACTCGGCCGCTGCTTCCATCATCGGTACGACGGAGACGTAGGTGCGGCCTTTGGCTTTGGTTGCGAACTGAACTTTACCGGTGGCGAGCGCGTACAGCGTATGGTCGGTGCCCATGCCGACATTGCGGCCGGCATGCCAGGTGGTGCCGCGCTGGCGGCAAATGATGTTGCCGGGATTGGCGATCTCGCCACCCGACTTCTTCAATCCAAGGCGACGGCCCGCGGAATCGCGGCCGTTGCGTGAGGATCCGCCTGCTTTTTTATGTGCCATAGCTACTGCTCTCTCGAATTCAGTTTATGTCTTACACGGATTCCGTAACGGAATCATCTCACTTTTTCTTAGTTACTTTTTCTTGGCCTTCGCGGCCGGCTTGCTATCGGCCTTAACGCGCGGCTTTGCGGCCTTTTTCGCCGGTTTTGCCTCGGCGGCTTCGCC
>CAIMEA010000079.1 GCA_903839845.1 uncultured Hyphomicrobiales bacterium
ATGACATCGGCCGATTGCAGCGCGCGCACGGCGCGCAAGGTCAGCAATTCCGGATCGCCGGGACCGGCGCCGACAAGCGTGACCGAGCCGGTCTCGACCGCGTCGCCGAGACCTTTCACTTCGGCGATGAAGCGCGCGAAGTCGTCGTGTGTCGGCGCGCTCTCCGGATCTTTCACCGCATGCGCGGTGAACACCTGCCAGAATTTGCGGCGGCCGGAAAAAGACAGGCCGGACAGTTTGACCGCATTACGCCATTTGGCGGCGGCACCGGCCCAGTTGGCAAAACCGTTCGGCAACAGCGCCTCGAGTTTGGCGCGAATAGCCTGCGCGAAGACCGGCGCTGCGCCGTCGGTCGATATACCGATCACCAGCGGCGAACGATTGACGATGGCGCCGAAGGAAAAATCGCAGAACGCCGGCTTGTCGATGACATTGACGGGCACGCCCGCCGCGCGGGCGGCCGTGGCGAAAGCGGAAGCGCCTTCGTCGTCCTCGAACGCACCGATGGCCACAGCGGCACCGGTCAGATCATCTGCCGTCCATGCGCTCTCGACGATCGTGATGACGCCAACCGGCGCATCGGCCGCCATCGCGCGCATCTCGTCCGAAATGTCCTCAGCATAAACATCGACGCGCGCACCGGCCGCCGACAAGAGTTCAGCCTTCCATGCCGCAGCATGGCTGCCGCCGGCCAGCACGACACGCTTGCCCTCGAGCGCGTAGAACACCGGCAGGCGCGCCAACTTCGCCATCCGGTCGGGACGGGCCTCACGCGGTCTGCGCTGATCGCTCATGCGGCCACCGATGGCTGCCTCGCCCCGGTATTGGCGTGGAAGTCGGCGCCATTGCCGGTCTTGGCAACAAAGCCGGCGCGAATGGTGAAATCGCCGAAGTGCTCGCCCGGTTCGCGCCCGGCGGCGTAGGCGGTGAAGATCGGATCGAGCGCGGCGACGATGCCGGCGTCGTCGAGATCGGGCGCATAAAGTTTCGACAGGCGCGAACCGTCGAACGCCGCGCCGAGATAAAGATTATAGCGGCCCGGTCCTTTGCCGACCAAGCCGATCTCCGCCAGATAAGGCCGGGCGCAGCCGTTCGGGCATCCGGTCATGCGAATGACGATGTCGTCGGCCGACAGACCATTTTTGGCGAGGCTCTTGTCGAGCGCGGTGATCAGGTCCGGCAAATAGCGTTCGCTCTCGGCCAGCGCCAGACCGCAGGTCGGCAGCGCCACGCAGGCCATGGCATTGCGACGCAACCCGGACCACGGGGCCAAAAGGCCGGCGGCGCGCGCAAGGCGCTCGATCTCGCTTTGCTTCTCCGTCGGCACATTGGCGACGATCAGGTTCTGGTTGGCGGTGACACGGAAATCGCCGTCATGCATTTGCGCGATCTGGCGCAAAGCCGCCATTTGCGGTTTGCCGGGAAGATCGTGGATGCGGCCATTTTCGACAAACAGCGTCAGATGGCCGCGACCACCCTCCCCCTGGCTCCAGCCATAACGGTCGCCGGTCGAGGTGAATTTGAACGGCCTGGCCGCTTCAAATTTGATTCCGGCGCGGCGTTCGACCTCGGCGCGAAAGACATCGAGGCCGCGATCCTCGATCGTGTATTTCAACCGCGCGTGTTTGCGGTTGGCGCGGTTGCCCCAATCGCGCTGTGTCGTCACGACCGCCTCGGCGATCTTCACTGCGTCGGCCAGATCGATGTAGCCGAGCATATCGGCGGTGCGTGGATAGGTGTCCGGCTCGCCATGGGTCATGCCCATGCCGCCGCCGGCGGTGACGTTCCAGCCGACGATATCGCCTTTGGCATCGAGGATGGCGATGTAGCCGAGGTCGTGCGCGAAGATATCGACATCGTTCGACGGCGGCACAGCGATCACGATTTTGAATTTTCGCGGCAGATAGGTCTTGCCATAGATCGGCTCGACCACGGCCTCGTCCTCGCCGCCGGCGATTTTCTCGCCATCGAGCCAGATCTCGCGATAGGCCCGGGTTTTCGGCAAGAGATGGAGGGAAATCGCCCGTGACACGTCGATGGCCATCGCATGCGCGCGGCTTTCGCCGGGATTGGGATTGCACATGACGTTGCGGTTGACGTCGCCGCAGGCGGCGATCGAGTCGAGCAGCACCGCGTCAATCTCTCGCATCATCGCCTTGACGTTCGATTTGATGATGCCGTGCAACTGCACGGTCTGCCGCGTGGTCAGCCGCATCGTGTCGTTGCCATAGGTGCGGGCAACATGGTCGAGCGCCAGCCATTGCGCCGGGGTTACGACGCCGCCCGGCATGCGCACGCGGATCATGAAGGAGAAGGCCTTCTCCATCTTCTTGCGCATGCGTTCGTTGCGCAGGTCGCGGTCGTCCTGCAAATACATGCCGTGGAACTTGACCAGCTGCTGGTCGTCTTCGACGATGGCGCCAGTTGAATCGTCGCGCAATCCCTCGGCCAAAGTGCCGCGCAAATAGCGGCTGGCCTGCTTGATGTGTTCGTTGCGCGAAAGTTCGTCGGTCATTGTCGGCTCCAGTTTTCGGCTGCCATGTCCGCGCAGGCGGGCATCGAGTAATCGCAAGCTTCCGGGTTCACCTTGCCACGTTAGCGATTACTGGATCATCCGCCTTCGCGGATGATGACACCGAATATGACGCGGGGTTTTCTAATACGTATCCGTCAGATAGCGCGTGTCGCGCTCCAGCGCGGCGACCGCCTGCTCGGCGGCGTCGGCCGACAGACTCTTGACGTCGGCATAGGCCGCGACCAGAGCCGCGCGCACATCCTTAGCCATATTCTTGGCGTCGCCGCAGACATAGAAGCTGGCGCCATTGTCGAGCCACTCGACAAGCTCGCGCCGGCGGTCCCAGATCTTGTGCTGGACGTAAATCTTTTCCGGCGTGTCGCGCGAGAAGGCGAGATCCAGGCGAGTGAGCGATCCGTCAGCCAGCGCATCCTGCCAGTCGAGCTGATAGAGGAAGTCGTGGGTGTATTGCCGGTCACCGAAGAACAGCCAGCTCTTGCCTTTTGCCTTGCTGGCGCGGCGCTCCTGCACGAAGGCGCGGAACGGCGCGACGCCGGTGCCGGGACCGACCATGATGATGTCCTTGTCCGCCGCCGGCAAACGGAAGTGCTTGTTGGGCTTGAGCTTGACCCGCACCTTGCCGCCGCGCTTAAGACGCTCGGCGACGAAATTGGACGCGACGCCCTTGCGCGCGCGGCCATGCGTTTCGTAACGCACGGCGGAAATCAGCAGGTGCGCTTCGTCGCCGACCTCGCTGCGCGCCGAGGCGATCGAATAGGCACGCGGCGCCAGCGTTCGCGTGACCGCGCGCAGCTGATCGGCGGTCAGCGCGATCGAGAATGTCTCGACCAGGTCGATCAACTGGCGGCCGACGATCCAGTCCTTGGCCTCGCCATCGGCAATAAGCTTCTTCAGGTAGTAGTGGCCGGTCTGCGCCGCATAGGTCTCGACCGACTTCAGCGACAACGTGGTGACGTCGCGCGTCTTGATGAATTCCTCACGCAGCTTTGCGTCGCCGGCAAGCCCGGCCAGCTTGAGCAATTCATCGACATAGGCCGGATCGTTTTCGGCATAAAGGTCGAGCGAGTCGCCAGGCTGATATTCCGGCGCGGCACCCTCGAATGCGAGCGCGAAATGCACCGTCTCCTTGTTGGAGCGTGACGAATTCAGATTGGTGAGTTCGGTAATTTCCGCCTCGACGATGTCGGTGTTCGGCGACCCCGCCGGCTTTGCGCCAAAGTCGACTTCGATGACGCGGCCGCGATCGATATCAACCGGCGGCGCCAGAACCTTGATCGCGTCGCCCAGCCAGTCGCCGGCCGGCTTTTCGAAATCGAGATCGCAGTCGACCCGATCGATGACGCGCTTGGCACCGAGCGCGGCGAGCCGTTCGTCGATCTTCTTGCCGACGGCGCAGAATTCAACATAGGCCGTGTCGCCGAGCGCCAGCACGCCGAACTCGACACCGTCGAGGCGCGGCGCGGCATCGCCTATCAGGTCCGCATAGCTGCGCACCGCCCGCGCCGGCGGCTCTCCCTCGCCCCAGGTGGCGGCGATGAAAACAAGTTTCTTTACGGAGGCCAACGTCGACACGTCGAGATCGGCCATATCCACCAGGCTCGGCTTGAGTCCGTTCTTGCGCGCCGCCTTGGCAAAGTTGTTGGCAAGCTTTTCGCAATTGCCGGACTCGCTGGCGTAGACGATCGTGATCGGCTCCGCCGGCCGCGCCGGCGCCGCGGGCTGCGCAGCGCCGCTTTCGCCACCCAATTGGACCGACTCGACGCCGGCCAGGAAACCGGCCAGCCAGGCGCGCTGGATCGGGGAAGCCGGCCCGACAACCCGGTTGAGCAGATCAACGTCCTCTTCGGTGAAAGGCGCGGTCTTGGGGATCGTGGCAAAACCTGAAGTCATGGACGGAACGCCTTTAGAGTCGCGGGTGCCAGCCTGCGAGGAACACGGATTACGCCCTAAATAGAAGGATATTCTGTTTAAATACAATGAGAGCCGACAAAAAAGGATATTATTGCCATTTACGGCTCTCCGGAGGTGCGTTTATTTCGTTTTCGCCCGTTTTGAAGAAGGCGGCGTTCGCACTGCAACTAACCTGTGGACCGGCGGCGGCGGCACCCCGCAGGCGGCCGGTTCCGCCTAGATTGCATCGGGCATGACAACACTCGCCTACCGCAATCGCCTGCGCGCGCTGCTGACGCCCGCCGAGCACAGGACGTTCGCGCGTCTCGACACGCCGCAGAAGATCCAGACCTTCCTCGACCGGGTGCCGGCCAACTTCTGCCTGAACGGCGACACCGCAATGTCGCCGCGCACCATGCTCAAAGCCAATCTGGCGCATTGCGCCGAAGGCGCGGTCTTCGCCGCCGCTGCGCTGGTCTATCACGGCAAGCCGGCCTGGCTGGTCGACATGCGCGCACGCCCCACCGACCAGGACCACATCATCACGCTGTTCAAGGTGCGCGGCCTGTGGGGCGCGATCAGCAAGACCAACCATGCCATCCTGCGCTGGCGCGATCCGATCTACCGCAGTCCGCGCGAATTGATGATGAGCTACGCGCACGAATATACGCTCGCCAGCGGACAGAAGTCGCTGTTGGAATATTCGCGGCCGATCCCGCTGACCGGCTATGCGCCAAGCCGCTGGGTGACCTTGCCCGAGGACCTCGACTGGCTGCTGGTCGAACTCGACTCCGCGCCGCACATCCCGCTGGCGCCAAAGCACGCCATGCGTCGTCTGCGCCGCGCCACGCCGGTCGAACTCAAGGCGCAGTCGATCCTCGAATGGCCCGACCCGCGCGCGCGCAAGACGAAACGCAAACTGGTGCGCAAGGCCTAGTGGTTTACTGCGCGGGCGCATCCGCTTAATGTCAATTATTGAACATCGAGGATGAATTCGTGGCGCCTGTCATTCTTCGCAGAGAGATCACCATCGCCTGGGGCGACTGCGATCCCGCCGGCATTGTCTTCAATCCCCGGTTTTTCGAATTCTTCGACGCCAGCACCTGGCAACTTTTCGATCTGGCGCTGCGCGTCAAGCCGCATCAACTCAACGATGCTTACGGCATCATCGGCATCCCGCTGGTCGACGCTCGCGCCAATTTCGTCAAGGCGGTGAAATTCGGCGACGCGGCCGAGATTGCCACGCGCGCCACCAAATTCGGCCGCTCCAGTTTCGAGATTGAACACCGCCTCAGCGTTGGCGGCGAATTGCATGTCGAGGGCAACGAGACACGGGTCTGGGCGGCGAAAGATCCCGCCGATCCGGACAGGATCAAAGGCATCGCCTTTCCTCCTGGTGTCGTCGCGAAGTTTGGGGGCTGACGACTTACGCGATCTTCACGTATTCGAAATCGCCCGGCTTGTTGTCGATGCCGACCTTGGGCGGTGCGATCCAGCTGGCGAATTTGCCCGGTTCGCTTTCCGGCTGCATCAGGCTTTCGATGAAATCCCTGTCGCCGTCGGACGGCAGGAAGTCGCCGCGCCGTTCGGCCCATTGCGCGTCGGTCAACTGGTTGCCATCGACATCGGCCTTGATCTTGGAAAATTCGCCGATGTGGCGATGAAAGGCGACGCTCGGCAGCTTGATCTGGAACGGGATGCCGAAACCTTCGATGACCTTGTTCCAGCGGCCGACCCCGACATTGCAGTCGACGACATAATCGTCGCGCAGCCGCATGTTGAGCGCCGACAATGCCGGCGCGTCGACATTCACGATCTTGCCGTCGACCACGCGCAGCACCGGATAGATGTCATTCTCCAACTGATGGTCGTCCTTGAGCCGATCCTCGCGGAAACGGCCCTTGATGCCGGAATGGAAGGCATTGGCCGCATTGGTCGAAATCTCGTTGCCGAACAGGTCGAGCGTCAGCGAGAAATGGAGATTCGCCTTCTTCTGGATGGTCGGCAGATCGATGACGCCGAGCTTGCGCACGGCGGCGATATCATAGGGATCCGAGATGCCGGCTTGTTTCATCGCCTCGCAGGTCTTCTGGATGACCCGGGTGACGCCGGTCTCGCCGACGAACATATGATGCGCTTCTTCGGTCAGCATGAAGCGGCAGGTGCGCGACAGCGGATCGAAGCCGGATTGCGCCAGCGCCTCGAGCTGCATCTTGCCGTCACGGTCGGTGAAGAAGGTGAACATGAAGAACGACAGCCAATCCGGCGTCTTCTCGTTGAAGGCGCCCAGCATGCGCGGCGTATCGGCGTCGCCGGAACGGCGCTGCAACAGCGCTTCCGCTTCCTCACGGCCATCGGCGCCGAAATATTTTTGCAACAGATAGACCATGGCCCAGAGATGGCGGCCTTCCTCGACATTGACCTGGAACAGGTTGCGCAGATCGTAGAGCGAAGGCGCGGTCTTGCCGAGATGGCGCTGCTGCTCGACCGAGGCCGGCTCAGTGTCGCCCTGGATGACAATCAAGCGGCGTAACAGTGCGCGATATTCTCCCGGCACTTCCTGCCAGACCGGCTCGCCCTTGTGGCGGCCGAAGGGAATGGTGCGGCCTTCCTGCGCCGGCGCCAGCAGCACGCCCCAGCGATACTCCGGCATGCGCACGTAGTCGAACTTGGCCCAGCCTTTCGGATCGACGCTGATCGCCGTGCGCAGATAGACGAGCGATTCCTGGAAGCCTTCCGGCCCCATGTCGTTCCACCAGCTGATATAGCCCGGGTGCCATTTCTCCAGCGCATGCTTGACGCGCACGTCGCTGCCAAGGCCGACATTGTTCGGGATCAGGCCGTCGTAATCGACCGCGGCGATGTTCATGGCTACACCCTTTCCTTATTGTAGGTCGGCGATACGCCCGAGCCGTACAGCTTCAGCGCGCCTTGTTCGCCAATGGCGTTCGGCCGCTGGAAGATCCAGTTCTGCCAGGCGGTCAATCGGCCGAAAATCTTGGTTTCCATTGTTTCCGGTCCGGCGAAACGCAGGTTGGCTTCCATGCCGGTCATGGCGTCGGGCGAGAAGCTGGCGCGCCCCTCGAGCATGACGCGCAATTCGTCATCCCAGTCGAATGCCTCGTACGCTTGCGTGATCAGACCGAGTTCATCGGCTTGCTCCGCCTCAAGCGCAACGCCGGACTTGGCTTGCGCGGCCTTGATCGAATCCGGTTCGCCGAGAAAACGCGTTTGCAGCCGGCTCAAGCCATTGCCCATCGGATAAAGCCCGAAATTGACATGGCCGAGGGTGATCGCGGCCAGCTTGCGATTGTCGCCATCGCGCGTTCCGATCAACATGTAGGAGCGGTCGGCGGCAAAGGCCAGTTCGGCGAGCGTTCCGGCAAAGCAGGAGCCCGGTTCGATCAGGGCGATGAAGCTCTTGGGCGTCGTGTCGATACGCTTGAGGGTCCGTTTGAGGTAGTGCCTGATCTCGCGCATCAGCCAGTCGCTGTCGTGCTGACTGAGAAATGCGTCGTAGTCCAGCACGGCCAGCGCATTGCCTTCGGTACGCAACAAAATGACGCCGATCGCGGCCTCATTGGCGCGCAGATGGAGAATGGCGTCTTCCAGCTCGCGCGCCACCGCGAGCGGCCAGAATTTGTCACCCAGCGCATGGGCGGCGGCGAGTGAGGCAGGCTCAGGATCCGAGGGCCCGCGCACGGTGATCGTGACAAGTCCGCGCGCGCGGTCGATGTCGCAATCGACATGTGCGTAGGAAACCCGGTCGGCGTCGATCTTTCGCGGCAGCGGATTAAAACGGATGCCTTTGGCGTCTTTGGGACGGTCCGAACGCGCGGCGAACTCGTGCGCACGTTTTGATACCGTGTCGTTCCATTTTGAATTCGGCACGATCTCATCGACCAGCCGCCACTCCACCGCCTTGGCGCCGCGAATGCCCTCCTCGATCGTGCAGAACACGTCAGCGCGATCGCGGCGGACGCGGCGCTTGTCGGTGACGCGGGTGAGACCGCCGGTGCCGGGCAGCACCGCCAGCAACGGCGTCTCCGGCAACGCCACGGCCGAGCGCCGGTCATCGACCAGCATGATGTGGTCGGCGGCGAGCGCCAGTTCGTAGCCGCCGCCGGCGGCATTGCCGTTGATGGCGCAGATATAGGTCTGTCTGGAATTCTCCGAAGCGTCCTCGATGGCCAGCCGCGTCTCGTTGGTGAACTTGCAAAAATTCACTTTATGACCGTGCGTCGCCTTGCCGAGCATGCGGATATTGGCGCCGGCGCAGAACACATTGTCCTTGCCGGACTTGATGACCACCGCGCCGACCTCCGGGTGCTCGAAGCGCAGCCGCTGGACTGCGTCATTCAATTCGATATCGACGCCGAGATCGTAGGAATTGAGCTTGAGTTCATAACCCTCGCCAAGGCCGCCCGCCTGGTCGACGTCCATGATCAGATAGGCGACGTCGCCATCGCAGTCGATGCGCCAGTGGCGATAGCGCGAGGGTTCGGTCTGGAAATCGATTCGCTGCATGCAAGGCCCTGACAATGCGCTTCCCGGCGGCAAAGCTTTGAGATCTGCGCCGCCTATGCATTATTTTGCATAACACTAACATCGCTGGAAACCCGCTACAACGGCCTTGTACGTAGTATTTTCTGATCCTCCCCTTGCTGCGCATTATAATGCATGTTAGCCAGACAGCATGAAACCCGCCCGTCCGCGAGCCTCGCCTGCGCCGGCCAAGCCCAGCCGTGAGGCAGACGTCTATTTGCGCCGCCTGGGCGCAAAGGTGCGCACGCTGCGCAACCAGCGTGGCATGTCGCGCAAGGTGCTGGCCAGACAGGCGAAGGTATCAGAGCGCTATATCGCCCAGTTGGAGGCCGGTCTCGGCAATTGTTCGATCGTCCTGCTGCGGCGTATCGCCCGCGCCATCGGCCTGCCGGTGACGCAACTCGTGCATGACGGCGCCGAACCGCCGCTCGATCTGGTGTTGCTGACGCAATTTCTCGAGCGGCTCCCGGCGCCGGCTCTGTCGCAGGCGCGCGAAATACTGCTGCGAAAATTCAGCGAACCGTCGGAGGACACCCGCCGCGGGCGCATCGCACTGATCGGCCTGCGCGGCGGCGGCAAATCCACGCTCGGCGGGCTTCTGGCCGAAAGGCTGGGCGTGCCTTTCATCGAACTCGACCGCGAGATCGAGCGGCGCTCCGGTGCGCCGCTCAGCGAGATCTTCGACATGTTCGGCCAGGAAACCTTCCGCCGCGCCGAACGCGAGGCGCTCGACGATGTGCTGCGCCGGCATTCGCATTTCGTCATTGCAACAAGCGGTTCGATCGTCACCGAGCCGGGCACGCTTGAAATCCTGTTGTCGTCCTGCTTTACGGTCTGGGTTCGCGCCGAGCCGCGCGATCACATGAAGCGGGTGATGGCGCAGGGCGACATGCGGCCGATGGCCAATAGCGGCCGCGCCATGGATGACTTGATCTCTATTCTCAGGAGCCGCGAGCCGCTTTATGCCCGCGCCGAAGCCACCTTGACCACGACCGGCAAATCGCCCGAGCAGAATCTGAACGAACTGTTGCAGACCATCGCCCTGCCCGAGCGCGCCGCCGGCGCCGCTTCCTAGAAACACAAGCCGCCAACCGAGGAGCCGGTCACCGCCGGAAAACGATCATGAGCGATATCATCAAGACCGACGTGCTGATCATCGGCGCGGGGCCGGTCGGCCTGTTCGCCGTGTTCGAACTTGGCCTCTTGGACATCAAGGCGCATCTGGTCGACATTCTCGACAAGGTCGGCGGACAATGCGCCGAGCTTTATCCGGAAAAGCCGATCTACGACATTCCCGGCATTCCGTTGATCACCGGCCACGGGCTTTCCGAGGCCCTGATGGAACAGATCAAGCCGTTCCACCCGACCTTCCACCTCGGCGAAATGGTCACGACGATCGAGAACATCGGCGACCCTTTGTTCCGGGTGACGACCGATACCGGCAAAACGTTCGAATGCAAGTCGGTGGTGATCGCGGCCGGCGGCGGTTCGTTCCAGCCCAAGCGTCCGCCAATCGCCGGCATCGAGCCTTACGAGGACAAGTCGGTGTTCTATGCCGTACGCAAAATGGAAAATTTCCGCGGCAAGGACATCATGATTGTCGGCGGCGGCGATTCGGCGCTCGACTGGACGCTCAACCTGCAACCGATCGCCAAGCGGCTGACTTTGGTGCATCGGCGCGATGACTTTCGCGGCGCGCCCGACAGCGTCAACAAGATGCGTGCGCTGGTCGCCGCCGGCAGCATGGACCTGCGCATCGGCCAGGTATCGGAGCTTGAGGGCGCCGACGGACAACTTGCCGCCGCCTCGGTCAAGGACAAGGATGGCGCCGTGACCCGCGTCGCCTGCGACGCCATGCTGCCGTTCTTTGGCCTGACGATGAAGCTCGGTCCGGTGGCGGACTGGGGGCTGGAAATGGACGGCGAACTGGTCAAGGTCGATGTGTCGACTTTCGAGTCCAACCGTCCCGGCATCTTCGCCATCGGCGACATCAACACATATCCGGGAAAGCTCAAGCTGATCCTTTCGGGCTTTCACGAGGGAGCACTCATGTCGCAAAGAGTGCATCACTACATCCATCCGGAAAAGCGGCTGGTGTTTCAGTACACGACCTCCTCCACCAGCCTGCAGAAGAAGCTCGGAGTGGCCTAGTCCCATGCCGAACGTCACCTTTATCGAACACGATGGCACCGTTCACACCGTCGAGGCCGAGCTTGGCGCGACCGTGATGGAAACCGCGTTGAAGAACGATGTCTCGAGCATCGTCGCCGAATGCGGCGGCGGCTGCACCTGTGCCACCTGCATGGTCTATGTCGACGATGCCTGGAGCGCCCTGGTCGGTCCGCCGTCCGCCGACGAGGAATACCAGCTCGACAGCGCCTTCGAGGTGAAGCCGACCTCGCGGCTGTCTTGCCAGATCAAGATCACCGAAGCGCTCGACGGACTCATCGTGCGCACGCCGGCCTATCAGGGGCGTTAAGCGGCTCGAATGGCCGTTTGGCGATGTCCGGGAAATGGTGGGCGCAGTAGGATTCGAACCTACGACCCGCTGATTAAGAGTCAGCTGCTCTACCAACTGAGCTATGCGCCCGGATTGCCTGTCGCGGGGAGTACCGCAAGGCGAACGGTCCTCTAGCAAAGGGTTTCCCCCCTGTCCAGCCGCGCGCCGCCCGCCGGGCCGGCTCATACAGACCTGTTTTTCCAAGGAAAAATAAAAAAACCGCCGGGCGGAGCCGGCGGCTTTTCTGGGTGCTGGAGGCGGTCAATCGTGACGCCCGGCAGCCCACTTCCCGGACGCAGCCGGCAGGGCCGCGAAGCGGCTTAGAGCGGTGCCTTGCCGCCATCGGGGCCCATCGGGCCACGCTCGGGGCCACCAAAACTGCCGCGATCTTTGCCGCCATGGTGCCTGCCGGGGCCGCCGTGACGGCCGCGCCAGCCACCCTGCTCCGGTCCGCCGAGCCTGGCGAGGACCAGCAGGCGCTGCTTCTGGCCGTCGTCGAGGCTCTTGTAGAGCGGGCCCGCGGCGTCGGCGAGTTTCTTCAGCGCGGCGCCGGTCTGCGTCATCGTCTCGGCGCGCTGGTTGAGGCGGTCGATCGGATCGGCCGGCTTGTCGGCGCTGGCACGCGCGGCGAAGCGTTCCGAACGCTGCTTGGCCAGATCGCGCAGTGCGGCTTCCACCGCCGGCCAGTTCTTTTCCTGCTCGGCGGTCAGCTTGAGACCGGCATGAACCGCGGCGATACGGGCGTCACCGTAAGCGGCGATGTCTGCCGCGCTCATCCGCGCATGATGGCCGCGCTCGGGCCCACGTCCGCCGGGTCCCTGCTGGGCGAAGGCCAACGTCGTTCCGGCAATCGCCAGCGCGGCGGTACCGGCGAGAAGCGTCTTCATCAAAGTCGATCGCATGGAATTCCTCCAAAGGCATTTCTGATGCTTCAATAATGGAGTTCAGCCCTGTTGGTTCAAGTTAAGGTTTGGATAGAGATTACGTACTCGCAATGTAGATAAACCGCTGTTCATTAACGGCGTCCCGCCGCTTCAATTAGGTTCTGCGACGACATCGCGGCGCTTATGAAAATGCCGCACCAAAAAGGCGCGGCATTGCATTGCAGCTTAAAGGACGCGCCGGCGGATCAGCCGACGTCGGTCGAGTGAATCCGGTTCTCGACACCCGGGACCCGGCTGCTCTTGCTAGTCAGCTTGTTGAGCGCGCCCAGATAGGCCTTCGCCGACGCCACCAATGTATCGGGATCGGCGCCCTTGGCCGTAAAGGCGCGGCCATGCTCGGACAGCCGCACCGACACTTCAGCTTGGGCATCGGTACCTTCAGTAACCGCGTGAACCTGATACAGCTCGAGCTTGGCCTCGTGCGGCACCAGCGCCCGGATCGCATTGAAGATCGCATCGACCGGACCGTTACCGGTCGATTGCGTGGTGATGTGCTTGCCCTCGATATCCAGCGTCAATGTCGCCGACTGCGGACCCATCGTGCCGGCGATGACCGTCAAGGAGATGATCTTGATGCGGTCATGCGCGTGCGCGATTTCCTCATCGACCAAAGCTTCGATGTCCTCGTCGTAGATCTGCTTTTTCTTGTCGGCCAAAGCCTTGAAACGCACGAAGGCGTCTTCCAGCTGGTTCGACGCCAATTGATAGCCGAGCTCTTCCAGCTTGTGCTCGAAAGCGTGGCGGCCGGAATGCTTGCCCATGACCAGCGAGGTCTGTTTCACGCCGACGGTTTCCGGCGTCATGATCTCGTAGGTCTGCGCGTTCTTGAGCATGCCGTCCTGATGGATGCCGCTCTCATGCGCGAAGGCGTTCCGCCCGACGATGGCCTTGTTGTACTGCACCGGGAACGACGTTACCGCCGAGACGAGCTTGGACGCGCGCGTCAGCATCGCCGGCTTGATGCCGGTATAATACGGCATGACATCGTTGCGCACCTGCATCGCCATCACGACTTCCTCGAGCGCGGTATTGCCGGCGCGTTCGCCAATGCCGTTGACGGTGCATTCGATCTGCCGCGCGCCACCGGCAACGCCGGCCAGCGAATTGGCCACTGCCATGCCGAGATCGTCATGGCAGTGCACCGAGAAAATCGCCTTGTCGGAATTCGGCACGCGCTCGCGCACCATCTTGAACAAGGCCATGTATTCCTCCGGCACCGTATAGCCGACGGTGTCGGGGATATTGATCGTGGTGGCGCCGGCCTTGATCGCGGCCTCGACGCAGCGGCACAGGAAGTCGTGCTCGGTGCGGGTGCCGTCCTCGGCCGACCACTCGACGTCATCGGTGTGGCTGCGTGCGCGGGTGACCTGCCCGATCACCATTTCATAAACTTCGTGTGGCTCCTTCTGCAGTTTCCACTTCATGTGCACCGGCGACGTGGACAGAAAGGTGTGGATGCGGCGGCGCTTGGCCGGCTTGATCGCCTCGGCGCAGCGGTCGATGTCCTTGGGCGAAGCGCGCGACAGGCCGCAGATCACGGAGTTCTTGGCGCGGCGGGCGATCTCGTTGACGGCGGCGAAGTCGCCGTCCGAAGCGATCGGAAAGCCTGCCTCGATCACGTCCACGCCCATATCGTCGAGCAACTCGGCGACCTCGAGCTTTTCCTCGTGGGTCATGGTGGCGCCGGGGCACTGCTCGCCGTCGCGCAAAGTGGTGTCGAATACGATGACGCGGTCCTTATCGGACTGGGTCTGGGTCGTCATGGGAGTGATCCTTCTCGTCGAGTGCGCCGCTGAGAGGGCGCCATTTTAAGGGTGCTGTCCGGTACCGCCTGTCCCCCGAGTGCCCAGGCGCGTTGCGCCCAGCCGGCCCTCAGGGGCGGATAAGGAGAAGGAGCGTGCCCAGAATAAGGGTTGCCATAGGGCTGCCAACCGCGTCGGCCTTGCCGGCCGCCGGTTCGATCGCGCAGATGGGCTGCAGCGTCGACATTGGCAAAATCAACCCTCGTTTCGACTGTCAGGATCGAGGACTTTGGTAAAGTCCACGTTAAATCCCAGCCGAGGCCTCGCTTCTAGCGGAAATCGCCAGCCAAAATCAAGGATGGCGATAGGTCAGCAATGCTGTCTATCTTGTAGGGTGGGCTAAGCGAAGCGAGCGCACCATTCGTGGCCGCGGTGGGCTCGGCGCGAAGCCGCGCCTTAGCCCACCCTACTCAGCAGTGCCACTCACCCTTCCGCTTCCAGCGCCTTCCTGGCCGATTGCAAATCCTTGAGAGCCTGACCCTCAACCTTTGGATAGGCCAGATCGAGGCCTTCCATCGCCTTGGCCACCGCGCCGGCGACCACCAGCCGGGTGAACCATTTATTGTCCGCGGGCACGACGTACCACGGCGCCTCATCGCGGCTGGTTTCCTGAATCAGTTTTTCATAGGCATCCATGTATCGTGGCCACAGCTTGCGCTCGGCCACATCACCCATGGAAAATTTCCACCGTTTGCCAGGCTGATCGATGCGCTCGAGAAAGCGCTTGCGCTGTTCCTCCAGCGACACATTGAGAAAGAATTTCAAAACCAATGTGCCGTTGCGCGCCAGATGCCGCTCGAAGGCGCGGATATCGTCGAAGCGGTGCTGCCAGATTTTCTTGCTGGCAACCGCGTCCGGCAATCGTTGGCGCGCCAGGTATTCGCCATGCACGCGGACGGTCAGCACTTCCTCGTAGTGCGAACGATTGAAAATGCCGATACGGCCGCGCTCGGGCAGCGCCTTGCCGATCCGCCAGAGAAAATCGTGGTCGAGTTCTTCCTCGCTCGGCGCCTTGAACGAATGAACTTGCACGCCTTGCGGATTGATGCCGCTCATGACGTGCTTGATGACGCTGTCCTTGCCGGCGGCATCCATGGCCTGAAACACCAGCAGCACCGACCATTTGTTGTTGGCGTAGAGTTTTTCCTGCAATTCCGCGAGCCGCTCGACGCCCTCGCTGAGCAACGCCTTGGCGTCCTCCTTGTCGATCGACAGGCCGCAGCATTCGGCCGGGTCATGATCGGCCAGACGGAACTTGCCCGGTTTGTCGACGCGAAACTGTTTGGCGAGTTTGGCGAGCTTCATGAGATGTTTTCCTGACCGGCCATTCTAGTGCGACGCGAAGCGATGCGCCAGAAACGTCTTGACGAAATCGCGCATCATCGGGTCGAAGTCGGCAGTCGAGCGCGCAATGCGAATGTCGCTGAGTTCAGGTTGACGTTCGCGCGCCAATGTTTCGAAAATTTTCGTCCGCAACCTGTCGGCTAGGAGCGGCGAGCGCAGCACCTTGATGGCGCAAATCAGTTCTGCATCAATGACAACGCTCCAACCCGGCTCCGCTTCAAGGGATTCAGCTTCAAGCCCGGTTTCTTCCCGCAGTTCGCGCCGCACACTGAATTCAAAATCGACTTTTCCGCCCTCGGCAATGTCGTCGCGGTCCGGCGTGCCGCATGGGAAATAGATCTGACCGGCATTGTAGGTGTGGTTCCCCATCACGCCGAGAAGAAATGCTCCGTCGGCCGATTGGATCGCCGCTGCGCCGAAGCAATCGTAGATGCCGGCGTCGGGCCGACCCCAGCGTTGCCAGGCAACGAAGGAAGCATAATCGGTTTCCAGAAATGAGCCGCGCATCACGCCGCCCTCGATCGCGTAGCGATGCATCAGCAATACTTTGCCATTAAACAGCGCCGGCTTCTCCCGCCGCAGTTCGGCAAACAGCGCATCGATTTCGGCGCGACGCTCGCGGGAAAACGCCCAGACTGTGGCGTCCAAATCGAGTTCGAGGCGCGTGACCTGAAGAACCTTCGGGACGCTGTCGTTGCTCATGCCTCGATCACACCTTCGGTGACGACGATGGCATCGCCGCCGATCGACGCAGACGTCAGAGCGCCATTGGCCATGGCGATCGTCAAGTTCATCAAGCTCGGCCGGCCCATCTCATACCCCTGTTCAATGACCAGCCTGTGCTCGCCATCGGCCGGCTTGCGATGCGCGGCATGAAGGCCGGCGAAAGCGGCCACCGCGCTGCCGGTCGCCGGATCTTCCGGAATACCGTTCGCCGGCGCAAACATGCGGGCGTGCAGATGATGCCCCGGCGCGGCCGTTTCGGTGCAGATGACATAAACCATGGCCGGGCCGCCAATGCCGAACACCCTCTCGAACGTCGCGGCATCGGGCCTGGCGCGCGCCAGCGCCGCCAACGAACGCACCGGCACAAACGTATAGGCAACGCCACCGGACCAGCGCGCCGGCGGATAATCGCCACCGATATCGCTCGCGTTCAAACCAAGCGCCTGCGCCATGGCCGCCGTGCCCGGCACCTGACCGACATCGGCCGGCAATCGCGGCAACTGGAACTCGGCCCAGCCACTGTCGGCGTCATGCGCCTGCGCGTTGCAGGAGACCGGACCGATTTTTTCCTCCAGCACAAAACTCTGCCGTCCGGCGCCGCCGGCCAGCCGCACCAGACCAACCGCCGCACCGACCGTCGGGTGGCCGGCAAACGGCAATTCCGCCGCCGGCGTGAAAATACGCAGCCGCGCTTGATGCGCGGGGCTTTCCGGCGGCAGCACGAACACGGTTTCCGGATGGCTGAATTCACGCGCGATCGTTTGCATCGCGGCGGTGTCGAGGCCTTCCGCGTCCAGCACCAGCGCCAGCGGATTGCCGCCAAAGCGCGTGCGCGTGAACACGTCGAGCGTCATGAATTTTCTGCGCATCTACAGCACCTTCTCCGGCCCGGTCGCTTCGCTCAACCGTTCGGCTTCGAACACGCGGCCCGGATTGACGATCTCGTCCTGCTCCGTCACCACCTGAATCTCTCGGCAACCGGCTTCTGCCGTTTTGGCCAGTACGCCGAAGATCGCAGAGCCGGCGCGCGCCAGCGCTTCGTCGATTTTTCCCTGCCGCAGATAATGCGCGAAGAACAGGGCGGCAATGGCGTCGCCGGCGCCGCTCGCCGCCACATCGAGTTTCGGCGTGCGCAGACGAAATAGACCGGTCTCGTCCGATGCCAGCATGTCGAGATGCCCGTCCGGCGTCTCTGCCGTATGCACCGAAGTCACCAGCACGGCGCGCGGCCCTAGATCATGCAGCGCCTTGATGGCGTCGCGCGCCTGCTCGAGCGTTGTCGAGCCGCGTCCGGACAGATAATCCAGTTCGAACTGATTGGGCGTTACGATGTCGGCAAGTGGTAATGCCTTGGTCTTGATGAGTTCAGGAATGCCCTTAGCGACAAACACGCCCTTGTCGACATCGCCGATGACGGGATCGCAACAATAGCGCGCCGACGGATTGGCCTTGCGCACCGTCGCTACCGCATCGAGAATCGCGGAGCCAATCTGGGCGTCGCCCAAATAGCCGGACAGCAGACCATCGCATTCGCCGAGCACGCCGCGCGCCTCAATGCCGGCGATGAGGTCGCGGATCAGCGGCGCGCCGAACACCTGGCCTTTGAAGTCGCCATAGCCGGTGTGATTGGAGAATTGCACAGTATGGATCGGCCACACCTCAACGCCCATGCGTTGCAATGGGAACACCGCCGCCGAATTACCGACATGGCCGTAAGCGACATGCGACTGGATCGAGATGAGGTTCATAACCTTGACCGTAACAGAAACGGCGGGGTTTGACCCCCGCCGTGTCGTTGATGGATCGTATCGAAACGATTGATCAATTCGTCTTCTTCGCCGCCTCGACGAACTTGTTGGTGTAGGTTTTGGTCACGTCGATATTGGCCTTGGCAACCACTTCCGAACCGCCACTGAACACGGCAAGCACCGCCTGCGCGCCCTTCGGGTCCATCAGGCCGGTGGTCGAATACATCGGGATGGTGTTCTTCAAGGCCGCCAGATAGCCGGCCTTGTCCGGGCCGACGAGATTTTCCGGCATCTTGGCCATGATCTCTTCCGGCGTATGCGAATGAATCCAGGTCAGCGTGTTGACCATCGCATTGGTCAGACCCTGGACTTCCTTCGGATGCTTCTCGATCCAGTCGGCCTTGGTGTAGAGCGCGCCGCCGGGATAATCGCCGCCGAACACCGCCTGCGTATCCTTCTGCGTCCGGGTATCGCTTAAAATCTTGAGGTCCTTGTACTTGCCTTGCAGCACGGTGACGGACGGATCGAGCATCACCGCCGCGTCGATCTCGCCCTGTTCCATGGCTGCGACCGCGGTGGCGCCAAGACCGACGCCGATGACGGCGGCCGAAGTCGGGTCCGCGCCTTCCTTCTTCAGCAAATATTTCAGGAAGAAGTCGGTCGACGAACCCGGCGCGCTGACGCCGACCTTCTTGCCGACGAGATCCTTGATCGATTTGATTTCGGCGGTGTGCTTGGGCGACACAACGAGCACCAGGCCGGGATAACGGTCATAGGTGACGAAGGCGACCAAGGGCTGGTTCTTCGCGGCCAGATTGACGCAATGGTCGAAATAGCCGGAGACGACATCGGCGCTGCCGCCGATCACCGCGGTCAGCGATTGCGAACCGCCCTTGAAGTCGACCAGATCGGCGTCGATGCCGGCCTTTTTATATTCGCCGAGTTGCTCGGCCAGAACGGTCGGCAAATAGCACAGGCAGGCGGAGCCGCCGATCGCGATCGTCACCTTTGACTGCGCCTGCGCCAGGCCGGTCATCAGGCCAGCCAACAAGACCAAAGCGGCCAGCGCCGCGGTCAATCGGCGGAATATCGTGGGCAAATCCCGAGTGAGCATGTTTTCCTCCCTGTTTTTGGGCTTGCTGGCCTCAACGGGCCGTTTCGAGCGGCAAGATAGGCCAGCGCTAACGCATTGCCTAGGCCCATCGCCCAGACCCATAACGCTAGGGTTTTATGGCCGCGCGTCGCCCACTACCGGCCGCCAGACCAGCAGGCGCTTTTCGATGGAGGTGACGACAATGTCGATGGCGATCACAAACGCCGCCAGCACGAACATGCCGGCGAAGACACCGGCGACGTCGAACACGCCTTCGGCCTGCTGGATCAGATAGCCGAGCCCTGCGGCGGAGCCGAGATATTCGCCGACCACCGCGCCGACCACGGCGAAGCCGACCGACGTGTGCAGGGACGAGAACATCCACGACAGCGCCGACGGCCAGTAGACATGACGCATCAGTTGCCGCTCGTTCATGCCGAGCATGCGCGCGTTGGCGAGCACGGTCGGCGAGACTTCCTTGACGCCCTGATAGACGTTGAAGAAAACGATGAAGAACACAAGCGTGATGCCGAGCGCGACCTTCGACCAGATCCCGAGGCCGAACCACAGAGTGAAGATCGGCGCCAGCACGACGCGCGGCAGCGCATTGGCCATCTTGACGTAAGGGTCAAACACCGCGGCGGTGCGCGGCTGGCGCGCGAACCAGAAACCGACCAAGACGCCGCCGACCGAACCGATGGCGAAAGCGAGCATTGCTTCCATCAGAGTGACGTAGAGATGCTTCCAGATCACGCCGGTGGCGAACCATTTGACGATCTGCTGCGCGACATCGAGCGGGTTGGAAAAGAAGAACGGCGGCAGCAGCATCTTGCCGAATACCGGATAGGTCGTGAACATATGCCAGATGCCGAGCGACACGACGGCGACCAGTATCTGCAAGAGGGTGAGCTTGAGACGCGACATCACCGGCCCTCCGTCTGCGCGTAGCCTTTGATGACTTCCGATTTGAGCATCTGCCAGATTTCACGATGCAGTTCGTGAAACGCCGGATCGAGTTTGATTTCGGCGATATCGCGGGGTCGCGACAGCTTCACCCGCCAGTCGCCGATGATGCGCGCCGCCGGCCCCGCCGACATGATGACGACGCGGTCGGACAAAGCGATGGCTTCTTCAAGATCGTGGGTGACGAACAGCACCGCCTTGCGGTCGGCGTTCCACAGATCGAGCAGCAGATTGCCCATGATCTGCCGCGTCTGGGCATCGAGCGGACCGAAAGGTTCGTCCATCAGGAGGATTTTCGGATCGCGGATCAGCACCTGCGCAAGTCCAATGCGCTTGCGCTGGCCGCCCGAAAGCATGTGCGGATAGCGGTCTCCGAACGAGCCGAGGCCGACGCGCGAAAGCCAATCGGCGGCGCGAGCGCGCGCCTCAGCCTGCGGCGTGCCGGCGGTTTCCAGGCCGATGGCGACGTTCTCGAGCGCGGTCTTCCAGGGAAACAGCGCATCGGCCTGAAACAGGTAGCCGGCCTGGCGGTTGAGCGAAGCAAGCGTCGCCCCGAAAATGTCGACATGCCCAGCGGCCGGCGCCAGCAGTCCGGCGGCGATGTTCAGCAGCGTGGATTTTCCGCAGCCGGTCGGCCCGACGATGGAGACGAATTCGCCGTCGGCGACGTTCAGCGTGGCATTGGCGACCGCGCGATAGACCCCGCCGTCCGCCAGGCGAAAAGCGACATCGACGCCGTTGAGCGCAATGGCAGCCTCGGTTGTGATTGCCGGCGCGCTTGCCGCTGCGGTCTCAGCCATCGTGGGTCCCCTTCGGGGCGCAAACTAGCCATTTGCAGGGGCAATGCAAACCGGGTGCGGGCGTGGCATGATCGCCGCGATGATCAGCGATCCGCGCCTTGCCGAAGCTTTTGCCCGCCTGCCCGACTATCTCGGCAGCCATGTGCTGGTCAGCCTCACCGCGCTTGGGCTGGGCTTAAGCATCAGTCTGCCGCTGGCGATCGCCTCGACGCGGCGGCCCTGGCTGCGCCGTTCGTTGCTTGGCGCGGCAAGCGTCGTCCAGACCATCCCGGGAATTGCGTTGCTGGCGCTGTTCTATCCGCTGCTGCTGGCGCTGGCAGCGCTGTCGGAACGTGTCTTCGGCGCGGGTTTCTCGGCACTCGGGTTCCTGCCGGCCATGCTGGCGCTGGCGCTTTATTCGATGCTGCCGGTGTTGCGCAATACGGTCACCGGCCTTGCCGGCGTCGATCCGCGCATGCGCGACGCCGCGCGCGTCCTCGGCGCCACGAGAACCGAGGTGCTGCGCCAGATCGAACTGCCGCTGGCCATGCCGGTCATCATGGCCGGTGTCCGCACATCCGCCGTGTGGGTCATCGGCACCGCGACTTTGGCGACACCCATCGGGCAGACCAGCCTCGGCAATTATATCTTCGCCGGGCTGCAAACGCAGAATTGGGTCTCGGTGGTCTTCGGCTGCGCCGCCGCCGCGCTGCTGGCGCTCTCGGTCGATGCGCTGCTGGCGCAGATGGAACAGGGCGTGCGGCTGCGCAGCGTGGGCCGGGTCTGGTCAGGCGGCATCGGCTTGGCGCTGATCGCTTTGGTGGCGCTGGCGCCGACCATGGCGTCGACGCACGCCGCCTATGTCATCGGCACCAAGAGCTTCACCGAGCAGTATGTCCTCGGCGCGCTGATGCAGCAGCGTTTGACCGAAGCCGGCCTCACCAGCGACCGGCGCGACGGCCTTGGCTCGGCGGTGATCTTCCAGGCGCTGGTCGCCGGCGACATCGATGTCTATGTCGATTATTCCGGCACAATCTGGGCGAACTCTATGAATCGCAAGGACGTCAAGCCGCGCGATGCTGTGCTCAATGACGTCGCGCTTTGGCTGAAGACAACCCACGGCATCCGGATGCTCGGCAGCCTCGGCTTCGAGAACGCCTATGCGCTGGCCATGCCGCACAAGAAGGCGGATGCGCTGGGCATTGCCACCATCGCCGATCTCGCCCGCCATTCGCGTGAGATGACCATCGGCGGCGATTACGAATTCTTCGACCGTCCGGAATGGAAGGCGATCCGCGATGCCTATGGCCTCGCCTTCAAGAACCAGCGCTCGATGCAGCCCGAGTTCATGTACCCCGCCGCCGCCAATGGCGAACTCGATGTCGTCTCGGCCTTTTCCAGCGACGGCCAGATTGCGCAATATGATCTGAAAGTTCTCACCGATCCGAAGCAGTCGATCCCGCCCTATGACGCGATCCTGCTAATCGGGCCGAAACGCGCCAATGACGAGAGACTCGCCGCCGCGCTCCAGCCGCTGATCGGCGCGATCCCGGTTGAAACGATGCAAGCGGCGAATTTGCGCGGCTCGGCGACGGCGACATCGCCGGGAGAGGTGGCGCGCTGGCTGTGGAGCAAACTCCACAAATAAAAAGGCCCGCATCGCTGCGGGCCCTTTCAACGTGAATGTGCGTCGCCTAGTTCTTCGACTTGTCCACCATGGCGCGTTCCTTGATCCACGGCATCATCTCGCGCAGCTTGGCGCCGACCTGTTCGATCGAGTGCTCGGCCAGCTTGGCGCGCGTCGCCTTGAACGAGGTCTGGTTGACCTTGTTCTCGAGCATCCAGTCGCGGGTGAAGCGGCCGGACTGGATATCGCCGAGGATGCGCTTCATCTCCGCCTTGGTTTCCGGCGTGATCACGCGCGGTCCGGAAACATATTCGCCGTATTCGGCGGTGTTGGAGATCGAGTAGTTCATGTTGGCGATGCCGCCCTCATAGATCAGGTCGACGATCAGCTTCACTTCGTGCAGGCACTCGAAATAGGCCATCTCGGGCGCGTAACCGGCTTCGCACAAGGTCTCATAGCCGGCCTTGATGAGTTCGACCAGGCCGCCGCAGAGCACGGCCTGTTCGCCGAACAGATCAGTTTCGCATTCCTCTTTAAAGGTCGTCTCGATGATGCCGGCGCGGCCGCCGCCGATGGCCGAAGCATATGACAGGCCGAGATCATGCGCATTGCCCGACGCGTCCTTATGGATGGCGATCAGGCAAGGCACGCCGGCGCCGCGCGCATATTCCGAACGCACGGTGTGGCCGGGGCCCTTCGGCGCGATCATCAGCACGTCGAGATCGGGACGCGGATCGATCAGGTTAAAATGCACGTTGAGGCCGTGCGCGAACAGCAAGGCCGCGCCCTGCTTCATGTTGCCGTGCAGGCTCTCGCGATAGATGTCGCCCTGCAATTCGTCGGGCGTGAGCATCATCATGACGTCGGCCCATTTGGCGGCTTCGGCGACTTCCATGGTCTTGAAGCCCGAGCCTTCGGCCTTCTTGATGCCCTGCGAACCCTTGCGCAGCGCGATCACGACGTCCTTGACGCCACTGTCGCGCATATTGAGCGCATGAGCGTGGCCCTGGCTGCCATAACCAATGACGGCGACCTTCTTGCCCTTGATCAGGTTGAGGTCGGCGTCGCGATCGTAATAAACGCGCATGTTAGGGTCCTTAAACTGGAGCGCCCGGCACCGGGCCGCTTGCACAATGTTGATGATCCGGCCCCCCGGGCCGCAGCCGGGATGCTTCTAAGGCGGTTAGGCGTGCGGGACAAGCCCGGACGCCGCCCTAAAGGGGGCCCAAATCGGCGTGCGCGGCGGACCGGGAAAGCTAGGAATCGCGCGGAAAAAGCCGCCAATCCGTCGGTTTGATCGCGACACGGCCATTCCGCGACACGTCGGAATCGGCCGGGACGTCTATTTCGCAGCGGTGCCGGGCAAGCCCTACCTCCAGCTCCAGCCGCCTTATGTCGCCATGGCGGCGCGATCCGGTGACGGTGCCGACGATGCTGCCGCTTTCCTGCCCGGCGAGCCGGACATGATTGGGCCGGAAAAACAGGGTTGCCGGCCCGTCGGCATGGCCCTTGGCGTCGATCGACAAAATCCGGTCGTCGAGCGCGATGCTGCCTTTGTCGACGATGACCGGCAGCGCGCTTGAGTCGCCGATGAAGTCGAACACGAACGGCGTTGCCGGATTGTCGTAGATATCGTCGGCTGAGCCGACCTGTTCGATCCGGCCCTGGCTCATCACCACGACGCGGTCGGCAAGCTCAAGTGCTTCTTCCTGGTCATGCGTGACGAACACCGTGGTATGGCCGGTGCGGTCGTGAATTTCGCGCAGCCAGCGGCGCAGCTCCTTGCGCACCTTGGCATCGAGCGCGCCGAACGGCTCGTCGAGCAGCAATACGCCCGGCTCGATCGCCAGCGCGCGGGCAAAAGCAACCCGCTGGCGCTGGCCGCCGGACAACTGACCGGGGAATCGCTTCTCCAGTCCATTGAGCTGCACAAGATCGAGCAGCGTCATCACCCGTTGGCGGATCGATGCTTCGCTCGGTCGCGTCGCACGCGGCCGCACTCGCAGGCCGAAGGCAATGTTCTCGAACACCGACATATGTTTGAACAACGCATAATTCTGGAACACGAAGCCGACATTGCGCTCCTGCACGGACTTCGACGACGCGTCCTCGGCGCCGAACAGCACGCGGCCGGAATTGGGAAAGTCGAGGCCGGCGATCAGGCGCAGCAAGGTCGTCTTGCCGGAGCCCGACGGTCCGACCAGAGCGATCAGTTCGCCACTGGCAATCTCAAGCGAGACGCCGTGCAGGGCCGGCGTCGCCCCGAACGCCTTCGTTAGATTCTCGACCGTCACATTCATGGTTTTGACACGCAGTCTTTCATCGACGAACGGGGCCACGAGCGAAAGGTTCGCCTCGATATAATCGGTGTCCCTGCGGAATTGCGCAAGCGCGGTCATGGTATCGGTTCCTTATCGGGGGCCGTTGGCCAATTCATCGCTGAAGCGCCATTCGAGCAGCGTTTTAACGATCAACGTGACCAGCGCGAGCAACGCCAGCAGCGAAGCGACGGCGAATGCCGCCACCCATTGATAATCGTTGTAGAGAATCTCGATATGCAGCGGCATCGTGTTGGTCAGGCCACGGATGTGGCCCGACACCACCGCCACCGCGCCGAACTCGCCCATGGCGCGCGCGTTGCACAGCAGGACGCCATACATCAGGCCCCATTTCACATTGGGCAGAGTGACGCGGCGGAAGGTCTGCCAGCCGCTGGCGCCGAGCGAGATCGCGGCTTCCTCGTCCTGCGTGCCCTGCTCTTCCATCAGCGGGATCAATTCGCGCGCCACGAACGGGAAGGTGACGAAGATCGTCGCCAGCACAATGCCGGGAATGGCGAAAATGATCTGGATATGGTGCGCCTTCAACCAGTCGCCCAGATAACCTTGCGCGCCGAACATGATGACGTAAATCAGGCCGGCGATCACCGGCGACACCGAGAATGGCAAATCGATCAACGTGATCAGCAGAGCCTTGCCGCGGAAATCGTACTTGGCGATCGCCCAGGCGGCGGCGACGCCGAAGATGAGATTGGCCGGCACCGCGATGGCCGCGACCAGCAAGGTCAGCAGGATAGCGTGCTGCGTATCGGAATCGGCGAAGGTCTCGAAATACTTAGCCACGCCGTTGAGGAACGCTTCGAAAAACACCACCAGCAGCGGGAAGCCGAGGAACACGCCGATAAACAACACCGCGACGCCGATCAGAACGAGTCGCACCACCGAGACTTCGGCGGTCGGCGCGCGCCATGTTTCGGGTGGCATTGTCGCCGAGGCTGCGAGCGTTTGCTCAGACATAGCCGAACCTCCGCCGCGCCCAGACCTGGATCAGGTTGATGGCGAGGAACATGACGAAGGAAATCGCCAGCATGATCGTGGCAATCGCGGTGGCGCCGTTGTAGTCGAACTCGGTCAGCCGGATCACGATCAGAAGCGGCGCGATTTCGGTGCGGTACGGCAGATTGCCGGCGATGAATACAACCGAGCCATATTCGCCGATGCCGCGCGCCAGCGCGAGCACGAAGCCGGTCAGCAAGGCCGGCACCAAAGTCGGCAACACGACGCGGAAAATCGCCTGATGACGGCTGGCGCCTAAAGTCGCCGCCGCCTCTTCGGTCTCGCGTTCGATTTCCATGATCACCGGCTGCAAGGTGCGCACCACGAACGGCAGGCCGATAAAGGTCAGCGCGATGACGACGCCAATCGATGTGTAGGCGACCTTGATGCCGAGCGGTTCGATATATTGGCCGACCCAGCCGTTCTTGGCGAAGATCGCCGTCAGGGCGATGCCGGCAACCGCGGTCGGCAGGGCAAAGGGCAGATCGACAATCGCATCGACCAGGCGCCGGCCGGGAAATTCGTAGCGCACCAGCACCCAGGCGACGATGATGCCGAACAAGGTATTGATCCCCGCGGCAATCAACGCCGCCCCGAAGGACAGCCGCAAGGCCGCCACGACACGCCCGTTGCTTGCAATCGCCCAGTACTCCGCCCACGACAATTGCGTCGTACGCAGGATCAACAGCGCGATCGGAATAAGCACGATCAGGCTGAGATAGACCATGAGAAAGCCGAAGGTCAGCCCGAAGCCCGGGATGACGCTCGGCTTCCGCCACGTTCCGAATGCGATCGCGGTCATGCTTGCAGCCTAATTAAACCGCGCTTCACTTCTTGTAAATCTGGTCGAACGTGCCGCCGTCGCCAAAGTGCTCGGGCTGCGCTTTCGCCCATCCGCCGAAGATCGGATCGTCGATGGAGACGAGAGTTACCTTCGGTAACAGCTTCACGTCCGCCGCGTCGGCCAGTTCGGGCTTGAAGGGGCGGTAGAAGTTTTTCGCCGCGATCTTTTGTCCAACCGGCGAATAAAGATATTCCAGATAGGCCTCGGCCACTTTGCGGGTGCCTTTCTTGTCGACATTCTGATCGACCACCGCGACCGGCGGTTCGGCCAGCGTTGCAATCGATGGCACGATGATTTCAAACTTTTCCGGGCCGAACTCCTTCAGTGCGAGAAAGGCTTCGTTCTCCCACGCCAGCAGCACATCGCCAATGCCGCGCTGCACGAAGGTGGTCGTCGAACCGCGGGCCCCGGTATCCAGAACCGGCACGTTCCTGAAAAGCGCGCCGACGAACTCCTTCGCCTTGGCTTTGTCGCCGTTGAATTTATGCTCGGCGTAGGCCCAGGCGGAAAGATAGTTCCAGCGCGCGCCGCCCGAGGTCTTCGGATTTGGCGTGATGACTTCGATGCCCGGCTTCACCAGATCGTCCCAATCCTTCACATTCTTTGGATTGCCCTTTTTCACCAGAAACACGATGGTCGAGGTGTAAGGCGAACTGTTGTTGGGCAGACGCTTGCGCCAATCCTTGGCGATTTTACCCGACTTCTCGGCAATCGCGTCGATGTCCGACTCAAGCGCCAAGGTGACGACGTCCGCGTCCAGCCCGTCGATCACCGAACGCGCCTGGCCGCCGGAGCCGCCGTGCGATTGCTTGATTGAAATTGTCTCGCCGGACTTTTCTTTCCAGTGCTTGATGAACTCGGCGTTGAAATCCTTGTACAGCTCGCGTGTCGGATCGTAGGACACGTTGAGCAGCGCGGTCTGCGCCTGGGCAGAGACCGCCAGCACGGTCGACAAGATCAACCCTGAAACAAGGCGTCGCATCGTCATCTCCATCATCCGGCCCGTCGGATAACGCTCCCGACGGGTTTTCGCACTGCGCGAATTTGATGCTCGATGTGAACTGCTTCCGCCGGACAGGTCAATTATCTTAATGTCGCCTTCTTGGCACCATTTTACTACTAACAAGCCATCCTATAGAAATATATGTCAAATAGAAACGAATATTTCCTGATTTTAGAATATTTATTCTATTTTGTTCCAAGGCGCGGCCGCCGCGGAATAGCCGTTTCAGGCCGGCCAGACCATCGGCGCGATACTGGCGACCAGCAGCAAAGCCATGACGACATTGAAAATCCGGGCGCGCGCGGGATCGCGCAATAGACCCCGCAGCGCCACCCCGAATCCGGTCCAGGTGACGACCGTCATTGCCGTGCTGACCACGAACAGCGCCAGCACGATCAGAAAATCCGCCACGCGATGGTCGGGCCGCACGTAGATGGAAATCGCCGTCAGCCCGATCACCACCGCTTTCGGATTGACCCACTGAAACGCCGCCGCCTGCAGGAACGTCAACGGCCGCGCCAGATCGTCGACCTCGTCGCTGGCGGGCGCCGCATGGGCGACCTTCCAGGCCAGCCACAGCATATAGATCGCGCCGATGATTTTCAGCGCCAGTTGCAAGGCCGGCACCGTCGCAAACACCAGCCCGAGACCGGCGGCGCAGGCCACCAGCAGCACCATGAAGCCGACCGTGATGCCGGCCATATGCGGGATCGTGCGGGCGAAGCCGAAATTCACGCCGGACGCCGTCACCATGATGTTGTTCGGCCCCGGCGTGAACGCCGTCACAAAGACAAACAAGGTCAGTGCCAGCAAAACGTCGAGCGGCATCGTCAGGCTTCGCCGCGGCGGCGCTTGATCTGGCGGCGCCCGGCATAAAGCAAGCCAAAGCCGATCACGACGCTGCCGTACTTGATGATCTCCGGCATCGACGAACCCTGCTCGAAGCAGAAAGGCTGCTGATTGAACGAGAGACAGCGTTGCGGCGGCTTTTCGTACGGTTTGACGAAAGCACCGAAAAGAATGAACGGGATCGCCAGCAACGTCAGAAACATCTCGCCCTCAAGCCAATCACATGCCGTCCGGGCCGCGCGCGATCGCCGCGATGCCGGTGCGCGACACCTCGACAAGGCCGAGCGGCAGCATCAAGGCGACGAACTGCTCGATCTTGTCGCTTTTCCCGGTGATCTCGAACACGAAGCTTTCCGTCGTGGCATCGATGACGCGTGCGCGGAAGGCGTCGGCCAAACGCAAGGCCTCGACCCGGTTGTCGCCCTTGCCGCGCACCTTGACCATCGCCAGTTCGCGCTCGATCGAATTGCCGGCCAGCGTCATGTCGGTAACGCGATGAACCGGCACGAGACGATCGAGCTGGTTCTTGATTTGCTCGATCACCATCGGCGTGCCGGTGGTGACGACGGTAATAAGCGACAGGTGCTTGGCGTGCTCGGTTTCCGACACCGTCAGCGACTCGATATTGTAGCCGCGGCCGGAGAACAGGCCGATGACGCGGGCCAGCACGCCCGGCTCGTTATCGACCAGCACCGAAAGCGTGTGCGATTCCAGCTTCTGCGCCGTCGGCGCGGTCGGATAATGCGAAGTACTACTTGAGGGCACGTTTGCGTTCACGGTCGTCGTCCTTATGCGTTCGCGCAGGGCGCGTTAAACCAGCATCTTGCCTTCTTCGGTGATCGCGTCATCGAGACTGACGCCGCTATCGCCGAGAATCATTTCATTGTGCGCCTTGCCCGACGGGATCATCGGGAAGCAATTTTCCTTCTGATCGACGACACAGTCGAACAATACCGGGCGGTCAACGTCGATCATTTCCTTGATGGCGTGATCGAGATCGCCTGGCTTCTCGCAGCGAATGCCGACCGCATGCATCGCCTCGGCCAGCTTGACGAAATCCGGCAGCGCTTCCGAATAGCTTTCCGAGTAACGATTGCCGTGCAGAAGTTCCTGCCATTGGCGGACCATGCCCATATAGCCGTTGTTCAAGATAAAGATCTTGATCGGCAGCCGGTACTGCACCGCCGTCGATAATTCCTGCATCGTCATCTGCACGCTGGCCTCGCCGGCAATGTCGATGACCAGCGACTTCGGATGCGCCAGCTGCACGCCGACCGAGGCCGGCAGGCCGTAGCCCATGGTGCCAAGGCCACCGGAGGTCATCCAGCGGTTCGGTTCCTGGAAATGGAAGAACTGCGCCGCCCACATCTGATGCTGGCCGACTTCGGTGGTGATGTAGACGTCCTTGTCCTTGGTCGCCTCGTAGAGCCGCTGGATCGCATATTGCGGCTTGATGACCTCGTTGGAGGCGCGATAGGCGAGCGACTTGCGGTCGCGCCATTTGCCGATCTGCTTCCACCAGTCGCCCAGCGCCTTCTTGTCCGGCTGCTTGGCCTGCGTGCGCCACAGCCGCACCATGTCTTCCAGCACATGGGCGCAGTCGCCGACGATCGGGATGTCGACCTTGACGTTCTTGTTGATCGATGAGGCGTCGATGTCGACGTGGATTTTCTTCGAGCCCGGCGAGAAGGCATCGATGCGGCCGGTGATGCGATCGTCGAAGCGCGCGCCGATGCAGATCATGACGTCGCAATCGTGCATCGCCATGTTGGCTTCCAGCGTGCCGTGCATGCCGAGCATGCCCATCCACTGCGGATCGGCGGCGGGGAACGCGCCAAGGCCCATCAGGGTCGAGGTGATCGGGAAGCCGGTCAGCTTGACCAGTTCGCCGAGCAGCGCGCTGGCATGCTTGCCGGAATTGATGACGCCGCCGCCGGTGTAAAACAGCGGCCGCTTGGCATGCGCCATCAACTCGATCGCCGCCTTGATCGCCTCGATGTCGCCCTTCAGCTTGGGCTTGTAGCCGGTGTGCGGGAATTCCTTCGGCTTCGAGTAGATGCCCTTGGCGAACTGGATGTCCTTCGGGATATCGATCACGACCGGACCGGGACGTCCGCTCGAGGCGATATGGAACGCCTCGTGCAGAATACGCGGCAGATCCTCGATGCGCTTAACCAGATAATTGTGCTTGGTGCACGGCCGGGTGATGCCGACGGTGTCGCATTCCTGGAAGGCGTCATTGCCGATCAGATGCGTCGGCACCTGGCCGGTGATGCAGACCAGCGGGATGGAATCGCACAGCGCGTCGGTCAGGCCGGTGACCGCGTTGGTGGCGCCGGGGCCCGACGTGACCAGGACACACCCGACTTTCCCGGTCGAGCGGGCATAGCCTTCCGCCGCGTGAACCGCGCCCTGCTCGTGCCGCACCAGAATGTGCTTCACCTCGGTCTGCGCGAAGATGGCGTCGTAAATCGGCAGCACCGCGCCGCCCGGATAGCCGAACAGATGCTTCACGCCCTGGTCGGCCATCGCCTGGATCACCATTTCGGCGCCGGTCATTTCCCGTGTCATTTCGACATCCTTTTCCGTCGTATATTCGGTCTTGGATCATTCAGCCGTTGCGGCAATAAAAAAGGCCCGCGAAGGGCCATGTCCGGACACTCAGCTGAGGCGCCCCGCAGGGCTACCTGGCCAGTGTCCGAACTTCTACGAGAGTAATAATATTGCGCGTCATCGTTCCTGACCGTACTTTCGTTGCGCGGTTTATAGGGGGCCTATTTTCCCCAGTCAAGCGACAACTCCAGCCTAATCGTCTGCCCGGCAGGTCGCAAGCAGGTATCAGCCACCAGGGCCGACCTTAAGCCACCGCGCGACACGACCACAGACGGGCCGGCGCTAGGCGGCCCGTGCCCGGAAAGCCTTCTGGCTCCCGGTTGCCCTCGGGCGGCTCGCACCGGCAGTCTCCTGCCCCCGGCCCTCATCGATCTGGAAAAACGCCACCTGCTCGTCCATGGCCTTGGCCTGATGTTCCAGGGTTTTGGCGGTCGCCGCATTTTCCTCGACCAACGCCGAATTCTGCTGCGTCACGCCATCCATCTGCGTCAGCGCCTTGTTGATCTCGTCGAGCCCGGTCGCCTGCTCGGCGCTGGCGGTGGCAATATCGGCGACGATGGCGGCAACCGTGTTGATCGAACCGACGATCTCGGCCAGCGACGTGCCGGCGCGATTGACGAGTTCGACACCGTCCTTGACCTGGTCATTGCTGTTGGTGATCAGATCCTTGATGTCTTTCGCCGCCTGCGACGAGCGCTGTGCAAGGCTACGCACTTCCGACGCCACGACGGCAAAGCCTCGGCCGGCTTCACCGGCGCGGGCGGCTTCCACCGCCGCGTTGAGGGCCAGCAGGTTGGTCTGCCGCGCGATTTCGTCGATGACGCCGATGATGTCCGATATTTTGCGCGAGGACTCTTCAATCTTGGCCATCGCACTCACGGCCTCGGTAACCACCTGACCGCCGCGATCGGCGACATCCTTGGTCGCGCTCGCCGACGCACTGGCGTGCCGGGCGTTCTCCGCGTTTTTCTTCACGATCGAAGAAATCTCCTCCATCGAGGCCGAGGTTTCCTCGATACTCGCTGCCTGCTCCTCGGTGCGTTGCGACAGGTCGGTCGTGCTGGTCGAGATTTCAGCGGAGGCGTTGGTGACCTCGCTGGCGGAAGCCCTGATCTCGCCCAATGTCTTGCGAATCTGACTGACCATGATGGAAACAGAATTGACAATCTGCCCGACTTCATCCTGGCGCTTGACGGCCGGGACTTGCATTTTGAAATCGCCGCTGGCGAGCCTGAGCATCACGGTTTGTATCATCTGGAGCGGAGCGATCACCCGGCGGGAGATGGCGGACATGATTCCGATCGAGAGCGCAATAGCCAATAAAAGGAGCGTACAATAGAGCGAGAATTTCCATTGCGCATCGACGCGCAGGTCTGCGGCATAGTCTTTCAATACGCCCAGCGAGACGACCGCGACATCGAGCACACTGGCCAACCTTTCCAGCGAATCCTTATTCCAGGCGACACCATCGATGCCGAGCTTCTCCCCGGCGATCAGCTTCTGCAGATTTCCCAACCGTTCGGCGGCAACCTGCGGGGCAAAGAACTTTTGCTGCGCATTTTCCACGGCCTTTTGAAATGCGGTGGGAAGCGGCAAACCAGACGCGATAGCGCCGACCGCGGCCCAGGCGCTGTCGCCCTTCACCAGGCTCTCGCTGTATTTCGTCAGCGTTTCAGGCGTGACCTTGGCGCCCAAAATCCCGTTATACAGAAGCAGATTGGCATCCCCGACCGCGTTGCGAGCGACGAAGGCTTGCCGCTTGATCTCGATCAACTGGCTGACGTAGGGGTCGTCCATTTTCATGCCGTCGGTCAGATCAGCGGCGATCTTTTCCACCAACATGAAGAGGGCGTTACCGGCGTCAAACGATTCCTGCGCAAGCCCGGCCCGCCGGGCAGACTTGGGCTCCCTGAGCGCCCGTTCGGTTTCCTGATGAAATGCCGCCTGCTTCTTGATCGCCTGCGCGAGTCCCGGTACGCCGGTCTGCATTTGTCCGAGATCGTTCTGTCCAAGAGCGATAAGGCCGGCGTTCAGTTTGGCCATCTCGACTTCGCGCACTTCTCGAAGCAACGAACTGATGCCGGCCTGATTGTCCCCCTGCATCTCACGAAATGTCGTTGAACGATCCGAACGGAGACCGCCTAACGCATCAAACAGTGGGATTGTCGCCTCGGCAGCATGCATCATCCGCGTCGCCACCTGGAGTCGGCTCCACGATTCCCAGGCGCCGAACGCCAGCATGACGACGACACCCGCTGCCAGAAGCCCGATCACGGATCGGAGCAGGGCATTGACCGATACGTTATTCAAAATGCTTCACCTGGGTTATCGATCATCGTGAATGGTTCGAGCCGCTAAGCCACGCGACGGCTATGCAACGGTTGTGAAATTTGACGCGACGCGGACACGGGCTTGAAAGACTTTATTTCGCCGCCCGAGGTGCCGTCTCCGACCTGGAAGAACGAAACCTGTTCGTCCATCGACTTGGCCTGAAACTCCAGCGTCTTTGCCGTCGCCGCGTTTTCCTCGACGAGGGCCGAGTTCTGCTGGGTGACGCCGTCCATCTGCGTCAGCGCCTTGTTGATCTCATCGAGACCAGTTGCCTGCTCGGCGCTTGCCATGGCGATATCCGCCACGATATCGGCCACCGAGTTGATCGACGCGACGATTTCGTTCAGCGCGACACCGGCGCGATTGACGAGATCGACGCCGTCTTTGACCTGGTCGTTGCTATTGGTGATAAGGTCCTTGATGTCTTTGGCCGCCTGCGACGAGCGCTGCGCCAGACTGCGCACTTCCGAGGCCACCACGGCAAACCCGCGGCCGGCTTCGCCGGCGCGCGCGGCTTCCACCGCGGCGTTAAGCGCCAGCAAATTGGTCTGCCGCGCGATCTCGTCGATCACGCCGATAATGTCGGAAATCTTGCGTGAGGATTCCTCGATCTTGGCCATGGCGTCCACGGCCTTGGCGACCACCTGACCGCCGCGATCGGCGACATCCTTGGTCGCGCTGGCGGACGAATTGGCATGCCGCGCATTCTCCGCGTTCTTCTTCACGGTCGACGAAATTTCCTCCATCGAGGCCGAGGTTTCTTCCAGGCTGGCGGCCTGCTCTTCGGTGCGCTGCGACAGGTCGGTGGTTGCGCCGGCGATCTCGCTCGAGGCGTTAGTCACTTCGCGGGCCGAGCTCTTGATGTTAACGATGGTGTCGCGCACCTGGTCGACCATCGTATTAACCGCGACGATAATCTGACCGATCTCGTCGTTGCGCTCTGTCGTTGGCAATGAGCCGCTGAAATCGCCGCCAGCGACCTTTACCATGACATTCCGCACCATCAGGAGCGGGTTGGCGATGCGGCGGGTTATCATCAGCATCATGCCGATGCTGATGAAGATGGCGACGACGAGAGGCAATAGCTGCAAATAGAAGCTTCTCTGCGCCGTACTGCGCATTTCCGCGGCCCGCTCCTTGGCAGCTTGCAGCGCGCCTTCCGCGATGCCGACCGATATATTCACCTTCGGAACCGTTAATTTATCCGAGGTCGCTTGATCCACTTCGGCTTTCTCGCCGGCAAGATTCGCCTTCAAGATCCGCAGATGCTGATTGGTAAGTTCGCCGAAGAATTCTTTCCGAAACTTCTCGATGGCCTCGGACACGCTTGCCGGCAGCGGAAGCCGTTTAACCGTTTCATCGACCGCGGCCAACGCTGCCGTCGCGCGGCCGAGCGCTGACGAATAGGTCTGCAAAACGTCTGGCGGCGGCTGCCGTGAATAGCTGGTGGTAACGATGAGCGCCGAATCGCCGGCGGACGTGCGCAGCAGCCACGCGAAGTTTCTCAACTGGAACAGTTGATCAATGTAGGGGTTCTCGAATTTCACCATCTCAGACAGTTGCGAGGAGGTCTTCTCGATGCTGGACAACAACGCCGTACTTGCTTCGAAGCCGTCTTTGGCCAGATTCGCGGGGCGTTGCGCCTTGGGCAGCATGATCGCGGCATCGGCTTCCTTATGGAATGCCAGAAGCCGGTCAAATCCCGCCTGCATGTCGGCGATCGTTGTACTTCCGGCCGCGAACGATACCTGTCGCAATGCCTCAATGCCGCGCTTCAAGGCTTCGACCCCCACCGGCCGCGTACCCGTCACGATCGGACCAAAGTCGCCTGTCTTTTCCCCAAGCAAGCCGGTTGACGTGAACGCGCGTTCCGTGCGCAGGTTGTGCAAAGCCGTAAAGAGGTATGCCGATGCATCGGCATTGGCGACGATCCTGCCCGCGTTGCTCAGACGGTTCGATGCATCCCAGGCGCCGGTGGCGAGCACGAAGATGATGGCCGCCGCCATCACACCAAAGATCGATTTCAACAGCGCACTAACCGAGATCCGATTGAGCATAGCTCTATCCTCGCAACGTTATTTTTTGCCGCGGCCACAGCATTCTTGAACCGATCATGGCCAGAGTTCCTGAACAACCACATAAGATTCCGGCCGCAAGATCGCGTGTTTTCGTTATTCCTTTTTATTGTTCTGGATTGTCGATTTCGTTGCGTCGTCCGACGGCGCTACGCAGCCGTTTGACGCCGCGTTACGGAGCGTTCCGGCTGGCGGTGCCGCTGCTTCGACGGCAATTCATGCCCGCGCACCGGCACCGATCCGTTCTCCGTCTCGCCATTAATCCGGAAGAAGGCCACCTGCTCGTCCATGGTCTTGGCCTGATGTTCGAGCGTTTGCGCGGTCGAGGCGTTTTCTTCCACCAGGGCCGAATTGCGCTGTGTCAGTTCGTCCATCTGGTCGAGCGTCTTCTTCACCTCGTCGAGGCCGGTTGCCTGCTCGGCGCTGGCCGTTGCGATCTCGGCAACCGAGGCGGCCACCGTGCGGATCGACTCGACGATTTCATTCAGCGCCGAACCCGCTTGATTGACGAGGTCGACGCCTTCCTTCACCTGCCCGCTGCTGTTGGTGATCAACTGTGCGATATCCTTGGCCGCCTGCGACGACCGCTGCGCCAGGCTGCGCACTTCCGACGCGACGACCGCGAAGCCACGGCCGGCTTCGCCGGCGCGCGCCGCTTCCACCGCCGCGTTGAGCGCCAGCAAATTGGTCTGGCGGGCGATCTCGTCGATCACGCTGATAATGTCGGAAATCTTGCGTGAGGATTCCTCGATACGCGCCATTGCCTGCACAGCCCGGCCGGCCACTTCACCGCCCCGATCCGCGACCTCGCGAGTGGCCATGGCGGACTTTGTCGCCTCTTGCGCGTTCTCGGCGTTCTTGCGGACCGTGTTGGCGATCTGCTCCATTGAGGCCGACGTCTCCTCCAGGCTAGCTGCCTGTTCTTCTGTCCGCTGCGACAGATCGCCGGTGCTGGTCGATATCTCGGCCGACGCGTTCGTTACCTCGCGCGATGAGGTCTTGATCTCGGAAACGGTCCTGCGGACCTGGTCGACCATCACGTTGACGGCGCTGACGATCTCGCCGACTTCATCGCGGCGGTCGCTCTTCGGCAGTGAAATGTTGAAATCGCCACCCGATACCTTGATCATGCAATCCTGGATCATTCGCAACGGGGCGGTTACCCGGCGTGAAATCAGCGTCATGATGGCGACGGCGAAGACCATGGCCAATGCCAGCAGGCCGAGCTGCGTGAACAGCTTCCATTGCGCCGCGGCACGCTGCTCGACGGCGTAGTCGGCAACGACGTCGAGCGCCACTTCCGCCACGGTAAGCAGCGAAGCGAGTTTCGCAATCGACAGTTTCACCCAATCCGCCGTCGGCACGTCGGGCTTTCCGCCCGCGATCAACGTGTTCAGCATCTTCAGCCGGACAACGCCGAATTCGGGCGAAAAGAAATCCTGCTTTGCCTTCTGGATGGCCTCGATAAAGCGAGCCGGCAGCGGCAGGCCAGGCACAAGTGCCTCTAGCGCAGCCCAGGCCGTCTCCGCGCTGCTGACATAGCGGTTGTACTGAACCAGCGCGTCGGGCGGAATCGGCTGGCCGCTCATATAGTTCGAGATCATCACCGAACCGTCGCCGCCGACGTTGCGAACGACCCAGGCCAACTGCTTCATCTGCATCAATTGATCGACGTAGGAATCGGACAATTTGACGGAATTGGCGAGCGTCGAGGAAATCTTGTCGAGCAAATCGATAAGCGCGGTCGCTTGATTCGTCATTTCCTGTACGAGCCCGGCAGGGCGCGCCGCCTTGGGCTGCGCGAAGGCCGTGTTTGTCTCCCGATGCAACGCCGTCATCGTGGTAATGGACCGGTCGAGCGCGGCCACGACATTTTGCGCGTCGGGGAAATCGATGCTGCGAAGCGCCGCCAATCCGGCTTGCAACGCCGGCAATTCGACAGCGCGGAGGTCCTGGAGCGTCGGGTTGGGGGCTCCCGCCTTGTCAGCCAGCAGATCACGAACGGTTTGCGAGCGATCAAGACGAAGTGAGTGCAAAGCCTTGAAAAGACTCGACGAGGCGGCGGCGACCTGCGTCAGCCGATTGGCCGCCCGAAACTGGCCCCATGAATTCCACACGCCGAGGCTCAAAAATATCATGATCCCCGCCGCCAGGAGACCAATCGTACCCTTGAGCAGCGCGTTGACAGAGAGCCGGTTCAGCATGTTGGATCCCATTCCCCATTTTTTTGGAAGGCATCCACAACTTGATCGGTAACTCTAAAGACCATTTTAACGATGCGCGACGTCTGGCGAGAATCTGTATCCGCCTTTTTGTTACTCTAGATTAAATTTATGAGCGGCGGCGCTGTTTGCGGTTCCGCCAGCGGCTATGCCGCCGTCAACCGCCGGGGCGCTGGCGAATATCCAGACGCGTGTTGGCGCTCCTGCCGATCGGGCACCCGGTCGCTTCCGGTCCGCGGCGTCGCGTCGTCGATGCGGAAAAATCCGACCTGATCGTCCATATTTTGGGCCTGCAGTTCGAGAGCTTTCGCCGTCGCCGCGTTTTCCTCGACCAAAGCCGAATTCTGCTGCGTCACGCCGTCCATAATCGTCAGCGCCTTGTTGACTTCATCGACACCGGCCGACTGCTCCAGGCTGGCCGCGGCGATATCGGCGACGATTGCCGTCACGGCGTTGATGGACTTGGTGATCTCGGCCAATGCTGTGCCCGCCTGGTTGACGAGTTGCACACCGTCCTGCACCTGACCGCTCGATTTGGTAATCAGGTTGGTGATGTCCTTGGCCGCCTGAGACGAACGCTGGGCGAGGCTGCGCACTTCGGACGCCACAACGGCAAAGCCGCGGCCCGCTTCACCGGCGCGCGCGGCTTCCACCGCCGCGTTGAGCGCCAGCAGATTGGTCTGCCGCGCGATCTCATCGATGACGATGATGATCTCCGAAATATTCTTCGAGGAGGCCTCGATCCGGGCCATCGCCTCGATCGCCCTGGCGACGACCGCGCTGCTCTGGTCGGCAATCTGGCGCGTCTGACCGGCCGACACAGCCGCCTGCTGTGCGTTCTCGGCGTTCTTTTTCACGATCGACGAAATCTCTTCCATCGACGCCGAGGTTTCTTCCAGGCTCGCCGCCTGCTCCTCGGTGCGCTGCGACAGATCCGTCGTCGCCGTGGCGATCTCCGCCGAAGCATTGGTCACTTCGCGCGCCGACGATTTGATTTCCAGCAGCGCATCGCGAACCTTGCCGGCCATCGCATTCACGGCGTTGGCGATCTGGCCGACTTCATCGCCGCGATCGAGGCCCGGCACCGTGGCGGCGAAATTGCCGTTGGCAAAATCGCCCAGCGGACCGGTCAAGGCCTGCAACGGGCGCACGATCGTCAGCACCGAGAAGGCGATCGAGCCGACGAACAAAAGGCCACAGGCGCTCAACAAAGCGATGCTGAGGATGACGCTGTTCCAACCGGTCTGCTTGAGGTTCGCCGTATGCAGTTCACTGGCCTTGCTGGCGCCATCCATCACATCCAGGATTGTCGCCAAGAGCGGCGTTGTCGTGTCGACCCATTGCGACAGCTCCATCGGATATTGTCCGCCGTCCGTTGGGGCTTTGCGCATCTGGTCGGCCAGCGGCTGGAATTTGGCGAAGTACCCGGCTCTCGCCGATTCGACGCCTTTGCTGACACCTTCCTGCTCATTGTTCGTCAGATTGCCTTCGAGCAGACGCCACATGAGAGCGACCTGGGCGCGGATCGCGTCGATCTTTGTCAAATTGGCGGGCGAGATCGCTGCCTTGGCCGAAAGAGCCTGGGCAACCGTCGCGCGTTCCTGACCGGCCGTGTCGCGCATGTTCCATGCGAGAATGCGAATGTTGGAGAGCCGCGACAGTTCCGGGTCCATCGAGCTGGTGCTGCTGAGAACCTGGTTCCAAACTCTCTGCGCCGTCACGACGAAGGCGGATAGAACCGAATAGGAGTTCTTGACGACATCGGCGTCGCGATCGGCCTTGCCAAGCTTGATGGCTTCGTCTGATTTGCTGCGATAAAGATTAGCCTTGTCCCGCGCCGCATTGAACTCGGCGATCAGCGCAGCCTTGTTGGGAAATTCCTGCGTCAGCAAAGACGCAATGGCTGCATCGATTTTCGACTTTGCCGGAGAGCGATAGGTGGCGATGTTCTTGAGGTCGTCCGCGTTGGCGGGCTTGTCGGCCTGCAACGCGCTGTTGACGTATTGGCGCTCAATCAGGATTTCATACACGCCCATGATCAGAGCGTTGGCGGCGGCGTTCTGGCTGTCGGCAACTTCCGCCGTGCGATAGACATTCCACGAGCGATGCAGTTCCGCGGACAAGGCCCAGATCGCAATCGGAATAATGAGCGCGATTGTGAGCGCGATCTTTGCCGCAATACTGTTCAATCGTAGCTGAAACATCGTCAATATCTCCAACGGCCTGCGTCTCGGACGGCCTATCCGTATCGATCAAATTGGTCTCTGGAGATTAAGGACGCATAAATTGCGCCGCATGTTTTCTACAATCGAAATTATAATTCTAGATTTAGAACCGGCTGTCGCGCGGGCGCGGTGGTATCGCTATGCCATGAACTGTCGCATGACAGAATCGACGGCGGTATCCGGGGCCGCCGCCGGCCAATCCTTCATCTGGCCGCGAAACCAGGTGAGCTGACGCTTGGCGTAGCGCCGTGTGTCCATGATGCTGCCTTCGGCGGCTTCGGCGAGCGACAACTCGCCCTTGAGATGGCGGATCAGCCAGGGCACGCCGTGCGCCTTCATCGCCGGCAGCAGCGGATTGAGCTTGCGCGCGGCGAGCGCCCTCACCTCGTCCAGCGCGCCATGCTCGAGCATCGCGGCAAAGCGCCGCTCGATGCGCGTCACCAGTTCCTTGCGTTCGCAGGTAACGAAAACTTTCGCCACGTTGTTCGGGTCGAGCAAAGACGGCAGGCTTTCTGTGTGCCAGTCGCTCAGCGAACGGCCGGTCGCCAGCATCACTTCGAGCGCGCGCGCGATACGGGCGCGGTCGAGCGGCCGCAGACGCACCGCCGTCGCCGGATCGCGCTCGATCAATTCGGCATAGAGCGCGGTGACGCCATCGCGCGCGAGGCGGTCGCGGACGCCGGCGCGGATATCGGCCGGGATCTGCGGCACCGACGCCAGGCCCTCGGTCAGTACCTTGAAATACAGGCCGGTGCCGCCGACGATGATCGGCACACGGCCTTCACCGGCAAGCGCGGCCAGCACCTCCGCCATATCGCTGAGCCAGCGGCCGGTTGAATAGATCTCGCCGGCATCGATGTGGCCGTATAGCCGATGCGGCGCGCTTGCTTCCTCCTCCGGCGATGGTCGCGCCGTGATGATGCGCAATCCACCGTAGACCTGCATCGAATCGGCGTTGACGATGGCGCCGCCGAGCCGCTCGGCCAACGCCAAAGCCAAGGCCGACTTGCCACTGGCGGTCGGTCCGGCGATAAGCACCGCCTGTCTGGCAACTGGCTTCCTATGACCCATATCGCAACCCTGATCGGCCCTGACGCACTCAATTCGATGCAACGCGCCCGCGCGAGCTTCCCGCGCGCCGGCGAGCCGACGGCGCTCGGCCCGGACGCCGCGGACATTTCCTTTACCCCGGATGCGGCCATCGACCAACGTGCCGCCACCGAGGCGCTGCGGCTGACGTTCGGCGCGCCTTACGACCTCGTCGTTCAGACGGCCGCCAACCGGCGCAAGAAGCTGTTCCTCGCCGACATGGACTCGACCATGATCGGCCAGGAATGCATCGACGAACTGGCCGATTTCGTCGGGCTGAAAGACCATGTGGCGGCGATCACCGAGCGCGCCATGCGCGGCGAGATCGACTTCGAGCCGGCCTTGCGCGAGCGCGTCGCGCTGCTCAAGGGGCTCCCGGTCGAGGTCGTCAATCAGGTGATCGAGAAACACATCACGCTGACCCCGGGCGGCCGCGCATTGGTGGCGACAATGCGCAAGAACGGCGCCTTCACCTGTCTCGTCTCCGGCGGCTTCACGCTGTTCACCACGCGCATCGCCGCGATGATCGGCTTTGACGAAGCCCGCGCCAATGTGCTGATGGTCGATGGCGGCAAGCTCGCCGGCCTTGTGCAGGAGCCGATCTTCGGGCGAGAAACCAAGCGCGAGACCTTGATCGAATTGCGCGACAAGTTCGGTCTGAGCGCGCAGGACACATTGGTGACCGGCGACGGCGCCAATGACCTCGCCATGATCGTGGAAGCGGGCTTGGGCGTCGCCTACCACGCCAAGCCGAAGGTTGCCGCCGCCGCGCCCGCCCGCATTGAGCACAACGATCTCAGCGCGCTGTTGTACGTGCAAGGCTACAAGCGGGAAGAGTTTGTCGAGAGCTGATCCCTCCCCGCAAGGGGAGGGATTAGAAGCTATTGCAGCGTGATCGCGACAAAGCTCGGATCGCCGTCCGGCGACACCACCAAAAGCACGACGGCCTTCTTGCCGTCCTTCTTGAGCTGGTCGACGCGCTTTTGCAGATCGACGGCGTTCGCCACCGGCTGCTGCTGCACTTCGGCAATGACCATGCCGGGCTGCAGCCGCTTTTCCGAGGCCGGCGAGCCGGCATCGACGCCGGTGATCAGCACGCCCTTGACCTGATCCTTGATCTTGTACTTCTTGCGCAACTCGACGGTCAGGTTGGTGAGGTCGAGACCGAGCGCCTTCTTCACCGCCGATTTGTCTTCCGGCGTATCCTTCTTCGGCGTCAGCGCCGCCTGCTTCTCGCCATCGTCGAGACGGCCGAGCTTCACGGTTTTGGTTTCTTCCTTGCCCTTGCGGATGATCACCACTTCGACATCCTTGCCGACCGGCGTATCGGCGACGACCTTGGGCAGATCGCGCATTTCCTTGATGTCCTTGCCGTCGAATTTGACGACGACGTCGCCCGGTTCGATGCCGGCGGGCTTGGCCGGGCCCTTGTCGTCGATGCCGGCGATCAGCGCGCCGCGTGTCGGCTTGATGTTGAGACTGTCGGCGATCTCGTCGGTCACCTGCTGGATGCGCACGCCGAGCCAGCCGCGCCGCACTTCCTTGAAGTCGCGCAACTGGTCGATCACCGCGACCGCGGTCTTAGACGGCACCGCGAAGCCGATACCGATCGAGCCGCCCGACGGCGAGATGATCGCCGTGTTGACGCCGATCACTTCGCCGTTGAGATTGAACAGCGGACCGCCCGAATTGCCGCGATTGATGGCGGCGTCGGTCTGGATGTAATTGTCGTAGGGTCCGGAATTGATATCGCGGTTGCGCGCCGAAACGATGCCGGCCGTCACCGTCCCGCCGAGGCTGAACGGATTGCCGATGGCGACAACCCATTCGCCCAGCCGCAATTTGTCGCTGTCGCCGAACTTGACCGCCTTGAGCGGCTTGTCGGACTTCACCTTGAGCAGCGCCAGATCGCTCTTCTTGTCGGTGCCGATCAGTTCGGCCTTCAGCGTGGTGCCGTCATTGAGAATGACGCTGACCTCGTCGGCGTCGGCGATGACGTGATTGTTGGTCACCACCAGGCCGGACGCATCGATGATGAAACCCGAGCCGAGCGAATTGACGCGGCGCGGCGTCGGCGAATTGCCGTTCGGCGCGCCCGGCGTACCGCCCGGCCCGCGCCGGTTCTTGAAGAACTCCTCGAAGAATTCCTCGAACGGCGAACCCGGCGGCAGTTGCGGCATGGCGCCGGCATTCAGATCGACGGTCTGCTTGGTCGAAATATTGACGACCGCGTCGATCACCTGCTCGGCGACGTCGGAAATCCCGTCCGGCCCGCGCGCCTGCGCCGGTCCGGTGAGCGTTGGCCAGGCGATGGCCGCAGCGGTGAGAATTGTCAGTCCGGTACGACCGGCGCGAAAAAACTTGGCGGAAAAAAGTGCGCCCATTGGCGTCGGTTCTCCTGGGAAAAACTGTTCAAAGCCGAGAGTGCCGCCGACTTCACGGCGATTCAAGGGCGTTTCAGGCCATGCCCATCAATACAATGGGAACGGTCGCGCCGCACATTGCCGCACCATGTGAGGCCGATTCGGCGACAAAAGCGACGTGCTTGCCGCCAAAACGGCCGGAAAACCGCTCATAAGCTTGATCCTAACTCCGTACCATCCACACCAGGATCAGCCCGATCAGCGCCGAACCGATGCCGACGGCGCGCAACGTCGCCTCCGGAGTCTCCACCACGCTTAACATCGCCTTCTTGGCGTGGGTCGGAAACGCGGCAAAGACCAGACCTTCGATGACAAAGACCAGTCCAAGCGCGGCCAGGAAATCGATCATGCCGGCCGCGCCGCCTTGTTACTTGGCCGCCGGCGCGTTCGCCGGTGCGGACGGCTTGCCGGACGGATCGTTGAAGTAGCGGAAGAAGTTGGTATCCGGCTTGAGCAGCAGGCGCGTGTCGCCGGCTTTCAAGCTCGCCTCATAGGCCTGCATCGAGCGGTAGAAGGCGAAGAAGTCCGGGTCCTGATTGAACGCATCGGCGAAAATCTGGTTTCGCGTCGCGTCGCCCTCGCCGCGGATCTGCTCCGACTTCGAGGTCGCTTCGGCGACCAGCACGGTCACTTCACGGTCGGCGCGCGAGCGGATTTCCTGCGCACGCTGGGCGCCCTGCGCGCGGAATTCAGCCGCCTCGCGCTGACGCTCGGTTTGCATGCGCTGATAGACCGCCTGGCTGTTCTGCTCCGGCAGATCGGCGCGGCGGATACGCACGTCGACGACCGAGATGCCGTAACCGGCGGCTTCCTTGTCGACCAGTCCGAGAATGCGTTCCATCAGTTCGGCGCGCTGGTCGCGCACCACATGGGTGAAGGTCGCTTCACCGAGCACCCGGCGCAGCGCCGAGTTGAGCAGGATGGTGAGCTGCGAATTGGCGCCCTGGATCGAGCCGAGCGTCTGATAGAAGCGCAGCGCGTCCTTGATCTTGTAACGGGCGAAGGCATCGACCACCAACCGCTTCTGGTCGGAGGCGATCACTTCCTGCGCCGGCGCTTCCAAATCGAGAATGCGCTTGTCGATGGCGATCACCTGATCGATGAACGGCACCTTGACGTTGAGGCCCGGCTCATTGACCACGCGCACCGGCTGGCCGAGGCGAACCACCAGCACCTGCTGGGTCTGGTAGACCGCGAACAGAGACGAATAGCCGACGATCAGCGCGGCCAGGACGAGGATGGCGGCAACGCCGCCGATGAAATTAAGCCTCATGGCTTGGCTCCCGTCTGGGTCCGCGGCTGGGCCGGGCGATTGAGTTCACCGAGCGGAAGATAAGGCACCACGCCGCCGCCGCCTTCGCGGCCGCTATCCATGATGATCTTGTCGGCGCCACCGAGCACGCGCTCCATGGTCTCGAGATACATGCGCTCGCGGGTGACTTCAGGCGCCTTCTTGTACTGGTCGTAGATCTTGAGAAAGCGCGAGGTCTGACCGGTGGCTTCCGCGACCGTCTGCGACTTGTAGGCTTCGGCGCCTTGCGTGATCTGCGCCACGCGGCCGCGCGCTTCCGGCACGACCTTGTTGGCGTAAGTCTGCGACTCGTTGACCGCGCGCTCGAGATCGGCGCGCGCGGCTTGCACGTCGCGGAACGCATCGATCACCTGCGTTGGCGGATCGACCTTCTGCAACTGCACCTGCTGCACGAGGATGCCGGCGCTGTAATGATCGAGCGTCTTCTGCATCAGCTCCTGCACGGCGTTTTCAATCGTCTGGCGCGCGCCGGTCAGGATCGGCTGAATGTCGGAACGGCCGACCACTTCACGCATCGCGCTTTCGGCCACCGCTTTCACGGTGCCTTCGGGATTCTGGATGTTGAAGAGATACTGGCCGACGCCGGTCGGCTTGATCTTCCACAGCACGGAGAAGTCGACGTCGACGATGTTTTCGTCGCCGGTGAGCATCAGGCTCTCTTCCGGCACATCGCGCACGGTTGCGCCACGGCGGGAGTCCTCGACCACGCGCATGCCGATATCGATCTTGTTGACGCGCAACGCCTTCGGCGTCAGCACCGTCTCGATCGGATAAGGCAGATGGTAATTCAGGCCCGGCTGCACTTCGCGCACATCCTTGCCGAAGCGCAGGACGACGCCGAGTTCGTCCGGCTCGACCTTGAAGAAGCCGGAGAAACCCCACAGCGCCAAGGCGGCGAGCGCGACCAGCGCGAAGCCCTTGCTGCCGAGATTGCCGCCCGGCAGCACGCCGCGCAGCTTGTCCTGGCCGCGGCGGAGGATTTCCTCCAGGTCCGGCGGTTTCGGACCGGACGACTGCGGTCCCGAGCCCCAGGGACCCTTGCCCCCGCCGCCCCACGGTCCGCCGCCGCCACCGCTACCGCCGCCTTGATTGCTCCATGGCATCGAAAATTTCTCCCGCAGCGTGGCCAAACGCGGCCGCTGGCTCTTAGTTGGGAGGGGTTATAGGGGACGCAAGGGGACCTTACAACGCGCTGTGATGCGGCATTAAGGCCGCTATCCCGTGCCGCGGGCGATTGTCTGTCGTCCCGCGCAGGCGGGGACCCATAACCCACGGCCTTTCGATAGAAGTCAGACAATAAGAAGGAAGCCAACTTGCACTTTGCCTCAAGTTTTCGTCACAGCGTATGGGTCCCCGCTTTCGCGGGGACGACAGTGTCATCCAGGCGCGATTCATCGCCCGTATTTTTGAGCGGCCCCGGGCAGGCCGTCGTCCAAATTCGCCTTCCTTCCTCGCCCTCATAAAACGAGGGCGCGCGGAACGCCGGGGTCACGACAACCCCGCAGCCCTGTGCACGATGTGAGTTAAAGTACACAGGTTAGTCACCACGCAGTTGCCGGATCTCCCGGCGCTCCGCGCGCGGTGTTTATAGGTTTGCTCCGCAAAGCCCCCGGTGGCGGTACACTTTCAGACGCCCTTCCTTACGAAAGGCGCGCCTAGCCACCGCTGTGGAGCTTCCCGTATCGCGGCTCAAGGATTTGTCTTCGGCTCCGCCGGGCCCAGGTATCGAGCCCTTTGAAAGCCAAAGGCTTTGCCTTTTGGCCACGACACGTCCGCCCCAGTGACCACCTGCATGGCAGCCGGGACCTTGCGGCTTGGACCGCTGGTGAAGTCGTTGCGCCGCATCTCCGACGCCCTCACCAGCCACCGCTCCCCGCCCCAGCATCTGACGACGCTGATCAAACGCCCCTCGTTAGTTGGGACGGGATAACCGTGTATATAGTCCTAATAGGATTATATGTCAATAGAAAAAACAGGCGGAGACGACATGAAAATGGGGCGCCGCCGGCTCGTAGGGTGGGCTAAGCGAAGCGAGCCCACCATTTTAGCAACAACCTGACGCGGTGGGCTCGGCGCAAGCGCGCCTTAGCCCACCCTACGAGCTTCCCTTTGCCGGGGAGGCATAAGCGCACCTCACGCCTTCGGCGCGACGACAACCGGCGACAACCTCCTGCTCAAACCGGGCCAACCATGCGATAGTTCGCACTCCACAATCGGGACACATCAGAATCCCGATCCAAGGGGCAAGGGAATGGCGACGATGACACCTTTCGATTTGAGCAACCGCGTCGCTTTCGTCACCGGCGGCAATGGCGGCATCGGCCTTGGCATGGCCAAGGGGCTGGCCGCCGCCGGCGCCACGGTGGTGATCGCCGGGCGCAACAAGGCCAAGGCGGAAGCCGCGCTGTCGGAGTTGAAGGCGACCGGCGCGGCGGAGTTCGTCGAACTGGACGTATTGCAGGAGACGTCCTGTCATCAGGCCATCGACCGGACCGCGCAAAAATTCGGCCGTCTCGACATCCTCGTCAACAATGCCGGCACCAGCGTGCGCAAGCCGCCGGAACAGCTGACCGCCGCCGACTGGCACCTGGTTTTGAACACCAATCTGACCAGCGCCTTTTTCTGCTCGCAGGCCGCCTACCCGCACATGAAGCGCGGCGGCGGCGGCAAGATCATCAATATCGGTTCGATGATGTCGACCTTCGGCGCGTCCTATGCCTCGCCTTATGCGTCGAGCAAAGGCGCCATCGTGCAAATGGCAAAGTCGCTCGCCGTCGCCTGGGCCAAGGACAACATCCAGGTCAACAGCATCCTGCCCGGCTGGATCAACACCGACCTCACCAAAAAAGCGCGCGAACAGGTCGAAGGCCTGCACGACAAAGTGCTGGCGCGCACGCCGGCGCAGCGCTGGGGCGAGCCGGGCGATTTCGCCGGCGTCGCGGTGTTTCTCGCCGCGCCGGCCTCCGACTTCATCACCGGCGCGACCATCGCCGTCGATGGCGGCTATTCGGTTCAGGCATAGGAGAAACAGCTTTCGCCAGATTCGTCATGCCCGGCCTTGTGCCGGGCATCCACGTCTTGCTTAGTTAAGAAGAAAGACGTGGATGGCCGGGACATAAGGGCGTTTACGCCCGTCTTCCGACGGGCTATGCCCGGCCATGACGGGGTGTGAGAGTCGTTCCTTTGGAAACTCATGGCTGTTGTTCATATCGATCACATCCTAATTGCGATGCCGCCAGGGCGCGAAGCCGACGCGCGCGCCTTCTACTGCGGCGTTCTCGGCATGACTGAGAAAATTAAGCCGCCGGTGCTGGCGGCGCGCGGCGGCTGCTGGTTCGAGATCGGCGCCCTGCAGGTTCATCTCGGCGTCGAGAAGAATTTCATTCCGGCGCGCAAGGCGCATCCCGCCTTCATCGTCGAGGATCTCGCCGGCATGATCGAGAAAGCCGTGCGAGGCGGCTACAACGTCACCGCCGACGAGCCGCTGGAAGGTTGCGACCGGCGCCATGTCGACGACCCGTTCGGCAACCGCATCGAACTGATCGAGCCACATAAAAAATAAATCAGGACTGGCCGATCAGCTGCGCAGATAAGTGGCGACGTCGAAAGCCGCGTCATCGTCCGGGCCGGCCGGATAGGACACACGATTGACCTCGCGCCAGTCGGACGGCTCGATGCGGGGAAAATGCGCGTCGCCTTCCGGACTGGCATGGACATGCGTGATTTCGAGGCGGTCGGCCTTCGGCAGCAACCGTTCGAACACATCGCCGCCGCCAATCACCATGATCTCGTCGACGCCCCGGCGCACGGCATCCTCTTCGGCGTAGCCTATGGCGGCATCCATGGTGGTGGCCAGAACGCCGCCCGGCACGATCACGCCGAGGTCCCTGGTCAGGACAATATTGGTGCGGCCCGGCAGCGGCTTGCCGATCGACTCGTAGGTCTTGCGCCCCATCACCACCGGCTTGCCGATGGTCAGCGCGCGGAAATGCTTGAGATCGGATTTCAGCCGCCACGGCAATTGGCCGTCGCGACCGATGACGTTATTGCGACCGATCGCCGCGACCAGAACGATTTTCATGGACGCGAATCCTTTGCCGCGAAATTCTGCAAGGCCGGCCCGCTCAGCCGGCAGATTTTCCAGTCGTCCATCACGTCGGCGCCGATCGATTTATAGAAGGCGATCGACGGCGCATTCCAGTCCAACACCGACCACTCGAAACGCGCCAGCCTTTGCTCGACGCAGCGCTTGGCGAGTTGCGCCATCAACGCCTTGCCGAGGCCGCGGCCGCGAAACGCCGGCCGCACGAACAGATCCTCGAGATAAATGCCGTGCCGGCCGCGGAAGGTCGAGAAGTTCAGGAACCATACCGCGAAACCGGCCGCCTCGCCGTTCCATTCGGCGATATCGCAAAACAGACGCGGCTCCTTGCCGAACAGCGCGGTGGCAATGTCATCAGCCGTCGCATCGACCGTGTCGGCGAGCTTTTCGTAAATCGCCAGTTCGCGCACCAGATCGAAGATCAGCGGCGCATCGTCCTCGCGCGCGGCGCGGATGGCGATTGTCATACCGCCACTTGCGCCTTGATATGCGGGTGCGGCTCGTAGTTTTCGACCGTGAAGTCCTCGTAGCGGAAGCCGAAGATATCCTTCACCGCCGGATTGAGCCGGATCGTCGGCAGCGCCTTGGGCGCGCGCGACAACTGCAACTCGGCCTGCTCGATATGATTGAGATAGAGATGCGCGTCGCCGAAGGTATGGATGAACTCCCCGGGCTGATAGCCGCTCACCTGCGCCACCATCAAGGTCAGCAGCGCATAGGACGCGATGTTGAACGGCACGCCGAGGAACACGTCGGCCGAGCGCTGGTAGAGCTGGCACGACAATTTGCCGTTGGCGACATAGAACTGGAACAGGCAGTGGCACGGCGGCAGCGCCATCTTGTCGACATCGGCGGGATTCCAGGCGGTCACGATCAACCGCCGCGAATCCGGATTGCGCTTGATCATCGTCATCAGGTTGGCGATCTGGTCGATGGTGGCGCCGTCCTTGGCCGGCCAGGAGCGCCACTGGTGTCCATACACCGGACCGAGACCGCCTTCGGCGTCGGCCCATTCGTCCCAGATGCGGACGCCGTTGTCCTGGAGATATTTGATGTTGGTGTCGCCGGCCAGGAACCACAGCAATTCGTGGACGATCGATTTGACATGCAGCTTCTTGGTGGTGACCAGCGGAAAGCCGTCGGCCAGGTTGAAGCGCATCTGATAGCCAAACACCGAGAGCGTCCCGGTTCCGGTACGATCATGCTTTTCCGCGCCGTGGCGCAGAATATGGTCCATCAGATCGAGATATTGGCGCATCGCTTTAAAGCCTGAATGCCTTGCCGCGGGGCCCGGGCCGCCCGACTCGGGCGAAGATGGGCAAGTTTAGCGCCCCCCGCAACCCTCCGGCCGGCTTAATCCCCGCCGGCCGACAGCCGGTTCCGCGCCAGGCCCGGGCGGCATTAATAAGTGCTTAAGCAAGATGTTTCATGGTTAAGAGCTCGTTAAGTGGCCCGTGATTCGGTTTTGTCGGCGTCCGCTCGCATTTCCAAGTCGAGAAGACATTGAAATATATCGACACCATTTTCGACGACATGCCGAATCTTGCACGCCAGCCGTCCGGCCAGGCCAGGCGGGACCGCAGCGGCGTCGACCTCAACGAGGATCTCTTCGCACCGGCCGGCGGACCGCGGAACGGCGCCCGCGGTGGCCCCAACAGCGGCATCGTCCCGTCGCCCATTCTGAATCCCGCATCGTCGAACGGCCGCCCCATGCCGGCCTCGCTCGAACTCGACGAGCGGCCGTGGCCGACGCTCGACGTGCCGCCGAAGCAGGGCCCGAGCCCGCTCGAGAAAAAGGTCGCGGATCAGGAGCGCGAACTGTCGCTGCGCTGTACGCAGGTTGCCGACCTCTACAATCTTCAGGAGCGGCTCTCGGCCGAATTGCAGGCCGCTCATAGCGAGATCGACCGTCTCAACACCGCATTCACCGAACTGCAGGAAACGGCGACGCACCATGTCTCGAAGGCCGCCGAACGTAAAAAGGCGGTCACGGTCCTCTATCAGGAAAACGCCGTCCTGCGCGGCAAGCTCGACAAGGCGCATGACGAAACCGCGACGCTGTCGCGGCAGATGCTGTCGCTCGAGACCATGTTCAACGACCGCGAAGCCGTCATTACATCGGCCCTTGAAGAAGCCGATCTCCTGAAGGCGCAACTGGCGGCGGCGAACGAAGAAGTTGCCAAGCTGACGGCGACGATCGACGAGGCCAACCAGCGCCGTCAGGACGAAGATTCGCGCCAGTCCGGCATGATCGAGGACCTCAAGCACAAGGTCGAATCCCTGTTCGTGGACCACGGCATCCAGCTCAAGACGCGCGACAAGCTGGCCAAGCGCTGCGACGAACTCACCAGGACGACGACGGCGCTTGAAACCGCGCAGCAGGAATCAAAGGCGAAACTGGCGGCGCAGGCCGAGCACACACGGTTTCTGGAAACCGTTCTGCGCGTCGAGCGCGAGACCGCCGACGCCAAGATCAAGGAATTGACGGAAAAGCTCGAGCACGAGCGCGTGCAACGCGCCGCGGCGGACGATGCGTCGGCGGCGATGCGCCGGGAAATGGCGCAGCTGTTGCGGCAATTCGCGGCGCGGCGTCCGCACCTCCAGTCGAGCGAGTCCGGCGCGCGGCAGGACGCGGCTTAAGTCAGGGCGATTGACTTTCTCAAGCGCCGAGACTTCACTTGCCAAGTTTTCAATTTCCAAGATTTCAATATCCGGGTCCTCAATACCCAGTCTTCCAAATCCAAGTCACCGAAATATCGGAACGATGACCATGGCCTTTGACCACATTCTTGTCGCGCGCATTCTGCTGACGCTGGTAACCGCCGGCTGGTCCTTGGGGACCGTGATCGCCGACTTCAACAAGACGCACGCGACCAACCCGGCCTGGACCGGACATGCCCGCTTCCACGTCGTCTGGCAGATCAGCAGTTACGTCGGCTTCGGCATTCTGGCCCTGGCGTTGATCTGGACGCCCGGCCCGCTCGTCGTCGAGCGGCTGGTGCTGGCCGCGGTGATTTCGGGCATCGTCTTTGCCGGCTTCCTGGTCGCGGCCATTGCCATGCCGCTTTATGGCGGCCGCGCTTACGACGACAATGGCTATCTGCCGTTCCCGGCGCCGGTTCCCCTGATCGCCAAGGCCTGGGACGTCAATATGACCGCCTTTTGCATTCAGTTCGTGCTGCTGCTGGGCGCGCTCGCGGCGCTCGCCGCCTAGGGCCTTTACAGCTTTGATGGAACCAAAGCGGGGCCACCCGCCTTTTGGTATGTCGCGTTTTCGACGCGCGAGACGGCACGTCTCTCGAAAACGCTTCAGGTCCCCGTTAACCGTAAAAGGTGAACGGCGTTTACCAATATTAACAACCCGTTAACTTAACGGCGCAGGCGTCCGGGCGACCGGCTGCCTGCGAAGGCTTTGGTCGCCTCAGCCGACCCGGATGCGGTTGTCCTGGCACGAACGCGCGGGCCAGCCGCATTCGATATCGAATAAGGAGCGACGCGGTGACAGCGGGTACCCTGCTCAGCGGCCAGGTGACTGCGGGCGGCCTCGGCCTGGCCGCGTCCGGCTCATGGACGGCCGAGCACGCGCGCACGCTTGAGCCGTTGATCGACCATGCGACGCGGACCGACACGACGGTGCAACGCATCATCATCGACGTGACCCGTATCGAACGCCTCGACACCTATGGCGCCTGGTTGATCGAGCGAACCTTGCGCGTGTGGACCGAGCGCGGCTGCGACACGAGAATCGTCGGGCTACCGGACAGCTACGGCAACCTGTTCAAGAAGGTGCGGGCCGGCGTCGGAAAACTGACGCCGGACAAGCACAAGCGCACCGGCATCGTCGCAACGCTGGAAAGCGTCGGCCGCACGATGACCGCCGTCGGCAACGACCTGTTCACGATCTTCCAGATCGCCGGCGCCTTGCTCGTCGCATTCCTGAGCGTCGTGGCGCATCCCCGACGCTTTCGCTTCACCTCGCTCATCAACCACCTTGAGCGCGTCTGCTGGAATGCCGTCCCGATCATCATCCTGATCACGTTCCTGATCGGCGCGATCATCGCGCAGCAGGGCATCTTCCATTTCCGCACCTTCGGCGCCGATATCTATGTCGTCGACATGGTCGGCGTTCTGGTCTTGCGCGAACTCGGCGTCCTTATCGTCTGCATCATGATCGCCGGCCGTTCCGGCTCGGCCTATACCGCCGAACTCGGTTCGATGAAGATGCGCGAGGAGATCGACGCCTTGCGCACGATGGGTTTCGATCCCATCGAAGTCCTGGTGCTGCCGCGCATTCTCGCGCTCATCATCGCGGTGCCGATCCTCGCCTTCATCGGCGCGATAGCCGCACTCTATGGTGGCGGCATCGTTTCATGGCTCTATGGCGGCATCGACCCGAAGATCTTTCTCTCGCGCCTGCACGAGTCGATCAGCATCAAGACTTTCGCCGTCGGCATGATCAAGGCGCCGTTCATGGCGTTGATCATCGGCCTCGTGGCCTGCATGGAAGGCCTGCAGGTCAAGGGCTCGGCCGAGTCGCTCGGCGCCAAAACCACGGACTCCGTGGTCAAATCGATCTTCCTCGTCATCGTGATCGACGGCCTGTTCGCCGTCTTCTTTGCTTCGATCGGGGTTTGATCATGCCGTTCCGATCCGACGATTCGGTCATCAAGGTGCGCGATCTGGCGGTGGATTTCGCCAACCGCCGCGTCCTCAACGGCGTCAACCTCGATCTCAAGCGCGGTGAAATTCTGGGCTTCGTCGGCGCGTCCGGCGCCGGCAAGTCGGTGCTGACCCGCACCATCATCGGCCTTCTGCCGATGCAGGCCGGCTCGATCGAAGTGCTGGGCGTCGAACTCAGCAAGGCCAGCCAAGCCGAACGTCAGTCGGTGGATCGCCGCTGGGGCGTGCTGTTCCAGCAGGGCGCGCTGTTCTCCTCGCTGACGTCCGGCAAGAACGTCGAATTCCCGATCCGCGAATACCTGCGCCTGTCGCCGAAGCTGACGACGGAGATCGCCATCTCGAAGCTGGAAATGGTCGGTCTCAAGCCCGACGTTTACCGCAATTTTCCGTCCGAACTGTCGGGCGGCATGATCAAGCGCGTGGCGCTGGCCCGGGCGCTGGCGCTCGATCCGGAAATCCTTTTTCTCGACGAGCCGACCTCCGGCCTCGATCCGATCAGCGCCGCGGAGTTCGACCACCTGTTGCTGACGCTTCAGGAAACGCTCGGCATTTCGGTATTCATGGTGACGCACGATCTCGACAGCCTGCACCGCACCTGCGATCGCATCGCGGTGCTGAGCGAGGGCAAGATCGCCGAAATCGGCAATATGGACGTCATGCTGGCATCGAAGCATCCGTGGCTGAAAGAATACTTTCACGGCGAGCGGGCGCATAACAACGAAATTCAGGTTCCAGTTAAAGGACGGCGCGTCACTGAAAAGCGCGTCTGATGTGGAGTTGAGCGATGGAAGACAGGGCAAAATACGCGTTGATCGGCTTGTTCACCTTTGCCGTGATCACCGCTGCGTTCGGCTTCATCTACTGGCTGCATGGCGCATCGGGATCGAAAGAAACCAGCCCGTATCTGGTCGTATTCGAAGGCTCGGTGTCGGGCTTGCGCGTCGGCGGCCCGGTCTTGTTCAACGGCATCCGTGTCGGCGAAGTCACCGAGATGCGTCTCACCGAAAAGCCGTCCGAAGTCGCCGCCGTCATTTCAATCGTGCCATCGACGCCGGTGCGTTCCGACACGGTCGTGACGCTGGAATATGCCGGCCTCACCGGCATCGCCTCGGTGTCGTTGCGGGGCGCGGCCGCCTCCTCGCCCGCGGTGGCGCCACCCAAGAGCGGCGGCCTGCCGACCTTGCGCGCGGCCTCCACGGCCGGCGACATGGGCACCGCGGTGCGCGAGACCCTCGCCAAGGCCGACGCGATCATCGTCGACAATCAGGAAACATTGCGCAACGCCATCAAGAACCTGGAAGTCTTCACCGCCGCGCTGGCGCGCAACAGCGACAAGCTCGACAAGCTCATCGACAACAGCTCGACTGCGATGGGCACTTTTGCGGAACTGGCGGTCTCACTGAAGAAAGACACCAGCACGCTCGCGGAAAATCTCGACAAGCGCACCGCCGAGATCACCGAAGGCGTCACCAAGCTGACCGATACCGCGACCAAGCATGTCAACGTCGTCGGCAACGACCTGCACCGCGCCATCATCAATATCGACAAGCAGGTGACCGATCTGGCGAAGAATCCGCAGCGGATCATCTTCGGCGGCAGCAACGGCAACGACAAGAAATAATTGAAAAGGCGCTTGCCGGGTTTGCCGGCAAGCGCTTTTTTTAACGTCCGACGAAAGCCCGGCCGATTACTCGACGAAGACTTCCTCGCGCCGTTTGCTGATCATCGGCAGCATGGCGATGATCAGGAGAATGGCCGCCACCAGGATCAACCCGGCCGAGATCGGCCGGGTGAGAAACACGGTGGCGTCGCCGCGCGCGATCAGCATGGCGCGCCGCAGGTTTTCTTCCATCAGCGGGCCGAGCACGAAGGCCAGCACCAGTGGCGCCGGCTCGAAATCGTGCTTGACCAGCCAATAGCCGACCAGCCCGAAGATCGCGGCGATCAGCACGTCGGTCGGCGAGTTGTTGATCGAATAGATGCCGATGCAGCAGAACACGATGATCGACGGGAACAGCAGCCGGTAGGGCACCCGCAGCAGGCTGACCCAGACGCCCACCAGCGGCAGATTGATGATGACCAGCATCAGGTTGCCGAGCCACATCGAGGCGATCATGCCCCAGAACAGTTCCGGCTGTTTGACCATGACCTGCGGGCCCGGCACGATGCCGTGAATGGTCATGGCGCCGACCATCAACGCCATCACCGCGTTGGGCGGAATGCCGAGCGTCAGCAGCGGAATGAACGAGGTCTGCGCCGCCGCGTTGTTGGCGGCTTCGGGCGCGGCGACACCGGCGATGGCGCCATTGCCGAAACTCTCCGGATTTTTCGAGATGCGCTTCTCGAAAGTATAGGCGGCGAACGAGGCCACCACGGCGCCGCCGCCCGGCAGAATGCCGAGGATCGAGCCGAGAATGGTGCCGCGCGAAATCGCGCCGGAGGAATCGATCAAATCCTTGCGCGTCGGCATCAGGCCGGAGATTTTGGCCTGCACGATATCGCGGCTCTCCTGCGACATTTCGAGATTGCGGATGATTTCGGCAAAACCGAACAGACCCATCGCCACATTGGTGAAGCCGATGCCGTCCGACAGCTCGGCGACATCGAAAGTCATGCGGCCGGCGCCGGTCTCCAGATCGGAGCCGACCATCGACAGCAGCAATCCGGCCAGAACCATGGCGATCGATTTGAGCACCGAGCCCTTCGCCAGCACCACCGCGAAAATCAGGCCGAGCAGCATCAGCGAGAAATATTCCGCCGGACCGAACAGCAGCGCCAGAGATGTGAGCGGCGCGCCCAACGCCGCCACCAGCACGGTCGATACGCAGCCGGCAAAGAACGAGCCGATGGCCGCGATCGACAACGCCGCGCCGGCGCGGCCCTGCCGCGCCATCTGGTGGCCGTCGAGACAGGTGACGACCGACGTGGCTTCACCCGGAATATTGACCAGGATCGACGTCGTCGAGCCGCCATATTGCGCGCCGTAATAAATGCCGGCGAGCATGATCAGCGCGCCGACCGGCGGCAGACCGAAGGTGATCGGCAACAGCATCGCCACCGTCGCCACCGTGCCGATGCCGGGCAAGACGCCGACCAGCGTGCCGACCAGCGCACCGAGCAGACAGAAAGCGAGGTTCATCGGGGCCGCGGCCACCGAGAAGCCTAGCGCGAGATTGGCAAGAAGGTCCGTCATTGTCTCACTCGCTCAGAACATGGGCCAAAGCTGGAAGGGGAGTTGCAGCAGATAGACGAACAAACCGACGCAGAACGCCGTCATCGCCACCGCTGCGATCAGGCTTTCGACCCAGCGAAATTCGGTCGAGCCAAAGATCGAAATCATGAACGCAAGGAACGTCGCCGGCACCATGCCGAAGGCCGGGATGACAATCGGAATGGAAGCTACATCGACGTGAATGCCGCGAACCGTGGCGGCGAACACCAGAATTCCCACCAGCACATAGGCCGGGCCGCGCAAGGCGAAGCTTTCGAGCGGCGGCCCTTTGACGACCAACCCCATCACCGTGATCACGACGCCGACAGCCATCAGCAATCCGGCAAAGATGCGTGGCGCGGTGCCGGGACCAAAAGCGAAGCCCTGCTGGCCCGGCAGACTACTGGACGCCCACAGCGCGATTGCCGCGACGACGATCAGCGCCAAACCGCCAAAAAAATCGCGTGGACCGCGAATTTTCAAAAGAAATCCGCCCCCCGTCGAGGATTTCGTCCCCCCGGCCATTGTTCTCTCCCCTACGCCTTTAGTCGCATACCGACGTGTTAAGCACTTGATGCCTAGCACATCTTTCGTATCGACCGGAAGCAAAAGGCGACGCCGCCTGGGGGCAACTCGTGTTTACAGCCAGCCGCTCAGGCCCAGCACGCCGCCGGCGGCGAACAGCCATAAAGGATTGACGCGGGTGAACGATGCAACCGCAACCGTCACCGCCGTCACCACGCCGGCATAGATGTTCTTGTCGGCGGCGCGTGCCAGCACGAATGCGCTCGCTGCGATCAAACCAAGCGAAACCGGCACCAGGCCGGCCTGTATCGCGATGCGCCAGGGCGCGTCCTTGAACTTGTCCCAAGTGCGGGCGGCGAAAAAAGACAGCAGACAGGTCGGTCCGCACATCGCCACCGTCGCAACCGCGGCGCCGGCAAGCCCGGCCACATGATAGCCGATCAATGTCACGATGATCACGTTCGGCCCCGGCGACAGCTGCGCGATGGCGAAACTGTCGGCGAACTGCCGGTCGTTCATCCAGTGCATCACTTCGACCGCGATGCGGTGCATCTCCGGGATCGCCGCATTGGCGCCGCCGACGGCGAACAGCGACAGCAGCGCGAAATAGCCAAACAGCGCGATAAGCGGATTGTCGTTCATGGCGTTGCCGTTTTTGCCGCAGGCTTGAACCAGGCGATGGCCACCGCCACCGGCGCCAGCACGGCGAAGACCCAGGGCAACGGCCAGCGCATGATGGCCACGCCGGCAAAAGCCAGGATCGCGATCGCCGGCGCCCAGGTCCATCGCTTGGTGAAAAGCGGCAACGCCATTTTGCCGACCACCGCGATCAGCAGCCCGGCCGCCGCCGCGGTAATGCCCGACAAAATGCGGCCGAGAATTTCCAGTTCGCCGAACTGCGCATAAAGCATCGCGAGCACGGTAACGATCACCAGCGGCGGGCCCATCAACCCGGACAGTGCGACAGCGGCGCCGGCCGCGCCGCCGAAGCGCGAGCCAAAGACCACCGAGAAGTTCACCACATTCGGCCCCGGCAGAAACTGCGCCAGCGCGAACGCCTCGTTGAATTCCTCGGTGGTCATCCAGTGCTTCTGCTCGACGATCATGCGCCGCGCCCAGGGCAGCGCTCCGCCAAAGCCCGATACCGAGACGATGATAAATGAGATGAACAGCTCGCTCAGCGACGGCATGCCGGGGGGGCTGGGCGGGCTTGTTGTCGGTTCGGGCATGGAGGTCGTGCTCCTGAAATTTCAGGATTGATCGGATCGCAATGAAGAGAACTAGCGCGCCCGTCCAGGCCGGACCAGTAGCCGGATACTAACATTCGCATCGCGGCGGGTTGGCACCTGTGGCGGCGAAAGCACCTGCCCACGGCTCGAAATAATAGTGTATACTATCCGACATTGGCGCCACGGGGATGGAACCTGGTCGGGCGCCGACCTCATTGAAAGCCCCTATGTCGATCGATGGCCCCTCGGATAACCCGTTGGCTGCGGAGAACGCCGGCCTGCGGACGTTGCTGGTCCAGGCCGGCATCGACGCGGCGCGGCTTCTCGCCGAAGCCGGCATCCATGCCGCCGAAAACGAGGCGGCCAAGAAGCTTCAGCGTTTGCTGCTCGAGGAACTGCACCACCGCGTCAAGAACACATTGGCCACGGTCATCGCCATTACCACGCAAAGCCTGCGCAATGCCCCGAACCTGAAAGAGGGCGGCGAAGCGGTCGAACTACGCCTGGTCGCGCTTGGCCGCGCGCACGATCTGCTGCTGCAGTCGCAGACCACGGGCGCCAGCATGGCCGACATTATTCATGCGGCGATCGAGCCGTACGACCGCAAACAGAACCCGCGGTTCGTCGTCAAGGGCGAACCGATCGATGTCGGCGCGGCCGCCGTGTTGTCACTGAGCATGTCGCTCAACGAACTCTGCACCAACGCGGTCAAGCATGGCGCGCTGTCCAACGCGACGGGGCGCGTCGAAATTTCGGCAACGATCGCCGGCACGCCGCCGCACATGAAGTTGATCTGGACCGAAACGGGCGGTCCGCCCGCAGTGGAGCCCACCCGCCGTAGTTTCGGCACCCGCCTCATCGGGCGATTGGCGGAGGAACTGCACGGCAAGGTGACCTTGGCTTACCCGCCAGCCGGCTTCATCTATGAACTCGACGTTCCCAGTTCGGCGTTGAAAACCGAGAACGCTCTTTGAAAGAAAAGCGCGCGCCCGTTGCCGGACGCGCGCAATTGCGAGAGTTCAGTCTTGACGCCGGGCCGGGCGGGCCCGCTACTGCACCGACAGGTTGGCGGCGTTGACGACCTTTTCCCACTTGGCGGTTTCAGCGGTGAGGAATTTGCCGAAATCGGCCGGCGTGCCCGGCACCGGCGAACCGCCGAGATCCTTGAGTTTGGCCTGCATGTCGGGATCCTTGAGCGCCAGATTGATCTGCTTGTTCAGCACATCGACGATCTCTTTCGGCGTTCCATGCGGCACGCCGAAGCCGAAGAAGGCGCTGGCTTCGTAGCCCGGCACGGTCTCGGCAATGGTCGGCACGTCCGGCAATTCCGGCGAGCGCTTACTGGTCGAGACGCCGAGCGCGCGCAGCTTGCCGGCCCGGATATGCGCGATCGACGACGGCAGATTGTCGAACGTCACCTGCACCTGGCCGCCGAGGAGATCCGTCAGCATCGGCGCCGACCCTTTGTACGGCACATGCGTCAGCTTCAGGCCGGTCATCATCTTGAACAATTCGCCGGACAGGTGAATCGACGTGCCGTTGCCGGACGACGCCACATTGACCTTGTCGGGATTGGCCTTCGCATAGGCGATGAATTCCGCCACCGTCTTGGCCGGCACGTCCGGATTGACCTCCATGACGTTCGGCACTTCGACGACATTGGCGACGGGGTCGATGTCTTTCAGGAAGTTGAAATTGAGCTTCTTGTACAAAGTGGCGTTGATGGTGTTGGCCGGATTAATCAGCAGCATCGTGTAGCCATCGGGCGCGGCCTTGGCGACGGCTTCGGTGCCGATATTGTTGCCGGCGCCGGGGCGATTTTCGACGATGAACTGCTGCCCGAGTTTGACGCTCAACCAGTTGCCGATAATGCGGGCGACGATATCGGTCGAGCCGCCGGCCGGATAGCCGACGATGATGTGGACCGGACGCGTCGGGTAATCGGCGGCGGCGGCGGGTTGCGCCAGGATTGCCGTCAGCCCGGCAAGGGCTCCCGCGAGGCCAGCCATCAAACCGATAAATCGCTTCATGTGTGTCTCCTCCCTGAGGCGGCAGCTTGCAGCCGGCGCCGTTATTATTTGCGCCAAGATACGAGGCGGCAGGCACTTTGCACAAGACCATTGCCACTAAAGTCGCACAGACGGGGCGAGGCCTGCCGTTCAGGCGGGCGGCACAGGGGACGGCATGCACAGGATCGAAGCGAGCCGCCGCGCTGCGCGAAATTGCACACAATCAGCAAAAATTGGCCGCAATAGACGTGCGTCCTGATCGGCATGAACCGGACAAGACCAACGACGGTGGTTTGGAATTACGACCGCGTCGAGATCATCGCCGATGCGGTTATTCACGCGCTTGGCATTGCCTTTGGCATCGCCGCTGCCGCAGTTCTGCTGGCGATTTCATTCGACGCCGCCCATCGTTCGGACATCGTCCCGGTCGTCATTTACATCATCGGCCTGCTGTCGATGCTCGGCCTTTCCGCCGCCTACAATCTCTGGCCGGTCTCGCCGCGCAAATGGCTGCTGCGCCGTTTCGATCATTCGTCGATCTATCTGCTGATCGCCGCGACCTACACGCCGCTGATCTGGCATGCCAAAGGCGGCCTGCCCGCCGCCCTGTTGATCGTCATCTGGCTGACCGCCGCCGCCGGTATCGTGCTCAAGCTCGGCTGGCCGGAACGGTTCGATCGCCTGTCGATCGTGCTATTTCTGCTGCTGGGATGGAGCGGCGTGCTGGCTTATGGACCGATGGTGACAGAGCTCCCTCCGCTGACGCTTTGGCTGATTGCGATCGGCGGCGTGCTCTATTCCGCCGGCGTCCCTTTCCACCTCTGGGAGCGGTTGCGATTTCATACAGCGATCTGGCACGGCTTCGTGCTCACGGCCGCGGTCACGCATTGTCTGGCGATCGTATCCAGCTTGATGCTGCCGGTCTGACCGCCGCTCGCCGCGCTAGAGCCTTTCCGGCTTTGACAGGATCAAAGCCGGGGCTCTAGTTTTTTTGTTTTGGCGCGTTTTCTTCACGCGAACCGGTTTCCACTTCGCTCGAAAACGCTCTAAGCCGCCAGCGACGCATCCACCCGCTTCAGCGCCTGTTTGAGCGCGTCGAAGCAGACCGGATCGATTTGCGTGCCGAGCATGTCGGTCATGATCGCCAGCGCTTTGCTGACCGGCATGGCAGCGCGATACGGCCGCTCGGCGGTCAGCGCGTCGAAAATATCCGCGGTGGTGATGATGCGGACGTCCAGCGGCAGAGCCTTGTCGCGCAAACCGCGCGGATAACCTTTGCCGTCGAGCCGTTCGTGATGCGCGCCGGCGATGAAGGCAAGATCGCTGAAGGCGCCAATGCGCGCCAGGATAGTCTCGCCGAGGACGGAATGTTTCTGCATCGCCGCCCACTCGTCGCTATCGAGCTTGGCCGGCTTGTCGAGAATGGAATTGCTGACGCCGAGCTTGCCGATGTCGTGCAGCAAGGCTGCGCGCTTGAGCCAGCGGCGGCGCGCCGGCGCCATGTCGAGTTGTTCGGCGATCAGATCGGCGAACAAAGTGACGCGCTCGCTGTGGCCGCTGGTGTAGGGGCTCTTGGAGTCGATCACCTGCGCGAAAGCCGCGGCGACGTCGTCGAGATAGTCTTCGTCAACGAGACGGCGCTGCTGCGCCGGTTCGAGATCGAAGATAGCGGTTTGCAGATCGTCCAACCGCAGCATCGTCCAGAAATCCGGACGCGCGGCGACGCGATCGAAAGCCCAGGCGACCTTTGGATCGAACCAGGTTCCGGTCCGGTGCTGCACTTCGAGCCGCGCCGCCTCCGCGCCATTCGTCATCTGGAAGACGTCGACCACCTGCGACACCAAAGCAATGCGCGAATAAAGCGGGATGGCGTCGCCGCCGATCGCCTTCGGCATGCCGCCGCCATCCCAGTGTTCGTCGAGGGCGCGGATGGCTTCGGCGACTTTTTCCGAGAAGCGCATCTTGCGGGCGATCTCGGCGCCGCGGTCGCAGCGCGTCTCCATCAATTCATGCGCGATCTCGCCGCCGTTCTGGAAGACATTGACCAGCGCGCGGAAGCGCTCGGCCAGACTGGCGTTCATGCCGGTATGCGACAGCACGAAGCGCAGCACCTGCGGCAGGCTGCCATTGACGGTCATGAAGTCGCGCTTGAACGAAATGTCGTCGGTCATATAAAGCTGGCTGATGCGCGCGGCATTGCTGCTGCAGCCGACGTCTTTCATCAGCAAGGTGTAATAGAGGTCCGAGAGTTCGGCCTCGCTCAGGCCCAGCTCGCGGCCGATGTGAATGCCGATCCAGCAGGCACGCACGCAATGGCCGGCCGGCTGGCCCTCCACCATATCGAGGGCGTGGCTGAGGGCGCTGAGGAGTTCGGCCAGGCGCAAATCAGGCATGGGGGCGGACAGATCGCGGCGCATGGGCATGGGTTTGGGCATGGGTATAGGCATTGGGAAAGACGCTCCGGGCGGGGCCGGCAACGACGCGCCGGTTGAGACGGACCGGAGTTTCCTCGGCAGACGTTAATAAAATAGGCGTGAGATCAACGACTTGCCGGCCGATCCCGCTGCCGGGCGCATGGCCTATTGAGGACCATTAACCGGCAAAACCCGCGGCCCGGCCCTTAACTCGGTCACGATTACCCCCTATATTCATTCCTGCCGGGGCAACCCGGCTATGGCGATAAACGGACGTCGTAATAAACCTTTCGGACCCGGGGGCAGTACCCGGCGCCTCCACCAAAGCCCGCGATTGGGCGCGCCCTAAAACGGGTTTTGGCGGGGGCGAACTAGGATCGACGAGGGCGTAAAGGGCGAACTTTTGCTCGGCATGGTTCCGCCGTTATCGGGCCAAATCGTAGTTGCAAACGACAACTATGCTCCGGTTGCTCAGGCCGCGTAAGCGGTTTGAAAAACCAAGACTAGAAGTCCTGGCGGGTTAAGCTCCGTCAGGCGGGGTTCGGAGGCACCTGGCAACAGAAGCCTCCACTTTCCCTGCTTCTTCCTTCCTGCAATTTTCCCGCATTCGCGACATTTCGACCGACGGACGGGATGAATTTCGTCGCGTGACGCGCTATCATGCGCCATCGCTCTCCCGACCCGCAGGACTCGAATGGCCGACCATATCCGCTACGATCTTCTGACCCAGCAGGCGCTGCGCGGGGTGGTTCGCAATGTCCTCGCCGACGCCGCCAAGAAGGGCCTGCCCGGCGACCATCACTTCTACATTTCGTTCGACACCCAGGCCGACGGTGTCCGCATGTCGGACCGGCTGCGTGCGCAATATCCGGAACAGATGACGGTCATTCTGCAACATCAGTTCTGGGATCTGGCGGTCAACGAACAGGGCTTCGAGGTCGGCATGTCGTTCGGCGGCATCCCCGAGAAACTCGCCATTCCGTTCGACGCCATTTCCGGGTTCTTCGACCCGTCGGTCCAGTTCGGCCTGCAGTTCGAGGAAATCGCCGAAGGCGAGGCCGGCCAGAAACAGGACGCCGTCAAGCAGCCGGGCAAAAAGCCGGACGGCAAAAAGAGCCCGCTGACCAGCGTCGGCGCGCAGGAGACGTCCGCCAAACCCGCGCCGAAGAAATCCGAACCGGCCACGCGCCTGCCGGCGGCATCGCCGGCGCCAATGCCCGCGGTGTCGCCGCTCAAGCCCAACGACACCGAGCCGACCGATCCGAAGCCGGACAAGCCGTCGGGCGGCGGCGAAGTCGTGCGGCTCGATCGCTTCCGCAAGAAATAGCCGGCGCACTGTCCGCTCGACGCGCGGGCTTGTTTGCGCGGCCATCCGGCTTAAGTTTGGTCCATGGCCAAGACAGATAAAGCAGACAAGCCGGACAAGACCGCGATCAAGACCCGCAGCGAAAGCGACTCGTTCGGGCCGCTCGACATCGCCGCCGATAAATTGTGGGGTGCGCAGACCGAGCGTTCGCTGCGCAATTTCCGGATCGGCACCGAACGCATGCCGATCGAGATCGTGCATGCGCTCGGACTGGTCAAGCGCGCGGCGGCGGAAGTAAACCGCGATCTCGGCTCGCTCGACAGGAAGCGCGCCGGCGCGATTGTCGCCGTCGCGCAGGACATCGCCGACGGCAAACTCGACGAGCACTTTCCGCTGTCGGTCTGGCAGACCGGCTCCGGCACGCAATCCAACATGAACGTCAACGAAGTGATCGCCAATATCGCCAATCTGGCGCTCGGCGGCGAACTCGGCGCGAAAAACCCGGTGCATCCCAACGACCACGTCAATATGAGCCAGTCGTCCAACGACTCGGTGCCGAGCGCCATGCACATCGCGGCGGCCTCGCAACTGGCGCGGCATTTGATTCCGGCGCTGACCAAGATGCAAAGCGCGCTCGACAAGAAGGCCAGAGAGTTCGGCAAGATCGTCAAGATCGGCCGCACCCATACGATGGACGCAACGCCGATCACGCTCGGCCAGGAATTCTCCGGCTATGCGAGCCAAGTGAAGTCTTCGATCGCGCGCCTCAAGCTGGCGCAGCGCGAACTCTATCCGCTGGCGCAAGGCGGCACCGCGGTCGGCACCGGGCTCAACAGCCAGCCGAAATTCGCCAAGGCTTTCGCCAGACGCATCGCCACGCTGACCGGCCTGCCTTTCGTCAGCGCGCCGAACAAATTCGAGCACATGGCCGGGCACGACGCTTATGTGTTTGCGCATGGCGCCATCAACGCCGCCGCCACGGCGCTGTTCAAGATCGCCAACGATATCCGCCTGCTCGGTTCCGGCCCGCGCTCGGGGCTCGGCGAACTGATATTGCCGAGCAACGAAGCCGGATCGTCGATCATGCCGGGCAAGGTCAATCCGACGCAGTCGGAAGCGTTGACGATGGTGTGTTGCCAGGTGTTCGGCAACAACACGTCGATCACTGTCGCCGGCAGCCAGGGCCATTTCGAACTCAACGTCTACAAGCCGGTGATGGCCTACGCGATGCTGCAATCGATCCGGCTGCTGGGCGACGCCGCCAATTCCTTCACCGACAATTGTATCGTCGGCATCAAAGCCAACGAACCGCGCATTGTCGAATTGATGCAGCGCTCGTTGATGCTGGTGACCGCGCTGTCGCCGCATATCGGTTACGACAAGGCCGCCCAGGTCGCCAAAGCCGCGCATGCCAACGGCACGACGTTGCGCGAGGAAGCGGTTCGCCTCGGCTATGTCTCGGGCAAGGATTTCGACCGCCTGGTGCGCCCCGGACAAATGACCCGGCCGCATTAGCGCGTTTTGCACAGATCCAAGCTGAGACCTCCCGAGCAGCACCCCGAAGCTTGCCACTGGCGAACAAGTATTGGTGATGTCATCGGCAGGCTGATCGTGGGCAGAGGCCCGTCCATAGCCGTATCCTATAGAATTCTACCTATTTTTTTTGTCGATTATTCCGAAGGCTGCATGATGTTCACAAATTTACGGAATTGAATATAGAATTTTATAGTATTCGTCTCGCAAGTCTTAAATATACATTTTGCCACTACTTCACGCGGGCTTAAATTTCAACCATTCAACTGCTACAGATCAGTTCCATCTTACCCCTGCTCTATTGCGATCAACTAACCGTGTATTGAAATGCGGCATTATAGCACCCCAGTATGCTAGCTGATTCCAGTTGCGCACGAGTTGGGCCAGTCCAGCGTTCGCCCGACTGCGGGCGCAATTTACCGCCATACAATGAACTCGGCCGGAAATCGGCACGGAAATCTTTGGCCGACGCTGGCCAGTAACGAGGCGTGACATGGCTGAACTCGTCAATCTCCGGACGGCGCGCAAGCAGGCCGCGCGACGCCGCGACGATCAGACCGCCAGCGTCAATCGTCTGGCCAATGGACAGCCCAAGCGTCTGCGCCGGTTGCAAGCGGCCGAGCAGGAACAGGCCAATCACATGCTCGATCTCCACCGCATCGAACCAGGAGACGGCCGATGAAATCACCGGTTGTCAAACGCTCAATCGTCATTGCCGGTCACAAAACCAGCGTCAGCCTCGAAGACGCATTTTGGACGGCGCTGAAGGATATCGCGACGGCGCGTGAGCTGACCTTGTCGGATCTGGTGGCGTTGATCGATACCGATCGCAAGCACGGCAATTTGTCGTCGGCGATCCGGATTTTCGTACTCGACCACTTCCGCGCACAAGCCAATGGCCAGCGCGGTCAGCGCGACGACAAGCGCGAAGGCCTGACACGACGGCTGTCGCCGTCAGTTCTGGGTGCCGACTGATCCAGCCGGCCGCTCGGCCTGCCGGGGCGGCGGCAGCGGGTTGATATCGACGGGCGCCGGTAATGCCGGCGCCATTTCTTTGTCCGGTGCTGGAGGAGCATTGCCGCTGGGCGGCACAGTCGGCTTCGGCTGCGCCGCCTCGATGGCGCGCAGCCGCCTGGCCTGGCTATCGACCGCGCGCAAGGTCAGCCAGGCTGTCAACGCCGACACGTCAATGTTGCGCGCCGGCGCGCTGACCGGCCCCTTCAAGGACATGAAGATATCAGGCCGCGTGCCCGTGGTTTCACTCGCGCCGGTCAGAACCAGCCGCGCGTCCAGCGAACCGGCGGTGAGATCGACATTGCCGGTGATCGACAGGTCGGCATTGTTGATCTCGGCATTGAATTCGCTCAGCCGCAACTGCCCGGCGCGCAGCGACAGATTGCCGGTCGCGCGCTTGACCGCCAGTTGACCGCCCTCCAGCGCCGAGCGCGTCACTGTGCCGATGCGGCCGGCATCGATGGCCAGCCCCTGGTCGATGGCGCGGGTGACGGCGTCGAAGGCGCGCGGATCGAGCCCGGCCAATTGCGCGTTGGTCAATGTCAGTTTGCCGGTGCCGCGCAGCGAGCCGATCAACGCCACCGGGCTTAACCCCGCGCCGGTCGCATCGGCCGCGATATCGAGCGTTCCGGTGATCGGCGGGCGCGCCGCCGGTGGCAGCAGCGCCGCCGCGTCCGCGCCGGTCAGCGACAGTTTCGCTTGCGCGGTCAATCCGGTGTCGGTGTCCGTGTAGCCGAGGCTGCCGGCGAACCTGCCGCCGGCAATATCGCCGGCCATGTCGTCGATGGATAATTCGCGCTTGCCGAAGCGAAGATTGGCGCTGAACTCGCGCACCGCGATCGGCGACGAGAAATCAAGACGCCGCGCCTTGAGCAAAAGTTCGCCGACGACCTCGCCAAACGCTGCATCGGTGAAAGGCTCGGTCGACCAGATCCAATTTTTATCGGCGCTCGGCGCGATTGTCGGCATGCCGATCGCAGCCGCGAGCACGGTCGCGCCGTCGATCGTATCGGCGTCCAGCGCGCCGGAAATCCGGTGCGGCAGGCCAAGCGACCAAGTCATTTTGCCGCGCAACGCGCTGCCGCCGATATTGGCGTTGATGTCGGAGACGTTAAGCCCCTCGCCGGCCAGCGCGAGGCGGCCGTCGAATGTAACCGGCAGCGCCGCGCGCGCATCGCCGGCGCCGCGTAACGGCGCGGCATTGGCGCGGGTCACCACCGTCCGGAAGGCCGCCGACGGCGCCGCCACGAACGGCCGCGCCGTGCCGCTGACTTTCGCTTCCAGGCTTTTCGCCAGCAGCCGGCCCTCGAGAGCCAGTTCGCCCTTCGCCGGGCCGTTCAATGTCAGCGTCACCGCGCCAGGTCCCGGTTCGATTTCGATCGTGCGATCGAGGCCCAGCATGGTCAGCAGCACCTTGCCGTCGTCGGCTTCCAGTTTGCCGTCCATTTTCAGATCGCCGGCATCGCCGATGGACTTGAACAGATCGGCGTTCGCCTGCCCGGTCAGCGCCAGCCGCGCGCGGCCGAGCGAACCGTCGATACTCAATTTGGCCAGCGCCGACGGCGCCGCGCCATCGACGACCAGCCGCGCCCGCAGACGGGCCGGCGCCATCGCCGCGGCGGCACGCCCGCGCGGCGTCATCGTTGCCGGCACGAAACGCGACAGCACCGCCATCACCGGCGCCATATCGGGCGCGGTCAGATCGACATTGACGCTGCCGCGCGGCGTCGGTTGCGTCGTATCGATGCGTCCGCTCGCCGAAAAAGCGGCGCCGCCGATATCGGCGACCGCCAGCCTGTCGATCTGCCATCCGCCGGCATCGACTTTCAGCCGCGCACTGACATCGCGCGCAACGAAGGCGCCGATTGACGCCCGGCCGACATCGGCGGCGACCGTCATGTCGCCCGGCCGCGCCAGCGCGGAGCCGGACAGCAGCGCCCGGCCGAAACCGAGCGCGGCGTCGATGTCGAGTTCCGGCGCGTTGAGTGCGGCGTCGAGCTTGGCCTGGCTTTGACCCGCGGCGAAGACATAAGACAGCCGGCCGGATATCGTCTTGCGGTCGAACTCGGCGCGCAGTTTCTCGAAGGCGATCTTTTCGCTGCCGAGCGTGAGGTCGCCGGACATGCGCAAGGTGCGCAGGTCGATCGGCGGCGTCACCGGCACATCGCTGCGGCCTTCCAGCCAGGCCGCCAGAACCTGCGGGTCATTGGCTTCGATCTCCGCCGGCCCATTGAAGGCGACGCCATCGGCGCCGACGGCGAGATGGCCGCTCAGCCGAACCTGCGTATAGCCGGGCGCTCGAAACTCGAAGCGGTCGAGATTCCAGCCGCCGGCGTCGGTGCTGATATCGCCGCGGACGTTTTGCACAATGTTGCCGCCGAGCGTGACCTGATCGATGCCAAGCCCGATCGCTATCGGGAAGCTGGGCTTGAACGCCGCACCGCCAAGTTCGATCAGATCGCGAATGGTGGCGGCCGGCGGCGGCCGGGTGCCGTCGGTTGCGGCTAGCACGCGGTCGAGATCGACCTGACGTCCCGACATGACTCCGTCAAAGCGGGGATTTTTTCCGAACTTAAAATCGGCGACGCCGGTCAGCTTCAGTCCCTGCTCTTCCGGGCCGTAGAGAAATTCGACCTGCTCGATCAACGCCGATTGCGCGCCAGCCTTGACCTTGCCGCTCAGCCGCCACGGCTGGGTCAATCGCGCATTGCCGCGCAAGCCAATGCCGACCGGCTTGGCCAAACTCAGCGTGCCGTCGAAATGCGGCGTGCCATCGGCCAAGGTCAGCAGGCCGTCGGTCTCGATGCTGAGCGGGCGGTTGACCGGGTCGACATTGACGTGAAGCTTGATGGCGCCGTCCTCGCCGTAGCGGCCGGACGAGAGGCGGAACGGATAAAGCTCCTCGCCAATGGTGACGGCGCCCTCGCCCTTGAACGGACCGATGAGCGAACGCGCCTCGCCATTGAACCAGAACCGGTTCAGCGTGACGGTGCCGCCACTGGTGGCATCGGCGAACGATATCTTGCCATCCTCGATGCTCAGCCGTTCGACCGCCAGCGCATCCGGGTTGAAGGTCATCGGGAAATCGGGCGTATCGATCTGGCCGCTGGCATCAAGACCGAGCGTCACTTGCGGTCCGGCGAGATGCAGTTCGGTGGCGCGCCAGTCGCCGCGCATCAGCGGCGCCAGCGCCAACTCAATGCCGAGCGAACGGACGGCGACCTTGCCGGCGCCTTTGCCGATCTCGATATCGTCGGCGGTGAAGCGCGGCGACGGCAGCAGGCGGGCGTCGATGGCGCCGGCAATGCGCACCGGTGCGCCGACCAGGCGGCTGGCCTCTTTTTCGAAAAGCGAGCGATGGCTGCTCCAGTCGATCAGAAGCGGCCCGACCAGTGCGGTGAGCACGGCCAGAATGATCGCAATCGCTGCTCCGAGCAAAGTGGTTTGCAAACGCCAACTCCAGCGCCAATCCGCAGCCGGCCTGCGCCTGCGCTCAATCTAGCAAAGTATAGAGCCCTGCAAAGTATACGCCATCGTTCGACGGTTTTGGCGGCAAATCTGTGTCGCCGGCTCATATCAGCCGGGCGAAATCATCTTGCCGGGATTGAGAATATTGTGCGGATCGAGCGCCTGCTTGATCGCCAGCATCGCGGCGACCGCGGCCGTGCCGTGTTCCGCCTGCATGTATTTCATCTTGCCCTGGCCGACGCCATGCTCGCCGGTGCAGGTTCCGTCCATTGCCAAAGCGCGGTCGACCAGGCGGCCTGACAGACCCTCAGCCCGTTCGACCTCGTCAGCATCGGCCCGATCGATCAGCATGGTCAGATGAAAATTGCCGTCGCCGATATGGCCGACGATCGGCGCGATAATGCGGCTTGCGGCGATATCGGCCTGCGTCGCCGTGACGCACTCGGCCAGACGCGAGATCGGCACGCAGACGTCGGTGGCGATCATCGCCGCGCCGGGCCGCAGCGTGAAATTGGAAAACGCGGCATTGTGGCGCGCTTCCCACATTTTGGTGCGCTCTTCGGCGCGGGTGGTCCAGACGAAGGGACCGCCGCCGAGTTCCTGCGCGATGTCGTTGAAGCGCTCCGACTGTTCCTTGACCGAGGCCTCGGTGCCGTGAAATTCGAGAAACAGCAAGGTCGTCTCCGGCAGGCCGAGCTTGGAGCCGAGATTAATCGCGCGCACCTGCAAGGCGTCGAGCAGTTCGATGCGCGCCACCGGAATGCCGGCCTGGATGGTCATGATCGCGGCGTTGCAGGCGGCTTCAACGGACGGAAACGGACAGGTGCCGCCGGAGATCGCTTCCGGAATGCCGGACAATTTCAGCGTCAGTTCGGTGATGATGCCGAGCGTGCCTTCCGAGCCGATCATCAGCCGCGTGAGATCGTAGCCGGCCGACGTCTTCTTGGCGCGCCGCGCGGTGTCGATCACCTCACCATTGGCCAGCACGACCTTCATCGCGATGACATTGTCCTTCATGGTGCCGTAGCGCACCGCGTTGGTGCCGGAGGCGCGCGTCGAGGCCATGCCGCCGAGCGAAGCATCGGCGCCGGGATCGATCGGAAAAAACAGGCCGCTGTCGCGCAGCTGCTCGTTGAGCGTCTTGCGGGTGATGCCGGCCTGCACCACGCAGTCGAGATCCTCGGCGTGCACCGTCAGCAACCGGTTCATGTCGCGGAAGTCGATCGACACGCCGCCCTGCGGCGCGTTGACGTGGCCTTCCAGGGACGAGCCGGCGCCGAACGGGATGATCGGCATGCCGTGCTTCGAACAGATGTGCACGATCTGCTGCACGTCCTCGGTGCTCTGCGGATAGACCACGGCGTCGGGCGGCTGGTTCGGGATCCAGGTGACATTATTGCCGTGCTGCGCCCGCACCGCCTGCGAGGTCACCAGGCGGTTGCCGAAGGCGGCGGTCAGTTCGCCGATGGCGGCGGCGAAGCCGTCCGGGCTGCGGTTTTTGGCGACGGCTGTCACGGTCACGATGGAGGCCCCCGGCTAGAAAGGCTGACGACCAGCAACCTGTCGGGGCGCGCCGTTCAGGTCAAGCGGTGGGAATTGCGAAGACGGCCGGGAAATAGCAAGAAAATCACGAATACATGCGGTCGGTCGGCAGCGCCTGTTCCGGCTCGGCCGGCTTGCTGTTGCCGACGGTCATCGCCCACGACGCGATCATGATCGCCAGCGCGAACAGAAACACAGCCCGGGCAATTGTTTTCAGCATCACGACGACTCCCGATTTCGACGGGAGGATAGCCGAGGGCCCGCGGTGGCGGAATACTTCGTTAATTTTTGGTTAACGCCGAATCTGCGTCATCCACCGTTTTCCGGCGGGTTATTCGCCTTGCGCGCGAACAGATTGCCGATCATCGACGAAAACATTCCCGGCACCTCGTCCGGGCGGAACGGCACCGGGCGGCACATGCCCATGGTAATGAGGCCGATGCGCGCCATGCGCTGCCCGGCATACATCGACTCGGCGGTATTGGCGGCGATGCGTTCGGCCAGCGCGCCGCCGATATGTTGCGTCAACGTCATGCCGGCGAGATCGATGGCCCCCAGCCTGCCGGCCTCGACCACCAGCCGGCGCAACAGATGCGCGGTCGCCGCCGCCGTCGGCCGGTGGCCGTAACAGGCGGCGACGCCGCGCACCATGCGCACGCTCATGGCGATGAAAAAGATCGCGTCGGTGATCGCCGTCGGCGACACGGCGGTGATGCCGAAGGCGCGCGCGGTGGCGCGGCGCACCACTGCCTCGGCGCGGCGGTCGAGCGGCGACACCACCGTGCGCGACAATAATTCCAGTTGCTGCGAGGGCGTGTGATGCGGCTGCGCCTGACGCTGATAGGCCTCGATCGCAGCCTCCAGTTCGCGGTCCTTCGGCACCACCGCCAGCACCTCGCGGATCGCCTCGCGCATGTCGGCGGGGCGCAAAGTCTCGTCGGCGAAGCGCCGCTGATGCGCCTCGACGCTTTTCAGCGCGAAGAAACTTTTCAGTTCGCGTCCGATAATCAATCCGGCGCCGGCGATACCGGCGGTGACAGCCGCCACCGCAAACGTGCCGAGCACGGCGCTGCTGGCGAAGGCATTCGAGGTCCAGAGCCAGGCATCGACGCCGAGCCAGCCGACGAAAGCAACGCCGACGCCCCAGAGACCGAGCCGTACCCAGGCATCGCGCCGGCGCGGCGCGGCAATTCCGCGCGCGCCTAGTGCCACGGCGGCACGCTGGCGCGGCACGACGCGGTCGGTCTCGGCGGTCTCGATGACCAAAGGCGCTTGTGGGGCGGCGAAGGAACGCGCCTGCGCCGGCGCATCGTCGACAATGACGCGCGGCCCTGGTTTAGCGTCATGCCGTTTGCCCGTATCGTTCATCGCAGCCGGTCTCCGATTAAATATTCAAGCGCGAGATCGAGATTGATGTGCGGTATGCCGTCGACCGGCGCCGGATCGATCAAGGGCGGCTCGAACGTCGGGATTTCAAGAAACGGCGCGCCCCATGCATCCGGCCGCGGCGGCCGAACCGGCACCTCGCCGCCGAAGAACTTCGCCTGCTTGCCGGCGCGGACCGGGCGGCCGATGACGACGTCGACACGCTTGCCGTCGATCTCCTGTGTCCCATCGATGGTCGATGCCACCGACGCCAAGGTCGTGACATCGATATCGGCATCGTTGCCGCGTGCTGCCAGCACCGGCAGCGCCGCCATGTTGCGCATCAGTTCGCTCATATTGTCGCGCTGCGGCTCGGCAATGTGGTCGGCCTTGGTGGCGGCGAACAGCACTTTTTCCACGCGGGCGCTGCCGATCAGTTTCGTCAGAATATTGTGCTGCCCGTAGCGGAAGCTTTCCAGAATGGCCTCGGTCGCCAGCCGCGTATCCTCGAAGGCCTCGCGTCCGGCCAGAAGCGCACCCAGCACATCGACCAGAACGATCTGGCGGCCGTAATTGCGGAAGTAATTTTGATAGAAAGCGCCGACAACTTCTTTCTTGTAGACTTCGTAGCGCTCTTCCATCAGCGCGCCGAGCGAGCCGCTCGGCAGGCGATCGACGCCGTCCGGCACGTCGAGCGGCGCGAACCAGAGAAAAGGCGCGTCGGCGAGCGCGCCGGGACGCACGAAGCGGCCCGGTTGCAGATAGCTCAGGCCATGCTTGTCGCGCGCGGTGACGAGCAGCGCGCGATAGAGATCGTGCGCCTGCTTGGCGACCGCCTCGCTCGAATTCTCGCTCGCGGGATGTTCGGCGATGAAGCCGAGATAGTCCCGCGCCGGCTCCGCGCGGATGCCGCGCCGCCAGAGTTGCACCATGCCGCGCGACCATTCGGCATAACTTTGCGACAGCAGCGGCAGATCGAGCAGCCACTCGCCCGGATAATCGACGATGCGCAGCTTCAACGTCGCCGCGCCGCCGCTGATGCGGCCGAGCACCTCGCCGATCAGGCCGGTCGGGACAAAGCGGATGTCGACACCGATCTCGCTGATGTCGGCGGTCGGTTGCGGCCAGCCCGCCGGCGTCGCGGCCAAGGTCTCGATGTTGTCGGCATAGGGAAAGCGCGGCAGCACATGCGCTCGAGCGCCTTCCAGGCGGGCGGCGACCAGCCGGCCGTCGCCGACCACTTTCAACAGCGGCATCCGGTTCGGGTTATGCAGCGCGCTCAGGAGATTGTGGACCAGCGAGGTGATAAAGACCGTCTTGCCGGCGCGGCTCAAACCCGTCACCGCCAGCCAGACCGTGGAGCCCCTGGCCAGCTCGGTCAGATCGGCGACGTCGCCGAGCCACTCCGCCACATCGCCCAGCCCTTGAATTTTCAACATGTTCGGTTCTCAAATTGGGCCGGACTGCCAAATGCGCGCCGTTCCTGTATCATTATGTGGCGACGGCCCGGCCGGTTTCAATGCGCGCAACGGGCACAGACAAGATGGAATGACGATGCTCGAACGCCCCGAAATGCCCGCCCCGTTCGTCTCGTCGCAGATGCGGATCGAGCCGCCATGGATCGACTTCAACGGCCATCTCAACATGGCCTATTACGTCGTGTTCTTCGACCGCGCCGTCGATGAGTTATATGAGTTGCTCGGCCTCGGGCCGAACTACCTCAAGGACCATGCGCACTCGACCATGGTCGCCGAAATGCATGTCCGCTATTTGCGCGAGGTCAAGGAGAGCGACACGCTGCGGGTCCGCTGCCAGTTGCTGGCCTTTGACAGCATGCGACTTCACCTGTTCGAGGAACTGGTGCACGCGACCGAGGGCTGGGTGTCGGCGACCTGCGAGACGATGACGCTGCATGTCGACATGACGACGAAGAAAGTCGCGCCGTGGCCGACGCCCGTTGTCGATGCGCTGGCGCGGTTGCAAAACGCACATGCACCTCTGCCGAAGCCCGATGGCGCGGGGCGCGCTGTGTCGATGGCGAAGAAGAGTTGACTCGTTTAAAATTCGGTCGCTAGCTTCTTGCCAAGCAATCAGAATGTACTGGATTGCGGTACGAGGTCATTCATGTCGGCCGTTGCCAAAGAGTCGCCCGCAGTCGCGGTGAAAAAAGTCACGATGCGCGAGCATCGCATTCCGAGCGCCGGCAGCGCCCCCTATATCTGCGTCGAAGGTCCCGACCATAATCTGTGGTTCTGCGAAAGCGGCGCCGCCAAGGTCGGCTGCTTCGATCCGCGCAGCGCGACGTTCAAGGAATTCTCGCTGCCGACGGCGGGCGCGACGCCGATCGGTATCGGTCTCGGCGCCGACAACAATCTCTGGTTCGCGCAAAAGAAGGCCAACAAGATCGGCCGTATATCCGTCGGCGGCGCGCTGGCCGAATTCGACGTGCCGACCGCGAATGCCGGTCCCGATGCCATCGGCCTTGGGCCCGACGGCAATATCTGGTTTTCGGAAACCGATGCCGGTCAGATCGGCCGCATCACACCCGACGGCAAGATCACCGAGTTCAAGACCGGGATTACGCCCGGGAGCAAGCCGCTGTCGATCGTCGAGCGCGACGGCGCGCTGTGGTTCAGCGAAGCCGCCGGCAACCGCGTCGCCCGCATCACGATGAGCGGCGAGGTCACCGAGTTCGCCATTCCGGGCGCCGATCCGCAGCCGCGCGCCATGGTCACGCATCCCGACGGCAATATCTGGTTTGTCGAGACCGGCGCCAACGCGCTCGGCCGCATCGACCGCGACAACAAGTTCAGCGAATTCGTGTTTCCGACGCCGAATGCGTCTTTGCGCGGCGTCACCGTCGGGCCCGACAACAATCTCTGGTGCACCGAAAACTTCGCCAACAAGATCGGCCATATGAAGCCGGACGGCACTTTCATCGCCGAATACGACATTCCGACGCCGGGCAGCGGCCCGCGCTGCATCGCCGCGATGTCGAACGGGCGGCTCTATTTCACGCAATTCGATACCGGTTCGATCGGCGAGATCATTCTCGGCTAACGCACCGGGCACAAGAACCACGATAACAAGGGAACGCTTAAGTGAAGGTCGAGAGAATTGATTACCAGGCAGGCCACGTCGCCGCCAATGGCGCGCTGATTTATGACGACAAGGTCAGCGGCCGCAGGCCCTTGCTGCTGGTGTCGCCGAACTGGCTCGGCATGAGCGAGCCCACCCTCGAGCGCGTCAAGACGATGGCCGGAGCCAAATATATCGCCTTCGTCGCCGACATGTATGGCGCCGGCAAAGCCTCCAAAGGCCCGCCGGAAGCCGCCGAACTCGCCAACGGTCTGCGCGGCGACGCACCGGAACGGCGCCGGCGCATCGCCGCCGCGCTCGAGGCGCTGCGCCAGGAAAGCGACAAGCGCGGCATCGGCGACCTCGGCAAACAGGCGGCCGCCGGTTTCTGCTTCGGCGGCGGCAATGTTCTCGAACTGGCGCGCAGCGGCGCCGACGTGAAGGCCGTTGTCTGCATGCATGGCGATCTGTTGACGTCGATGCCGGCCAAGGCCGGCGACATCAAGGCCGCGGTTTGCGTGATGCATGGCGCGGCCGACCCGGTGGTGCCGAAAAAGGACCGCGACACGTTCGAAGCGGAAATGGAAGCCGCCGGCGCGAAATGGCAGATGCTGGTGTTCGGCCATCTGCTTCATTCGTTCTGCGAGCAAGAATCAAACGTCCCGGGCATCGGCTGTTTCGATCCGGGCGCGGCGCGGCAATGCTACAATATGGTCGACGATTACGTGACGGCGGCGTTCGACGGCAAGCTTTAGAATTCAAAATCTAAAAATAAAAATTCAAAGGAAGGAAACGTCATGCAGAGGATCGCCAAGGCACTCACGGGCCTGCTGATGATCGGCGCGGCCGGTACGGCGCAGGCGCAGACCTATCCGGACCATCCGATCCGGATGATCGTCTCGATCGCCGCCGGCAGCGTCACCGACGTCATCATGCGCAAGGCCGGCGCCGAGTTGCAACAGAAGCTCGGCCAGCCGCTCATCATCGAGAACCGCGGCGGCGCCGCCGGCATTCTCGGCGCGCAGACCTGCGCGCAGGCGACGCCGGACGGTTACACCTTGTGCGTCATTTATCACAGCACGATGTCCTACAACCCGCTGCTGTTCGACAAGCTGCCCTACGCGCCGGAAGACCTGATGCCGGTGACGCGGCTGTTTTTCCTGACCGAGGGCCTGTTCGTCTCCAGCGAGGTCGGCATCAATTCGGTCGCCGAACTGAAGGCCTATGCGCAGGCCAAGCCGGACGCGCTGAACTACGCCACGCTCGGCGACGGCTCGTTCCCCGATCTGTTCATGCGCTGGCTCAACAACCAGTGGGGTACCAAGATCGTCGGCGTGCCGTACAAAGGCGGCGGGCCGGCGGCGCAGGCTTTGGCCGGCAACCAGGTGCAGGTGACGCGCTTCGGCGTCGGCAACTTCATGGGCATGATCGACGCCGGCAAGGTGAAGGCGCTGGCATTGTCGGCGGACAAGCGCTCGCCGTTGCTGCCGAATGTACCGACCTTCAAGGAGGCCGGTCTCGGCGGTTATCCCGGACAGGGCTGGTGGGGCCTTGCCGCGCCGAAGGGCACGCCGCAAGCGATCGTCGACAAGGTCAATGCCGCCTTCGTCGCCACGTTCAAGGACCCGGCCTTCAACGAATTCCTTGAGAAGCAGTCGGTCGTCTCGGCGACGACGACGCCGGCCGGCTTCGCGGCATTCCTGCAGGAAGACCGCAAGGCCGCCGAGGAGCTGATCAAGCTCGCCAACAGCAAGCGCGAGACCTACAAGGCGGAATGACCGGCCCTGCGCCGCGATTTTCCTGCTTAAATCGGGGTAGGACGGCCATTTCCAAGCCGCCCTGCCCTCGAAATTGCGCCTTGCGAGTGCCATCTTGGGGGTGAAGGAATCACCCACAAGATGGCCGAGCCCAAGCGTCACGTCTCCGCGCCCGCCCCCGTTCCGGGAGGCATCGCCGCGCGCGCCATGGCCACAAGGACGGCCAGCGCGCCCTATCTCGCCGATTTGAACCCGGAACAGCGCGAAGCCGTCGAGACGCTCGACGGTCCGGTGCTGGTGCTGGCCGGCGCCGGAACCGGCAAAACCCGCGTCCTGACCACCCGCATCGCGCACATCCTCAATCTCGGCCGCGCCCACCCGCGCGAAATCCTGTCCGTCACCTTCACCAACAAGGCGGCGCGCGAGATGAAGGAGCGGGTCGGCAAGATGGTCGGCCAGATCGTCGAGGGCATGCCCTGGCTCGGCACCTTCCACGCCATCGGCGTCAAGATTTTGCGCCGTCACGCCGAAATGGTCGGCCTGAAGAGCGACTTCACCATTCTCGGCGTCGACGACCAGATCCGCCTGATCAAGCAGCTGATCGAGGTCGAGAAACTGGACGAGAAGCGCTGGCCGGCGCGCGTCTTCGCCATGATCGTCGACGGCTGGAAAAACCGCGGCCTGACGCCCGACCAGGTGCCGGCCGGCGAGGCCGCCGCTTTCGCCAACGGCAAGGGCAAGAAGCTCTACGCCGCTTATCAGGAGCGGCTGAAGACGCTCAACGCCGCCGACTTCGGCGATCTGCTGCTGGAATGCATCCGCCTGTTCCGCGAACACCCGGACGTGCTGCGGCAATACCAGACGCGCTTCAAATACATTTTGGTCGACGAATATCAGGATACCAACGTGGCACAGTATCTGTGGCTGCGGTTGTTGTCGCAGACGCCGTCCGCGCAAATCGCGCTGCCGCCGCCCGAAGGCGAACCGGCGGATCCTGCGACGAAAGCCCCCAAAAACATCTGCTGCGTCGGCGACGACGACCAGTCCATCTATGGCTGGCGCGGCGCGGAGGTCGATAACATCCTGCGTTTCGACCACGACTTCCCCGGCGCGAAGGTCATAAGACTCGAACGCAATTATCGCAGCACCGGACATATTCTGGCAGCGGCGAGCACGCTGATCGCGCACAATGAAGGCCGCCTCGGCAAGACCTTGCGCACCGAGGACGTCGATGGCGAGAAGGTGCAGGTCACCGGCGCCTGGGATAGCGAGGAAGAAGCGCGCGCGATCGGCGAAGAGATCGAGCAGATGCAGCGCGCCGCGCGCGACGAAGGACAGGACCATCCGCTCGACGAGATCGCCATCCTCGTGCGCGCTTCGTTCCAGATGCGCGAATTCGAGGAACGCTTCATCCAGCTTGGGCTCAGCTATCGCGTCATCGGCGGTCCTCGGTTCTACGAGCGCGCCGAAATCCGCGATGCGCTGGCCTATCTGCGCGTCATCGCGCAGCCGGCCGACGACCTTGCGTTTGAACGTATCGTCAATGTGCCGAAGCGCGGCCTCGGCGACGCCACCGTGCAGATGCTGCACGATTATGCCCGCAAGATGCGCGTGCCGCTGACCGAGGCGGCGCGCCTGCTCTCCTCCACCGACGAGATGAAGCCGAAACCGCGCACCGCGCTGCGCGACCTGATGGCGAATTTCGAGCGCTGGCGCAAACAGAAGGACACGCTGCCGCACAACGAGCTGGCCGAAATCGTGCTCGACGAAAGCGGCTATACCGAGATGTGGCAGAAGGACCGCTCGGCCGACGCCGCCGGCCGCCTGGAAAACCTCAAAGAGCTGGTGCGCTCGATGCAGGAATTCGAGAACCTCGCCGGCTTTCTCGAGCACATCTCGCTGGTGATGGATGTCGACCGCGGCGAGGCCGAGCAGGCCGTCAACATCATGACTTTGCATTCGGCCAAAGGTCTCGAATTCGACACCGTGTTCCTGCCCGGCTGGGAGGAAGGCCTGTTTCCGCATCAACGCTCGCTCGACGAGAGCGGCCGCAACGGGCTGGAGGAGGAACGCCGCCTCGCCCATGTCGGCCTGACGCGGGCG
>CAIMEA010000080.1 GCA_903839845.1 uncultured Hyphomicrobiales bacterium
CGCGACGCCGTGGTCAAGACCACCATTGAAGCCGCGCACAAGCGCGTGCCGGTGATCGCCGGCGTCGCCTCGACATCGACCGCCGACGCGGTCGAACAGGCGAAGCGCTATCAAGGATTCGGCGCCGACGGCATCCTCGCCATTCTCGAAGCCTATTTCCCGCTTAAGGACGGACAGATCGAGGCCTACTTCCGCGCCATCGCCGACGCCGTCGATATCCCGGTGGTGCTCTATACCAATCCGAATTTCCAGCGCAGCGATCTGACGCTTGACGTTATCGCGCGGCTCGCCACGCATCCGCGTATCCAGGCGATCAAGGATGCCTCGACCAATACCGGCCGGCTGCTGTCGATCATGAACCGCGCGCCGCAGATCAATGTGTTCTCAGCGTCGGCGCATATTCCCGCCGCGGTGATGATGATCGGCGGCGTCGGCTGGATGGCCGGACCGGCCTGCATCGTGCCGCGCCAGAGCGTGAAGCTTTACGACCTGTGCCGGGCGGAAAAATGGCCGGAGGCGATGAAGCTGCAGCGCGAGATGTGGCGCATCAACGAGGCTTTCGCCAAATTTAATCTGGCCGCCTGCATCAAGGCTGGATTGCAGATCCAGGGCTACGACGTCGGCGACCCGGTGCCGCCGCAGCAGCCCTTGAGTGCCGAGGATCGCAAGGTGGTTGAAGGCCTGTTGGCGTCGCTGCCGCAGGCGTAAGCCGCGCGGCCACCGAATGTTAACGATTCCTTGCTACCCGGTGGCAATGGCGTCGCCATCGATCGCATCGCGGCCGCCGGAGACGGGCCCCGTGTCGTCGGGCTCAGATCCCGCCGCATTGTCACCGCCGCCGCGTTCGCTCGCCGGCGCGATTGCGCGCGTCAAAACCATATTGGCGGAACGCAGCGATAGCCGGCTGGCCCAGCTCGTCGCCGGCAAGATGTTTATGGTGCGCGTCGCCAATGCGATGCTGGCTCTGGTCAGCCAGGTGTTGCTGGCGCGCTGGATGGGCTCGTTCGAGTTCGGCATCTTTATCTATGCCTGGACCTGGGTGCTGATGATCGGCGCCTTGTCCGACATGGGCCTGTCCTCGGCGGCGCGGCGCTTCATCCCCGAATACACGGAGCATAAATCGCTCGACAAATTGCGCGGCTTTCTCAGCGGCAGCCGCTGGCTGGCCTTTGCCATCGCCACCGCGATCGGCGGCGCCGGCGCGCTCGGCGTGACCTTGATCCAGCCGTGGCTCGATCCTTTCCTGGTCGTGCCGCTCTATCTCGCTTGCGTCATGATCCCGATCTACGGCCTGGTGCAGGTCCAGGCCGGCATCGCGCAATCCTATGACTGGCCGAACCTGGCGCTGATGCCGTTCTACATCATCCGCACTTTGGCCATGCTGGCCTTGATGGGCGGCGCCTTTATGATCGGTGCGCCGACCGACGCGACGACGGCCCTGTATATTTCCATCATCACGATTTACGCCGTGACTATCGGGCAGCTTGTCGTGCTCGACCGCAGGCTCGCCAAGAAAGTGCCGCCCGGGCTCAAGACCTACGAGCCGAAAGTGTGGCTCGCCACCTCGTTGCCGATCTTCGTCGTCGAAGGCTTCTATCTGCTGCTGACTTATGTCGATATTCTCGCGCTCGAACATTTCCGCTCGCCGGACGAAGTCGCGGTCTATTACGCCGGCGCGCGGCTGCTCGCCGTCGTCGCCTTCGTCTATTTCGCCATCGCCGGCGCGACCACGCACAAGTTCACGCAGTACCATGTCGCCGGCGACAAGGAACGGCTGGCATCGTTCTTTCGCGAGACGATCAAATGGACGTTTTGGCCGTCGCTCGCGGTCTGCGCCGGCATTCTCATTTTCGGCAAGCCGCTGCTCGGGCTTTTCGGAACAGGATTCGAAAGCGGCTACGACGTGATGTTCATTCTCTCGATCGGCATGCTGGCGCGCGCCGCCGTAGGCCCGGCCGAACGGCTGCTCAATATGCTCGGCGAGCGCAAGCAGTGCGCGGCGATTTATGCCGCGGCATTTGCGATTAACCTGGGGCTCTGCTTCGTCCTGATCCCGCACATCGGCATCGAGGGCGCGGCGGCGGCGACCTCGACGGCGCTGATCGTCGAATCGCTCTGCCTCTATTACGTCGCCAAAAGGAAGCTCGGCTTCCACGTGTTTTTGCTCGGCAACAAAAAAGACGCGATCTAGTCGCGCTCGCGCAGCAATCTTCGGATCACCTTGCCCGTCGTCGTCATCGGCATCGTGTCGATGAAGGCGACCTCGCGTGGATATTCGTGGCCGGACAGCCGCGTCTTGACGAATGTTTGAATCTCGGTGGCCAGCTCGGGCGTGGGGGCATGGCCGGCTTTCAGCACGATGAATGCCTTGACGATCTCGGTGCGCAGCGGATCAGGCTTGCCGATAGCGGCGGCCAGCGCCACCGCGGGGTGACCGATCAGGCAATCCTCGATCTCGCCGGGGCCGATGCGGAAACCGGATGAGGTAATCACGTCGTCGTCGCGGCCGACGAAAGTGAAATAGCCTTCCTCATCCATCGTACCCTGGTCGCCGGTGGTCATCCAGTCGCCGATGAACTTGTCGCGCGTCGCGCCCTCGCGCTTCCAGTATTCCAGAAACATCACCGGGTCGGGACGCTTCACCGCGATTTGGCCGATCTCGCCGGGTTTCAACACCGTGCCGTCGGGCCCGATCACCGCCACGGTGTGGCCGGGCACCGCCTTGCCCATCGATCCGATGCGCATCTGACCAAGTTGCGCGCAGGCGCCGATCACCAGATTGCATTCGGTCTGGCCGTAGAATTCGTTGATGGTGAGACCAAAGGCGGAGCGGCCCCACTCCAGCGCTTCGACACCGAGCGACTCGCCGCCCGAGCCCATGGCGCGCAATTTGAAATCGTAGCGGCCAGCCGGGTTGGGCGCGGCGCGCATCATGCGCAAAGCGGTCGGCGGGATGAAGGCATTGCGCACCTGCGTCTTCTGCATCAGCGCGAAGGCTTCTTCCGGATCGAACTTGTCGAACTTGCGCGCGACCACGGCGACGCCGTGATGCAAGGACGGCAGCAACACGTCGAGCAGGCCGCCGGCCCAGGCCCAGTCGGCCGGCGTCCAGAAGCGGTCGCCCGGTTGCGGAAACGGATAGTAAGGCAGTTCGGCGCCAGGCAGATGACCGAGCAGCACGCGATGGCCATGCAGCGCGCCTTTCGGCTGACCGGTGGTGCCCGAGGTGTAGATCATCATCGCCGGATCGTCCGGCGTGGTGATTTCCGGCGTGAAATTCGACGACGCGCGCGCTGCGAGATCGGGCCAGCTCTCGGCGTTATCGCCTGCGCCGTCGATCGACAGCACGCAAGTAAGATCGGGCACTTCGGCGCGAATGTCGCTAAGCCTGGAAAGGCCGGCCGCATTGGTCAGCAGCGCGCGGGCGCCGGAATTCTGCAAGCGGTAGGACAGCGCGTCGGGGCCGAACAAGACCGCGATCGGCAGCGCCACCGCGCCAAGTTTGTAGGTGGCGATGTGGGCGATAGCGACGTCCGGCGACTGCGGCAGGAAGATCGCGACCCGGTCGCCGCGTTTGACGCCTTGCGCGCGCAATACATTGGCGAGCCGATTCGAGGCGTCGCGCAGCGCGCCGTAAGTGACGCTTTCCTCGCGGCCATCCCTGTGCACATGCAGGATGGCAAGGCGCCGCGGCTCGGCGTCGGCCCAGCGGTCGCAAATATCGACGCCAATGTTGTAACGCGCCGGAATAGTCCAGCGGAATTGGCGGGTGAGCGTCTCGAAGTCCCTGGCGTCCGGCAGCATGCGGGGGAAACTAGTCGGGCAAGAGGGTGAGGTAAAGGAAGACGGCTGTGTCTCTTCTTTCACCCTCCCCCTCCAGGGGAGGGTAAAGTGAAGCAGACATGCCTCATCGCCCGTGTTGTTTGCGGCCCCGGGCAAGCCGACTCCTGATTTCCTTACCCTCGCAAGTACCGAGGGTGTGGCGCGCCAAAGGGCGCTCCAGTATTTCCGTGTGTGAGCATCTCCTTACTGAGATGCCCGCGCCTCTCGGCGCGCCACGGCGGCGTCTTACGGCAGCCGGGCCGCGCTTCTGGCGGCTGTTGGCTTTCCCGAAGGACCCTCAAGCCTCGCCCCCTTTTCGGAGCAGCGGGGCCTTTGAGCATCGGGCAAAGCCAAGGGCTTCGCACCATCAGCGAGCTCCTCGCAGGAGGTCCTAGTGCCTCCGGGCGGGGCCCCGGCACCGCCCGAGCGCGTGAGGTGCGTACATCCTCACGCCCGCGGGCGCCGCGCCCTGCTCCACCATCCTGACGCCTCATGACAGCGCCCTCGATAAGCAGGACGATTTGGGTATATATTCAGTAGGAATTAATGTCAAGAGGCTTAAGCCGGCGGCGGAACCAATCGGCCAAAAACCGGTTACATTTCCAGCCGGAGGAAACGCGATGACAAAAAATTCCTTGATGATTTTCGCCGCCGGCGCCGCACTGTTGGCGCTTGCGGCGCCGTCGGCCAAAGCCGAAGTGGAATATCCGTGGTGCGCGAAGTATGGGCGGTTCGGGACCCAGGCCGAGAACTGCGGTTTCTCGACCTACCGGCAATGCCTGGCGACGATCAGCGGAATTGGCGGCTATTGCGCGCGCAACCCGCGCTATCAGGCACGGGCCAAAAGACCGCGCGGTTAGCGGCGAGCGTAGATCTACCTTTTGCCATCTTCCGGCTCGGCCAGGATCAGCGCCCAGAACACCTTGTATTTCGACTTCGGCGAATAGGCCGCCGCCATGCCCATGCGCGTCGCACCCTTCAACAGCATGTTGGCCTTGTGCGGCGGACTATCGCGCCAACCGGAGAAGGCTTCCGCCAAGGTATGATAGCCGGCGCCGATATTCTCGGCCGCGGTTTTGGCGTCGTAGCCGGAGGCCTTCAACCGTCCGAGGAACGGCTTGCCGGCGGCGTGATCGAGCTTGTCGCGCTGCGCCATGATCGTCGCCTGCGCCTGCGCCAGACGCGTGAGTTCCGGATCGAGCGTCACCGCCGGCAGGCCGTTATTGGCGCGGTAGCCGGAAATCATCGACGCCGCCGCCGCGTCGTCGAGCTTCGCATCGGCCTGCGCCATGCTGCGATACATGCTCGGCTCTTCCTTCACCACATAGGTTTCGGTGGCGGCGCAATTGGCGAGCGCGAGAACGGCGAACGCAAGGACGGCCGGCGTCCAGGCGCCTGATCGGGACAATTTCATGCTGTGACAATCGTTGATTCGGAACCGGAGGCAAAATGCCCGCCGAGAGTGGCCGAACGGTGGTGGCCGATGCAATCGGTCGCCCGGCCTCTACTGGCGCGCCGGTAAAGCGTCAATTAGCATAGGCGGCAGTTGACCGGAGATTGGCGGCACGGGCGCGAAGACGCCTGGCCTCGAAACAACCGAAGCTGGGGGGAACCGATGCAACGCCGACGCTTAGTCCTTTTGTCCGCCGCCTGTCTTACCGCGACTTTTGCCGTGACTTTTGCCGCCGGCCTTTCCAGTGCAACCGCGCAAGGCAAATATCCCGACCGTCCGATCAAAGTGCTGATCCCTTACGGGCCGGGCGGCGCGACCGACATCGTCGCCCGCATGGTCGGCGACGAATTTCAGAAAATCACCGGCCAGCCTTTCGTGGTCATCAACAAGCCCGGCGCCTTCGGCCTGCTGGCGATCGACGAAATGGTGAAGTCGGAGCCCGACGGCTACACGCTGATGGTCGGCAATGTATCGACCAACGCCATCACGCCGATCCTCTACGCCAAGAAGATGAGCGCGGATTACAGGACGACGGTGAAGGCGGTGACCAATCTGATCGACGTGCCGGCGTTTCTGCTGGTGACGACGGCGAACGATTTCCCGGCCAAGACGGTGCCTGAGTTGATCGCTTACGCGAAAGCCAACCCGGGCAAGTTCCGGTACGGCACGGTCGGCATCGGCTCGTATCCGCATTACGACATGGCCTATTTCGCCAAGCGCGCCGGCGACCTCGACATGGTCGGGCTGCCGAACAAGAACGGCGCGCCCGGCGTCGTGCAGGACATGCTGCGCGGCGACGCGCAGGGCGCCTTTCTCAATGTCGCCTCGACCGCCGGCATGGTGCAGGCCGGCAAGCTGCGCGCGCTGGCGATCGCCAACCGCACCCGGCTGCCCGAGTATCCCGACGTGCCGACGATGACGGAAATCGGCCTGCCCGACGTCGGCACGGTGGCGTGGAACGCCTTGTTCGCACCGGCGGCGACGCCGCAGCCGGTTCTGCAGGCGCTGTTCTCGGCGGTGCAAAAGACGCTGCAATCGCCCGACCTGATCGCCAAGCTGCACAAGCAGAACTTCAATATCGTGCCGAGCGGTTCTCTGGCCGACGCCGATGCCTGGCTCGCTTCGGAAATCAAGCATTGGCAGACCATCACCAGCTCGGTGACCATCGAGGTGCCGCAATAAGCGGTAGGGCCGTTAACTTCTAGTTTACCATTTAAGTACGGGAAATTAACTGCAAAAAAACCAGGCAGTCTTAGCTTACCGCTCGACCGGGTGGGAAATCATGGCTGATACAACCGCGACACTGGCGACCGCGCGCGTCTGGCGTCCGGTTGTGCTGATTGGCGCGCTTGGCTTTTCGGCAAGCTATGCCGCCTTGCTCGCCATCGGCCCGGACAGCGCGCCCACCGCTATGGCGGGGGCCGCCGGCGTGATCGCAACTGCCGCCATGGTGCTGTCGGCCGGCTTCGTCATCTTCCGCACCGGCCAGCTCAACCGCCGCATGCATGTCGCGCTCAACAATATATCGCAGGGCCTGTGCATGTTCGGCCGCGACGAAAAACTGGTCTTCTGCAACAAGCGCTACATCGAAATCTATCAACTGTCGGCCGCGATCGCGACGCCCGGCGTCTCCATCACCGAGATGCTGGAATACCGCGCCGCCAACGGCACGTTCATGAGCGACCCGAAAACCTATCGGCAGAAACTGGTCGACGACATGGCGCAGGGCAAAGTCACCAGCGCGGAAGTCAAGACGCCGGGCGGGCGGCTCATCCTGGTGCATAACCGCGCCATGGCCGGCGGCGGCTGGGTCGGCAGCCACGACGACATCACCGATCGGCGCAATGCCGAACTGGAGCGTGCCTCGATCCAGAAGCAGCACGAACGGCGCGCCATGATCGAACAGGCGATCGCCGCCTTCCGCCAGCGCGTCGAGGAGTATCTGCGCACCGCGAGCGCCGGCGCCAAGGCGATGCGCGCGACGGCGACCACCTTGCGCGGCAATTCCAACCGCAGCTCGGCGAGCGCCGAGGGCGCCGTTTCGGCTTCGAACGAAGCCTGCGCCAATGTCGAAACCGCCGCGGTCTCCGCCGACGAACTCGCGACGTCGATCGGCGAAATCGGCCGGCAGCTGTCCTCGACCACCGACATCGTCCGCGTCGCGGTCAGTGAAGCCAGTGACACCAGCCGGCAGATCGACGCGCTGGCGCAGGCCGCGCGCAAGATCGGCGACGTCATCAAACTCATTCGCGATATCGCCGGGCAGACCAATCTGCTGGCGCTCAACGCCACCATCGAAGCGGCGCGCGCCGGCGACACCGGCAAGGGCTTCGCCGTGGTCGCCTCCGAGGTCAAATCGCTCGCCGTGCAGACCGCCAAGGCGACCGAGGATATTTCTGCCTTGATCACCGCGGTGCAGACCGCGACCACCGGCGCAGTGGCGGCGATCGGCCGCATTTCGAACCGCATGCGGGAAATCGACGACTGCGCCACCGCGGTGTCGGCGGCGGTCGAGCAGCAAAGCGCGGCGACCACCGAAATATCACAGAATGTCGCCGGCGCCGCCGACGGCACCCGCCAGGTGGTGTTCTCGCTCGGCGAGGTCGCCGGCGCCGCGGATGAGACCGCGCGCACGGCGGAAAGCGTGCTGACCGCGGCGCAAGCCGTGGAAGCCGCGGCGACCGAACTGCGCGCCGAGGTCGAGGGCTTCCTCGCCCGCGTCGCCGCGTAGACCCATCCTCCAGTCGTTCCCGCGCAAGCGGGAACCCAGCACTGCAACAAGCTCCGCAATCTATCGCTTCTGGGTCCCGCTTGCGCGGGGACGCACGGATAAAGCAACTTTCGTCCCGTCAAATTTGCACTTTGCGCTTGGAGGCATACCTTCAATCCGCGATAACATTGCACGCGGGATGCGCGACGATATGGAGACGACGATGCGGTTGGGTTACTTCACGATGCCGGTACATCCGCTGGGACGCGACTGGTCGCAGACTTTGCGCGAGGATAGCGAGGCGATCATTCTGGCCGACCGGCTCGGCTTCCATGACGCCTTTGTCGGCGAGCATCTGACCGATGCCTGCGAGAACGTCACCAACAGCATGCTGTTTCTGGCGACATTGATCGGCGACACCAAGACCATCAAGCTCGCCACCGGCACCACCAATCTGTCGCAGATCCACCCGGTGGTGATCGCGCAGAACGCGGCGATGTTCGACCACCTGGCGCAAGGCCGCTTCATCTTCGGCATCAGCCCGGGCGCGCTCGCCTCCGACGCCGAGGTTCTCGGCCTTCTGGATGAGGACCGCAACAAGATATTCGCCGAGGCCATCGACGTCATCCTCGCGATCTGGGAGCGCGAGCCGCCCTACGACATCGACCTGCCGAACAACCGCTTCAAGGTCGCTATCAACAAGCATGCTTCGTATGCGCTCGGCACCGGCATCATGGGCAAGCCGTTCCAGAAGCCGCGGCCGGAAATCGTCGGCACCGTGGTGGCGCCGTTCTCGCCGGGCTGCGTGCTGATGGGCAAGCGCGACTTTCACCCGTTGTCGGCCAATTTCCTTTTGGCCAAGCATCTCAAATCGCATTGGCAGAATTTCGCCAAGGGCAAGGCCGAGGTCGGGCAGAAGGCCGACATCAACGACTGGCGCGTCGCTCGCACCATCTTTGTCGCCGACGACGAGGCGACGGCGCGGACTTACGGACGCGACAACGCCAACAGCCCGTACCGGTTCTATTTCGAGCAGATGCTGGCCAAGATGAAGCGCAGCAACCGGCTTTATGTGTTCAAGAGTCACAAGGAACAGCCGGACGAGGAGATCACGCTCGACTTCGTCATGGACCACTGCGTCATCAGCGGCACGGTCAACAAAGTGGTCGATTCGATCCTGGCGTTGCGCGAGGAAACCGGCGATTTCGGCGAACTGGTCTATGCCGGCATGGACTTTGTCGACGCGGCGCTGGCCAAGCGCTCGATGACCTTGCTCGCCGAACAGGTGATGCCGCGCGTCAACGAGGCGATCGGCAAGCAGGCGGCGGCGGAGTAACTAGAAAGTACCCGCGATCAACGCCGCGACCTTCTCCCCGCCCCGCGCCACGTCGTCCACCGGAATACACGCCGCGACATAACGGTCCGGGCGCAGCAGGATGACGTGATCGGTGATGTGCGCCAGGCGCGGATTTGCCGGGCCAAGCTCGGTGGCGTCGCGGCCGAGCACGACAATGCGCGCGCCGAGTTGCGACCACGGTGCGGCGCGCAACAGCGGCAGCACGTCGTCGGCGCGCTTTGAGTGCACCAATATCGCGAAGCCGTCGCCCAGCGCCTCATCGAGCAGTACTTCCTGGCCGTCGGCCAGCACGCGCGGCTGCGGATAAAGCCGGCCGACCAGAGTGTGCTTCGCGCCGGCGCCGTCCGGCACGATGAAGCCATCGGCAAATCGCGGCGGCGGCTTGAACTTCATCTGTGCGATGTAGTCGCGCGCATCGGGGAAATAGGCGAGCAGGCGAAACAGCCATTCGATCGATTTGGCCATCAACACGCTCTTCGGCCCAATGACCTTGCCCATATTGAGCGCGAACTTGATCATCGTCCAGGCGTGATCGCGACGCTCGTCTTCGTAGGTGTCGAGCAGGCGGGGGCCTAGGCGACCTTTGGTGACGGCGGCGAGCTTCCAGGCCAGATTGGTGGCGTCGCGCAGGCCGGCATTCATGCCCTGCCCGGCGAAAGGCGGCGTCAGATGCGCGGCATCGCCGGCGAGCATGACGCGGCCATCCTTCCAGCGATCGGCAATGCGGGCGTGGAAGGTGTAGACGACCTTGCGCACCAGTTTGCTTTGCGGCGCCGCTTCGTGCGTTTCCATCAGATGCCGCACCGTCTCCGGCGCCAGAATATCCTCGTCACGCTCGTGGCTGTGCAGCATGAATTCGTAACGGCGCGTGCCGTTCGGGCCCGGCAGCGCGATGCAGGGCCGCGCCGGATTGGAAAACACCTTGGTGTGCGGCGAGGCGCTCGGCGAATTCTCGAGGTCCAGGATCAGCCAGCGTTCGCTGAAGGTCGAGCCGGCCATCGCGATGCCGAGTTGGCGCCGCACGCCGCTCGACGCGCCGTCGCAGGCGATCAGATAATCGCAGGTGAAGATCTGCGCGTTGCCGCTGGCGTCGGCGACATGCGCGGTAACTCGCGCATCGTTCTGCTCGAACGAGGCCAGCGCGCATGAAAATTTCGCCGTGACATGCGGAAAGCGCGCCAGCGCCTCGCGCAATTGCCGCTCCAGGATCGGCTGGCGAAAGGCATTGCGGCGCGGAAAGCCGAACGGCTGCTCGGTCGGCTGCACTTTGGCGAAGCAGCGGCCGGCGGCGGAGAAATAATGCGAGCCGTAGCCGGTGACGGTCTGCGCCATCACCTCATCGACCAGACCGGCGGCCTGCATGGTGCGCAGGCTCTCGTCGTCGATGGAGACGGCGCGCGGCTCGTGCACGGTCGCGGCGTTGCGTTCCAGCACGAGCGTCTCGACGCCGTAAACGCCGAGCAGGTTGGCGAGCGTCAGTCCGGTCGGCCCGGCGCCGACGACGATGACGGGGAGATGTGTCGGCGGCTTTCCGGTCACGTCTTCGATCCTGTCTTGGCCCATGTTGTCTTGGACGATGTCGTCTTGGGCGATTTTGTTTTGCGAGTTTCCGCCTTGCCCGCACCGGCAACGCGGCCGTGTTCGATTTCGCGCGCCGCCGCCTGCACGGCGATGCTGAGCCGCGACACCGCCCGGCTGTTGGCCGGGGGTGACAGCAACACGATGCTGAGGCTGCCATTGACCCTGCCGGCGGCGTCAAAAATCGGCGCGGCGATGCCGGTGCGGCCTTCGTCGACTTCGTTGGAACTGACATTGACCGGCAAGTGCCGCAACGTCCGCAGTGCCGCCTTGAAATCCTCAAAGCCGGGCCCCATGCCGGTTGCGACAATCTCTTGGCGATGATCGCGCCACAAGTTGACGATGGTACGCGGCGGCAGATGCGCCAGGATCACCTTCGACGTCGCGCCGCGAAACATCGGGTGCAATGTGCCACGCTCATAGGAACTGACAGGCTCGCCGCCGCGGTTGGTTTCCTGATGAATGCACATCACCTTTTGCCGATAATAGCGGCACAACAAGATCGCCGCCGGTTCGCGCAGGCGGCGCAGCAGACGTTCCATCACCGGCTGCGCCAGCTTCAGCACGGGATCGGCGGCGCGCACCTGACGGTCGAGCTCGACGATGGCCGGGCCGAGCACATACTGATTCCGGTGCAACTTCTCAAGCATACCGCAGGCGACGAGGGTGTTGAAGTAACGGTAGCCGGTGGCGAGCGAAACACGCATGCGGCGCGCGGCGCTCTCCGGCGACCAGACCGACCGCTCGGCGGTGAACAACGACAGCACGCCGAGCACCTTGTCGGCGCTGGTGGGACCGCGCTTGTCGGCGCCGTCTTGCATCGCCCTTAGATACGCATGATCGCCGGACCCCACGAATTCAGCGTGTACGGTTCGTGCTTCCATTCCTGCACCGGCCGATCGCGGACATATTCAATTTCGGCCGAGATCTCGATCATGTTGCCGTCGGGGTCCTTGATGAAGATAAAGAGGTTGTTGCCGGGGCCGTGCCGCCCCGGGCCCCAGACGATCGGTTCATGCAAGGCGCCGAGGTGATCGCCCCAGTCACGGATCGCGGTCCACTCGCCGGCTTCATAACTGTGATGGTCGAGCCCGGCCTCCGGCTTCAGAAACATACCGACGGTGTGATGCTCATGCGTGGAGCGCACGAAGCAGGTCGTCATCCGGCCTGTGCCGTCGTTGACGCGGTCGGTCAGCGCCATGCCGAGCGTGTCGGCATAGAATTTCTCCATCGGCACAAGATCGGTGCTGCCGAAGGTGATGTGCTGCAGCGGCCCGCGAATATCGCGCGACGGCGCGCCGGCCGGCGTTTTCGCCAGGCCGAAGACGATTGGATTGCCTTCGGGATCGCGCACGGCAAACGCGCGGTCGTCGAACAAAGGCGACGGCGACTTTTCAATGACTCCGTTGCGGGCTTCGATATAGAGCCGCAGGCCGGCGAGCGCCTCGGCGTCGCGGCAGGCGAAAGCGGCAAAGCCCAGTTTCTTGTCGCTGCCATTTGAGATCAGCATCGTGCGGTCGGCGCCGCGGCAAATCCAGCGGTCGCCGTCCAGCTTCTCGGCGCGCATCTGCATGACGCGGTCATAAAACGCGGCAAGCCGCGCCGGATCGGCGCTGGTCAGTTCCATGTGGTGAAGGTAGGCGGCAGCGGCGACGGCAGACATTGGACTTGCAGGCTTGGGGTTTGCGGGCATGGCGATCTCGCAGGGGGGCGGTTAATTTGCTCCGTCCTGAAAACCACGTCCGGAGAGGCCGGTCAAAAGCTGCACACCAGATTCTCACAATGTGAGAAATTTGTTTTGATACGGGAATCGGTCCGCCAGCCTGGGCCAGCTGCTTTCCAGCGCGACGGCCATCGCCGGCCGACGCCGGCTATGGCCGGAGCCCACGTCGCTCGAAAACGCTCTAACGCCCCGGCGGCGGCAGCGGCACGCCCGAGACGGCGGGCGGATTGATGGCGGCGGGAACGATGTTGGCCGGGGCGTTGCCGACCGAGGCCGACGGCGGCGCCATCGGATTGGCCGGCGGCGGCGGACCGGCATTGGCGACGGTGTCCGGGGCGCGGCCTGGCAACACGACGACGCGGGTGCCGACCTGGACGCGGCTGAACAGATCCTCGACGTCCTCGTTGAGCATGCCGACGCAGCCCGACGACACATAAGAGCCGATGGTCGAAGGCTGGTTGGTGCCGTGAATGCGGTACAGGGTCTTGCCGAGATACATGGCGCGGGCGCCGAGCGGGTTGCCGTTGCCGCCGGCCATGAAGCGCGGCAGGTAAGGCTGGCGCTCGATCATCTCGGCCGGCGGAAACCAATCCGGCCATTCCTTCATGCGCGAGATGCGCTCGGTGCCGGTCCAGGTGAAGCCGTCGCGGCCGACGCGCACGCCATAGCGCAGCGCCTTGCCGCCGCCGAGCACCAGATAAAGATAGGTGTTCGCGGTATCGACGATGATGGTGCCGGCCGGCTCCTTGGTCGAATAATCGACCAGTTGCTTTTTCAGGTTCGGCGGCAATTCCTTGGGCTGACCCTGCTCCGGCTGTTCGTCGGCGGGCAGCGCCATGACGCTGGTCGCCGGCACCTGCGGCGGCGCGGCCGACGGGCCGCCACCGATCGCGGCCGGCGGCCGGATCGCTTCGGCTTGCGGCAGTTGGGCCGTCGCGGCTTGCGGCGGCCGCTGGTCGCCGAACTGATGGCCGACCGGTGGCGGGGCGCCATTGCGGGTGCCAAAGCCGGGCGGCGGCAAGCCTTCCGACTCGATGTCGGAGCCATTGTCCTGCTGGACATTGTTCGGTTGGTTTTGGGCTTCCTGCCGGAACAGGCCCATCAGCCCGTCCATCGGATTGGACCGCGACTGGGCCTGGCCTTGCGTTTGCGCCATTGCCGGGGCGGCGATCAGGGCCGCGAGGACAGGCAACACCAGCAGCGAATGGCCGAGGGGTCGGTTCATTACTCACCCTTTGAAATCAGGCGGCCAGAAGCCGCCAAATGCAGCCTTTCAGTGCCTTGGGATGAAGGCACATTCAAGACAATAATAGGGCTATCTCGGTATCGTGATTCCTTAAACAAGGCCTGAACCGGCCGCCAAATTCAGGGACCGGCCGGCTTTGCCGCCCGCTCCGCCAGCACCTTTTTGGCGACGCGGTGCGCGTCGACCGCGGCCGGGTAGCCGCAATAAATCGCCACCTGGCGCAGAATGGCGGCCAGCTCTTTTTCGGTGACGCCGTTGGTCAGGGCGCCGCGGAAATGCGCCTCGAATTCGTGCATGCGGCCGAGGCAGGCGATCATGCCCATGTTGAGGATGCTGCGGTCACGCGGCGCCAGCGCGTCGTCGCCCCATACCGCGCCCCAGGCGTGCTCGGTCAGCTGGGCCTGAAACTGGCGGTCGAAATCGGTGGTGTTGGCGATTGCGCCATCGACGTAAGCATCGCCCAGCACCCGGCGCCGCATGGCCATGCCGCGGTCGTAGATGGCTTTGTCCATTTTGTTTCGCTCCCGGTTTGGTTGGTGCCGCATGTTGACAGGATCAGGCTGATTTCGTCCATTCGCCCGCACAAGAAGCGGCAAAGGATCAAGAAAATGAAAGTGGCCATTATCGGCGGCGGGATTTGCGGCCTGTCGCTGGCGCTCAACCTGCACAAGCGCGGCATCGACGCCCGCGTCTATGAGCGCGCCCCCGAAATCAAGCCGCTCGGCGTCGGCATCACGCTGCTGCCGCACGCGATGCGCGAATTTTCCGCCCTCGGCCTCGGCGAGGCGTTGCTCGCCGCCGGCATCGAAAACCGCGACAGCTGCTTCTACAACCGCTTCGGCCAGCTCATTTACCGGGAGGACCGCGGCAAGTTCGCCGGCTACCAGTATCCGGAAGTCGGCATTCATCGCGGCAAACTGCATGTCATTTTATACGAGGCGGTTAAAACGACGCTGGGCGACGGCGCCGTCGTCACCGATTGCGAGGCGGTCCGCGTCGAGCAGGACGATGCCGGCGCCACCGTGCATTTCAAAAGCGGCGGCGGCGCGGCGCGCGACGCCGTGCGCGCCGATGTCGTCATCGATTGCGAGGGCGTCAATTCGGCGATCCGGCGGCAATTCTATCCGGACGACAAGATCGTCTTCTCCGGCATCAATACCTGGCGCGGCGTGACGCGGCGCAAGCCGATCAATGGCGGCCGCACTTACATGCGCGTCGGCTCGATCAATACCGGCAAGATGGTGATCTATCCGATCGTCGATAATATCGACGGCGACGGCAACCAGTTGATCAACTGGATGGCCGAGATCAAGCGCGATACCGACGTGCAGAACGACTGGAACAAGCCGGGCGATCTCGCCGACTTCTTCCCGATCTACGAGGACTGGCGCTTCGACTGGCTCGACGTGGCGCAGATGATCCGCGACGCCGACCAGATCCTCGAATATCCGATGGTCGACAAGGACCCGATCGCCAAGTGGACGTTCGGCCGCGTCACGCTCGCCGGAGACGCCGCGCATCCGATGTATCCGCGCGGCTCGAACGGCGCGGCGCAGGCGGCGATCGACGCACGCACATTGGCGGATTGCCTGCAAAAGAACGCCGATCCGCGCGACGCACTTCAGGCTTACGAGGACGCCCGCGCCTCCGTCGCCGCCAAGGTGGTCGAGACCAACCGCTCGACCCCGCCCGACTTCATCAACATCAAGGTCGAGGAACTGGTCGGCGACAGGCCGTTCGACAATCTCGACACTTATATCAGCCAGGACGAATTGCGGGCGCTGTCGGAGAACTACAAGCGCATCGCCGGGTTTGCGCTGAGCGACGTCAGCGCGGCGCGATGAGGGCTCACCCTTTATGCCGTTCGTTCCCGCGCAAGCGGGAACCTAGTTCTTTAGCTAAAGTACTGGGTCCCCGCCTTCGCGGGGACGAACGGAGATAGGATGACCGCGAAAATCCTCATCGTCGGCTGCGGCGCCATTGGCGGTCTGTTCGCCACCGCCTTGAGCAAGGCCGCCGACGTCACCGGCTTCGACGCCAATGCCGAGCATGTCGCGGCGATCAAGCGCGACGGCCTGCGCGTCACCGGCAAAAGCCCGCGCGTCGCGCACTTTGCCATCACGGGGAACGCCGAAGACCTGCGCGGCAAAACCTTCGACGCCATTTACTTTCTCATCAAATCGAAAGCCACCGCCGCCGTGCTGGCGCAGTTGCGCCCGGTTCTTTCCGGCAATCCCGTTCTGGTCACGGTGCAGAACGGCATGGGCAATGCCGAAGTTCTGCTCGATGTGCCGAACGCCGTCGTCGCGCGCGGCGCCACCATGAATGCCGGCCGCTATGTCGAGCCCGGCGTGGTCGAGAACCTGATCGAGGGCAAGACCTGGCTGGGTCCGCAGCGCGGCAACGTCACGGACATGGCCGCGCTCGGCGCGACGATGAACGCAGCCGGCATGGTGACCGAAATCGTCGCCGACCCGATGGGCGCGGTGTGGTCGAAATTCGTTTTCAACTGCGTCATGAACCCGCTCGGCGCGCTGATGATGGGCGACAACGCGGCGCGCCATAATGTGGCGGAGATGCGCGCGCTGACCGACGACATGGCAGCCGAATGCATGGCGGTGATCGAAGGCCTCGGCGGGAGCTTCGCCTTCCCGCCGATGGAATTCGTCGCCAAAATACGGTCCGGCGAGGTGCCGCTGTCCAAACATGCCGGCTCGATGGCGCTGGATATCGCCCGCGGCGCGCCGACCGAAATCGACGAGTTGACCGGCTTTATCGTCCGCGAGGGCGACCGGCTCGGGATTCCGGTGCCGAATTGCCGCACCGTCACGCGTTTGGTTAAGGGATTGGAGCTGGCCAGTCAGGCCCGGGTTGCAAACCCGAGATAGAACAATAGGTTAACGGAATGGGCCAAAGTTATCCCCGTTCTCCCCAGTGTCCCGCCGGCACAGGTTTTTGGCCATCCACTCGTTCATTGGATAGGCCAAACACTAGAATGAGCCGGTTTCCCCGATGGCGGTTGCCAACACGACATGGATGATAGCGACGAAGCGCTTATGGCCCGCGTCGCCCGCGGCGATGAAGTGGCCTATCGGCTGCTGTCGCGCCGCCACGTCCCGGCCATGCTGGGTCTGGCCCGCCGCATTCTCGGCAACGCCGCCGACGCCGAGGACGTGGCGCAGGAAGCCATGCTGCGGGTCTGGACTCATGCGCCGCGCTGGCAGCCTTTGGCGGCGTTCCGCACCTGGCTTACCCGCATCGTGGTCAATCTCTGTCTCGACCGCAAAAGGCGGGCGCCCTGGGTCGACCTGGACGCCGCCGGCGACATCGTCGACCCGACGCCGGACGCCGGCGAACAGGCCGAACAGAGCGAACGCGTCCGTCTGGTCGCCCAAGCGACCGCGGAACTTCCGGCCCGGCAGCGCACGGCCATTGTCCTCACCTATGGTGACGGCATGAGCAATGCGCAGGTCGCGGAAATTCTCGACACCACGGTGTCGGCGGTGGAGACTTTACTGGTACGCGCCAAGCAGAATTTGCGCCGCGCGCTCGAGAGCGTGATCGACAAGGATAAAGCCGGATGACAAACGAACCATTGCCGCACTTTCTCGACGGCGCGCTCAGGCGCATCACGCAGGAAAAGCCGGTCGAACAGGCTGCGATCAACCGCGTGCTGGCGCGGCTTAGCCCGCCGCTACCGCGCCAGAAGACGCCGTTGTGGCAGATGCCGTCGGTGCTGCTCAATTGGGAATTCGCGCCGGCCTGGCCGCGCATGGTCGCGCTCGCCGCCTGCGCAGTGCTCGGCTTTTATGTCGGCATCGCCGGGCTCGACCGCCGCTTCGATCAGATCGACGCCCGCTTCGCCAGCGCCAGCCGCGCCGATCTCGGCTCCATCGTGTTCGAACCTGAATCGCTGACCGGGGCGCGGCCATGAGCATCGCCCAACTTGCCCCTGCCACGATGACCCGACCGTCGGCGCGCTGGCTGCTGCTCGGTTCGCTGGCGCTCAATCTGTTTTTTATTGCTTTTGCCATCGCGCTGGCGATCCGCCCGCCGGCACCGGCGCCAGCCTGGGACCGCGACGTGTTCGTGCGCGCCGAGCGCATCGCCGCCTCGCTGCCGGCGAACGACGCCACCATTTTACGCGCGCAGATCGGCGCCAATCGCGCCAACATCGAAAGCGCGCAAGCGAAATTCCGTGCGGGTCAGGACGTTATCCGCGACTCGCTGCGCGCCGAGCCGTTCGACGCCGAGGCGCTCCGCGCATCGATGGCCAATGCGCGCGGGGCGCGTCAGGCCTTCGACCAGACCATTCAAGGCGTGTTCGCCGGCGCCGCTGCGCAAATGTCACAGCCGGGCCGCCAAGCACTCGCCGACTGGCCGCCGGGCCGCAAAAGCGCGGGCACCAAGCCTTGAATTAGGCTAGCCTGCGCCAGCCTTGTCAGTCGAGCCGGTCGTCGCCGGATCGTCCCCGTCATCTTTGTGTTTGTAAGAGTACTAATTATGCGTCGCGGTGGTAATTGCGTGCGGTCGGGAACCAAAGCAGCGTTGCGTCCGTTGTGGACCATGCTGCAGGGAACTTGCCTGATGTTGACACTCGGCGGTTGCCTGCTGTCCGACAAGCCCGAGCCCGCGCTCGACATTCCGCAATCCTATGACGCCAGTTCGCCGAAGCCGGAGGTCGCCGAGGCGGCGCTGCCGCCGCTCGACTGGTGGCGCGGCTTCCGCTCGCGCGAGCTGACCGAAATCATCGAGCAGGCGCGCGCGGCCAATCTCGATATCGCCGCGGCGATTGCCCGCATCGTGCAGGCCGACGCGCAGGCGCGCATCGCCGGTGCGCCGCTACTGCCCGGCGTCACGCTCGACGCCTCGGCGACGCGCTCGCGCGCCTCGCAAAGCACTGGCACCGGCACCGGCGGCGGCCCGTCCGAGCGCAACAATGTGCAGGCGACCTTGAGCGCCAGTTATGAAATCGACTTCTGGGGCAAGAACCGTTCGGCGCTGCGCGTGGCGGAAGAAACCGCCGTCGCCAGCCGCTACGACCGCGAAGTCGTCGGCTTGACCACTGTGGTCAGCGCGGCCAATGCCTATTTCCAGGTGCTGGCGGCGCAGGACCGGCTGCAAGCGGCGCGCGAGAACCAGGCCAGCGCCACGCGCGTGCTCGACCTCATCAAGCAGCGCGTCAATGCCGGCACCGCCTCGGCGCTCGACACCGCGCAGCAGGAAAGCATCGTCAACACCCAGCGCGCCGCCATTCCGCCGCTCGAACAGACGCTCAAGCAAAATCGCAACGCGCTCGCCGTGCTGATGGCGCGTTCGCCGGAGAGCGTGCGCGTGCGCGGCGGCACCCTGCGCGCCATCGCCTATCCGCGCATCACGCCGGGGCTGCCTTCCGAACTGCTGACGCAGCGCCCCGATATTCGCGAGGCCGAGGCGCAGCTTGCCGCCGCCAATGCCAATGTCGAGAATGCGCGCGCGCAGATGCTGCCGTCGGTCACGCTGACCGGCGAAGGCGGCTATCAGAGCGCGATCCTGCGCACCTTGCTGCGGCCGGAGTCGGCACTGTTCTCGTTCGGCGCCGGACTGACGCAGCCGATCTTCGACGGCCTGCGCCTGCAGGGCAATCTCGATCTGACCAAAGGGCGGCAGGACGAACTTTTGCAGAATTACCGCAAGGCGGTGATCTCCGGTTTCGCCGATGTCGAGAATGCACTCGACGGCATCCGCCAGACCGCGCTGCGCGAAAGGCTGCAAGGCGACGTCGTCAACAGTTCGCGGCGCGCATTCGACATCGCCGAGCAGCGCCTGCGCGAGGGCACGGTCGATCTCGTCACCGTGCTGCAGACGCAGCAGACCTTGTATCAGGCGCAGGACACGCTGGCGCAGGCGCGGCTGGCGCATGTGCAGGCGATCGTCAGTCTTTATCAGGCACTGGGTGGCGGCTGGCTGCCGAAGCCGGAAGTGGCAACGATCTCAGGTACCGATGCACGGTAAATTGCCGACACTGGGCGATATCGGCACGCTGGTCACGTCGGGCAGCCGGCGTCGCCGCTACATCATCTATGCGGTGGTGCTGCTCGCCATCGCCGGCGCACTCTATTATGTGTTCGCGCCCTCGGCGACGCAGCAACGCCGCGCCGGCCGCTTCGGCGCCGATACCGGCCCGGTGCCGGTGCTGGCCGCCGCCGCGACGCTCGCCGATGTGCCGGTCTATCTCGACGCCGTCGGCACCACCAAAGCGCTCAATACTGTCACCGTCCGCGCGCAGGTCGATGGCAAATTGCTCAGCGTCGGTTTCAAGGAAGGCCAGGACGTCAAGAAGGGTGACGTTCTGGCGCAGATCGACCCGACCACGTTCAAGGCGGCGCTGGATCAGGCGGTCGCCAAGAAGGCGCAGGACCAGGCGTTGCTGAACAACGCGCAGAACGACATGGCGCGCTACGATCAGCTCGCCGCCACCAATGCCATCAACCGGCAGCAATCCGACACGCAGAAGTCGCTGGTCGCGCAATACACCGCGCAGGTGCAGTCCGATCAGGCGGCGGTCGAAAGCGCGCAGGCGACATTGGCCTACGCCACGATCAAGGCGCCGATCGACGGCCGCACCGGCATCCGCGCCGTCGACGAAGGCAATATCGTGCATGCCTCCGACTCGACCGGCATCGTCACCATCACCCAGCTCAAGCCGATTTCGGTTTTGTTCAACCTGCCGCAGCAATATCTGTCGCAGGTCAACGACGCCTTCGCCAAGGGCCCGCTCAAGGTCGACGCCCAGCGTTCCGACACCGATGCGGTCATCGACAGCGGCACGCTGACCGTCGTCGACAACCAGGTCGATGCCTCGACCGGCACGGTCAAGCTGAAAGCCGATTTTCCCAACGCCAATCTGCAACTCTGGCCGGGCCAGTTCGCCAATGTGCGGCTGCTGATCGACACGCTCAAACAGGTGGTGACGATCCCGACCGGCGCGGTGCAGCGCGGCCCGACCGGTACGTTTGTCTATATCATCAAGGACGACAATAGCGCCACCATTCGGCCGATCGTGGTGCAGAAGCAGGACGAGACGCAGACCGTGGTCAAGAGCGGCGTCGCCGCGCAGGAGCGCGTCGTCACCACCGGCTTCGCGCGACTGACCGACGGCAGCAAGGTGACCATCGGTTCGGCCGACGATACGCCGGCGCCGGCCGCGCCCGCCGGACAACGTCAACGCGGACAACGCCCCGCCGGCGCCACCGGCGAGCGCCCGCCGCGCGCCGACGGCAGCGCACGTCCATCGGCGACGACTCCCCCCGCCGCGCCGCAATGAGCGTCTCGTCACCCTTCATCCACCGGCCGATCGCCACATCTCTTCTTGGCGTCGCGGTGATGCTGGGCGGCGCGCTCGGCTACTGGTGGCTGCCGATCTCGGCATTGCCGCAGGTCGATTTCCCGACCGTGCAGGTGACCACGCAACTGCCCGGCGCCAATCCCGACACCATCGCCGCTTTGGTGACGGCGCCGCTGGAACGCCAGTTCGGCCAGATCCCGGCCTTGCAGGTGATGACGTCGTCGAGCTCGTTCGGCATCAGCCAGGTGACGCTGCAATTCGACTTGAACCGCGACATCGACGCCGCGTCGCAGGATGTCCAGTCGGCGATCAACGCCGCCGGTTCGACGCTGCCGCGCAACCTGCCCTACCCGCCGCTTTATTCCAAAGTGAACCCGGCCGACGCGCCGATCATCACGCTGGCGATCACCTCGACCAATATCGCGCAACGCGCGCTCAGCGATCTGGCCGACACCTTGATGGCGCCGCGCCTGTCGGAATTGTCGGGCGTCGGCCGCGTCTCGGTGCAGGGCGGCATCAAGCCGGCGATTCGCATCCAGGCCGATTTGTCGCGGCTGGCCGCTTACGGCATCGCGCTCGAGGATCTGCGCACCGCCATCGTCGGCGCCAATGTCGCCGGCGCCAAGGGCGCGCTCGACGGCGCGCATCAGTCCTACACCATCGCCGCCAACGACCAGATTTCCTCGGCCGACGCCTACAAGGCGATCACCGTCGCATTCCGCAACGGCGCGCCGGTACTGTTGTCCGACGTCGCCGACGTCGTCGACGGGCTGGAGAACAGCAAGGTCGGCGCCTGGTTCAAGGGCCAGCCGGCGATCGTCATCGACGTGCAGCGCCAGCCCGGCGCCAATGTCATCGACACCGTGACGCGCGTGCGCGCCGAACTGCCGCGGCTGCGGCGCTCGCTGCCGGCCGGCGCACAGCTCACCATCGTCACCGACCGCACCACGACGATCCGCGCCTCGATCCATGACGTGCAGTTCACGCTGGTGCTGTCGATCGCGCTGGTCGTGCTGGTGGTGCTGATTTTCCTGCGCACCATCCGCGCCACCATCATCGCCGGCGTGGCGCTGCCTTTGTCGCTGATCGCAACCTTCGGCGTGATGTGGTTTTGCGGATTCTCTCTGGATAATCTCTCATTGATGGCGCTGACCATCGGCACCGGCTTTGTCGTCGACGACGCGATCGTCATGATCGAAAACATCGTGCGCCATATCGAGGATGGCGAAAGCCCGCTCGAGGCGGCGCTGAAAGGCGCGCGCGAGATCGGCTTCACCGTGATCTCGCTGACGCTGTCGCTGATCGCCGTGTTCATCCCGCTGCTGTTCATGACGGGCCTCGTCGGCCGCATGTTCCGCGAATTCGCATTGACCCTGACCATCGCCGTGGTCGCCTCGGCTGTCGTGTCGTTGACGCTGACGCCGATGATGTGCGGCCGGCTGCTGCGCAAGCACAAAGGCGGAGATGGCAATGCGCTGACGCGCGCTTTCGAGGATTACACCGACCGAACCGTCGAGATGTATCGCCGCAGTCTGGTCTGGGTGCTGGAGCGCCAGCGCCCGACCCTGATCGTCACATTGATCACCCTGGCGATGACCATCGGCCTTTACATCGTCATCCCCAAGGGCTTCCTGCCGTTGCAGGACACCGGCCAGATCACCGCGGTGACCGAGGCCAGCGTCGATGTCTCCTTCGCCGAAATGCAGCGCCGGCAGACGCAGATCGAGGCGATCGTGCGCGCCGACCCCGACGTCGCCGGCGTGGTGTCGCTGGTCGGCGTCTCGCCGCTCAACGCCACGCCGAATGCCGGCCGGCTGGCCATCAGCCTGAAGCCGCGCGAGGAGCGCGTTGCCCGCGTCGGCATGATCGTTGAGCGCATGAAGGAAGCCGTTGGCGGCATTCCGGGCATGACGGTGTATTTCCAGGCAACGCAGGACATCCAGATTTCAACCCGCGCCAGCCGCGCGCAGTATCAATATACGTTGGTCGGCAGCGACGCGGCCGACGTGGTCGATTGGGCCGGGAAGCTCACCAATACTTTGCGCACCAGCGTGGCGTTACGCGAAGTCGCCTCCGAAGCGCAGGAAGGCGGGCCGCGCGTTCTGGTCAATGTCGACCGCGAACAGGCCGGCCGCCTCGGCGTGTCGATGCAGAGCGTCACCGACACGCTCAACGACGCTTTCGGCCAGCGGCAGATCTCGACGATCTATGGCCAGTCGAACCAGTACCGCGTCATTCTCGAAGCGCAGCCGCGCTACCAGCAGGACCCGACGTCCCTGTCGAAGCTCTATGTCACCGGCGCCTCGACCGCCAACGGCACGGCGGCAACCGTCGCCAACACGGCCTCCGGCACCACCAATACCAACACCAGCGCGACGCCGAATGCCGTCACCGGTTCAACCCAGGTACCGCTCGCCGCCTTCGCGCGATTCGAGAATATCTCGGCGCCGCTGGCGATCGCGCATCAGGAGCAGTTCCCTTCGATCACGATCAGCTTCGATCTGGCGCCCGGCTACGCCCTGAGCGACGCGGTCGACGTCATCACCGCCGCGCAGCAGCGCATCGGCATGCCGTCCTCGGTGACCGGCAGCTATTCCGGCGACGCCGCCGAATTCGCCAAGTCGCTGGCCGGCGAGCCGTGGCTCATTCTCGCCGCCGTCATCGCGATCTACATCGTGCTCGGCGTTTTGTACGAGAGCTTCATCCACCCACTGACGATTCTCTCGACGCTGCCGTCGGCCGGCGTCGGCGCGCTGCTGGCGCTGATGCTTTTTGGCTATGATTTGTCGGTGATCGCGCTGATCGGCATCGTGCTGCTGATGGGTATCGTCAAGAAGAACGCGATTCTGATGATCGACTTCGCCATCGCCGCCGAACGCGAGCAGAGAATGTCGCCCGAAGATTCGATCATGCAGGCGGCGCTGTTGCGCTTCCGGCCGATCATGATGACGACTTTGGCCGCCTTGTTCGGCGCGCTGCCTTTGGCGCTTGAGTCCGGCACCGGCTCGGAACTGCGCAATCCGCTCGGCATCACCATCGTCGGCGGCTTGCTGCTGTCGCAACTGCTGACGCTCTACACCACGCCGGTGATCTATCTCTATATGGAGCGGCTGCGCGCGCGATTGTCGGCCGAGCCGCCTGCCGCGCCGCGGCTGGCGCCAGGACCGGCGGAGTAATCCGCCATGAATTTTTCGTATCCATTCATCCGCCGGCCGATCGGCACCACGCTAATGGCGATCGGCCTGTTTCTCACCGGCGCGGTGGCTTACGACTTCCTGCCGGTCGCCAGCCTGCCGAGCGTCGAATTCCCGACCATCAGCATCACCGCGTCGCGGCCCGGCGCCGACCCGAATATCATGGCGGCGACGGTGGCCGCACCGCTTGAGCGCCAGCTCGGCACCATCGCCGGCGTCACCGAAATGACCTCGACCAGCTCGACCGGCTCGTCGCGCATCTCGGTGCAGTTCGATCTGTCGCGCAACATAGAGGGCGCAGCGCGCGACGTGCAGGCGGCGCTCAACGCGGCGCTGACCGATTTGCCCGGCGACTTGCCGACGCTGCCGACCTTCCGCAAGGCCAATCCGGCGGCGGCGCCGATCCTGATTCTGGCGCTGACCTCGAAGACCATGCCGGCCAGCGCGATCTATGACGCCGCCGACAGCATCATCGTGCAGCGCCTGTCGCAGGTCGACGGCGTCGCCGATGTCACCGTCGCCGGTTCCGAACAGCCGGCGATCCGCGTGCGCGTCGATCCGGCGCGGCTGGCGTCGATGGGTCTCGCCATGGAAGACGTGCGCACGGCGGTCGCCAATTCCAACGCGCAAGGTCCGATCGGCACCTTCGACGGCGCCAAGCGCGCGGTGACGATCGGCATTAACGATCAACTGCGCGAACCGGCCGACTACGACCCGGTCGTGGTCAAGACCGTCAACGGCAATGTCATCCGCCTGTCAACGGTCGCGACCATAACCCCGAGCGTGCGCAACAGCCGCTCCGCCGGCTGGTTCAACCGCGATCCGTCGGTCTTGCTGATCATCACCAAGCAGGGCGACGCCAATGTCATCGACACCGTCGACCGCATCTACGATTTGCTGCCGGAGTTGCGGCAATGGATTCCGGCGGGCCTCGACATCTCGGTGCTGACCGACCGCACTGAGACCATCCGCGCCAGCGTGCACGACATGCAGATCACGCTCGCTGCCACCGCGATACTGGTGATGCTGGTGGTGTTCCTGTTCCTGCGCCGCACCGCGGCGACTTTGGCCGCCGGCATCACCGTGCCGCTGTCGCTGGCCGGCACCTGCGCGGCGATGTGGGCGGCCGGCTTTTCCATCGACAATCTGTCGCTGATGGCGCTCGCCGTCTGCATCGGCTTCGTCGTTGACGACGCCATCGTCATGATCGAGAACATGTTCCGCTTCATGGAGAAGGGCTATTCGCCGATGGCCGCGAGCTTGCGCGGCGCCAAGCAGATCGGCTTCACCGTGGTGTCGATCTCGGTGTCGCTGGTCGCCGCGTTCACGCCGCTCCTGTTCATGGGCGGCATTGTCGGCCGGCTGTTCCGCGAATTTTCGGTGACCTTGTGCTTCGCCATCGCCGTCTCGACGGTGATGTCGCTGTCGGTGACGCCGATGATCTGCGCCTATTTCGTCAAGGAGCCGCCGCACAAGAACGCTACCTGGCTCGATCGCCGCGTCGAAGGCGTGCTGTCGCGCATGGTCGGGTTCTACGACCGCACGCTGGCTTATGTCATCGCCCACCGCGCGCTTGCGCTCATGGTGTTCGTCGCCACCATTGCGCTGACCGTCGGCCTCTACATCAAGGTGCCGAAAGGCTATTTCCCGCAGGACGATACCGGCCTCATTTTTGGCGGCACGCAGGCCTCGACCGACATTTCCTACGAGGCGATGCTGCAATTACAATTGCAGGCGATGGACATCGTGCTGGCCGATCCGGCGGTGGCGGGGCTGGGCTCCTCGGTCGGCGCCGGCGGCGGGCCCGGCGGCGGTTCGGTCAATCGCGGCCGGCTGTTCATCAGCCTGAAGCCTCTGGCCGAGCGCAACAACCTGCCGACGCAAGTCGTGATCGGCCGGCTGCGCAATAACCTCAGCCGCATCGCCGGCATCCGCGTCTTCATGTTCCCGGCGCAGGACCTGCGCGTCGGCGCGCGCCAGAGCGATTCGTCCTATCAGTTCACGCTGTGGAGCCAGGACATCGACGTGTTGCAGACCTGGGTGCCGAAGGTCGTCGACAAGGTGAAAACCTTGAGCGATCTCACCGACGTCAACACCGACCGCGAGCAAGGCGGGCTGCAAGCGAATGTCTCGATCGACCGCCCGGCGGCGGCGCGGCTCGGCGTGCGCATCCAGGATATCGACAACGCGCTCAACGACGCCTTCTCGCAGCGGCAGATTTCGACCATTTACACGCAGCGCAACCAGTACCGCGTCATTCTCGAAGTCGACAAGAAATACCAGCGCGACCCGACCGACCTCTCGCAGGTCTATGTGCCCGGCAATGGCAACAATCAGGTGGCGCTGTCGTCGGTGGCCAAGATCGAGCGTGGCATCGCGCCGCTCGTTGTCAACCATCAGGGCCAGTTTCCGTCGGTGACGATCACCTACAACATCAAGCCGGGCGTGGCGATCGAGGACGCCACCACGGTGCTGTCGCAGGCGGTCGCCGAATTGCATATGCCGGACACGATCCATGCGGACTTTGCCGGCGACGTGAAGGCATTCCAGCAATCGTCAAGCGCGCAACCGCTGCTGCTGGGGGCGGCGCTGATCGCGGTCTATATCGTGCTCGGCATTCTCTACGAAAGCCTGGTGCATCCGCTGACCATCATCTCGACGTTGCCGTCGGCGGGTCTCGGCGCGCTGCTGGCGTTGCAGGTGTCCGGCACCGAACTCACCGTCATCGCCTTCATTGGCATTATTCTGTTGATCGGCATCGTCAAGAAGAACGGCATCATGATGGTCGACTTCGCGCTCGAGGGCGAGCGGCAGCGCGGCCTCTCGCCGGCGGAGGCCATTCATGAGGCGTGCCTGGCGCGCTTCCGGCCGATCCTGATGACGACGCTCGCCGCATTGCTCGGCGCGATCCCGCTGATCGTCGCCTCCGGCCCCGGCTCCGAACTGCGCCGCCCGCTCGGCATCACCATCATCGGCGGACTGCTGGTGTCGCAGATATTGACCTTGTACACGACGCCGGTGATCTATCTGTGGCTCGACAAATTGCACCACCGCCTTGGCGGCGGCCTGCCGAGCTTCATCCGGCGGCGGCGACCACCGCCGGCGCCGAGCATTCAGCCGGCGGAGTAAGCGTCAGGGCTTTATCAGCGGCACAGGGTGACCGCCATACGGCACCGTGCAGCTCGGCTTCGGGTCCGGCAATGGCGGCGGCGGAAACGGCGGAATATTTCTCTGTTCGTCAATCAGGAACGAATACATCGGCGGGAAGTGCTGCAAGGTCAGCTGGCCGAGCCATGTGTCGGGGCATGTCTGGGTCGGGTCGGTCGACACCGGCGGCAGGTAATCGCCGTTCAAGGTCTGCACGGAGCCGGCGCCGGCATCGTTGATGAGATTGACGTAAGCGCCGTTGGCAAGGTTCTCGAAATGCGTCACCGCTTGATTGAGATCGCCGATCGGAAGATTTCCGCCATAGTCCGGCCCCCACATATTGGAGAGATTGCTGAGCGACGCAGTTGTCGGCGACGTGTTGCCCGGCACGACCTGAAAGACATTCGGCACAATATCGGCCGTATTCCACCAGATCTGGCCGGTGCCTTGGGGAAACGCGGCGGTGTAAAGATCGCACCAGGCCTGATTGCCCGGCGAGGGCGGCGCAAACGGATGCGGGATGATGGAATAGCCCGGCAGCGCATGGGCGAGATAAAGCGCCATCACCAAAGCCTGACAGCCGCCAAGGCTGTGGCCGGTGATAATGATCGGCACCGACGCCGACACGTTGGCTTGCAGATAATCGACGACGCCAACGCCGCCCGCCAGCGGCCATTGGAACGACAACAGATCGCCGAGCCCGTCGGCGCTGCCGTGCGCGATGGCCGCCGGCAGACCGGGAGCCGCCGTCAGCAACGCCGGATTCCAGTTATTAGCAAGCACGTCGGACCAGCTGACCATGTGGCCGATATCGAGGTCTTCGGCGAGCTGGGTGCAAAGGCCGCCGGGCGTATAGGCCTCCGACGTGTCGGTGCCGCGGATGCAGACCGCCGTGAACAGCGGCCCGCTCGCCGTCGTATAGGACGCGACATACATCAGGTTGGCGTTAATCGATCCCGGAGTCGTGGTGTAGACCGGCCCCCAGACGGTGTTCCACTGGCCCGCCGGCGGCACGGTGCCATCCGGCAGCGCCGGCATGACGGGAAGGCTTTGCACGCGCGCCGGAAGATCGGTGACGACGTTGAGAATCTCGGCGTTGGCGTCATCGGTGTAGGCGATCGTCGCCAAAGTCAGCCAGACATTGCCGTACCATTCCGCCCCGAGCGCTTGCATGAAAGTACTTGCGGCCATCGCCTTCCCCCTGATTGTCAAACTGGACACGGCGGGAGAATGGACCGGGCGCGCCGGTCGCCGCAACTAAAACATAGTAATTATTCAAATTACAACTTTTCCGGGCATTCCGGCTAAACGCCGAGGTAGCGGTGTTGCACGTCCGGGTTGGCGGCGAGTTGCACTGAGCCGCCGGACCACACCACGCGGCCGCGCTCGATCAAAAAATGCCGGTCGGCGACCTTCATCAACGCGCCGACATTCTTGTCGATCACCAGGATGGCCAGGCCAGAGTCTTTCAGCCGCGCCAGGCAGCGCCAGATTTCCTGGCGGATCAGCGGCGCAAGGCCCTCGGTCGCTTCGTCGAGAATGAGCAGGCGCGGATTGGTCATCAGCGCGCGGCCGACCGCCAGCATCTGCTGCTCGCCGCCGGACAATTGATTGCCCATGCTGGTTTCGCGCTCGGCAAGGCGCGGGAACAGCTCATAGACTTTCGCAAGAGTCCACGCGCCGCCATCGCGGGCGGCCGCGGTGGCGACGAGATTTTCGCGCACGTTGAGGTTTGGAAATATCTGGCGGCCTTCCGGCACCAGGCCGATACCGAGCTGGGCGATTTTATAGGACGGCAGGCCGCGAATGTCGTGGCCGAGAAAGCGGATGCTGCCGGCGCGCGCCGGCGTCAGCCCCATGATCGAGCGCACGGTGGTCGTCTTGCCCATGCCGTTGCGGCCCATCAGCGTCACCATCTCGCCAGGCGCGATGGAGAGCGAGATACCGAACAGCACCTGGCTCTGGCCATAGCAGGTCTCGACGCCGTCGAGGGCGAGGATCGCATCAGACATGCGCGCCCTCCTTGTCGCTCTCGCCGAGATAGGCTTCGCGGACTTTGGCATCGGCGCGAATGTCGTCCGGCGTGCCGGAAGCGATGACGCGACCATAGACCAGCACCGTGATGCGGTCGGCCAGCGCGAACACCGCTTCCATGTCATGCTCGACCAGAAGAATGGTGAGTTCGCCCTTCAGCGCCCGCAGCATCGAGACCATCCGCGCCGATTCTTCCGGGCCCAAGCCCGCCATCGGCTCGTCGAGCAGCAGCATGCGCGGCTCACCGGCAAGCGCCATGGCCAGTTCGAGCTGCCGGTGTTCGCCATGGCTGAGCGAAGCCGCCGGCCCATCGGCGCGGCCGGCAAGACCGGCGCGTTCGAGCGCGGCGCGGGCGGGCGCACGCAACGCCTCGTCCTTGCGGGCATTGCGCCAGAAGCGAAACGAGTGCCCGGCATGCGCCTGCACGGCGAGCGCGACATTGTCGAGGACGCTGAGATCGAGAAACAGCGACGTGATCTGGAACGAGCGCGCCAGGCCGAGCAGGCTGCGCTTGTGCGGCGGCAGCGCCGTGATGTCGTCGCCGGCGAAACGGATGCGGCCGAAATCGGCGCGCAACTGGCCGCTGAGCTGCGCGATCAACGTCGTTTTGCCGGCGCCGTTCGGACCGATGATGGCGTGCAGTTCGCCCGGCGCGACGTCGAGCGAGAGATTGTCGGTGGCGACGATGCCGCCGAAGCGCTTGGCGAGACCTTCGACCTTGAGCATGGGTTCGCTCATGGCCGCACCTTGCGGCCGAGCTTGTCGCTGAGCATCGCCAGCAGTCCGTCAATCCCGCCGCGCGCGAACAGCACGATCACCAGAAGGAGCGGTCCCAAGACGAGCTGCCAGTACTCGCCCGCTTTGGCCGCGCCGGCCGGATTGATCGGTCGCACGACGAAGCTGATAAAGTGCGGCAGAAACTGCTCGAGAAAAAGCAGCGCCAAAGCGCCGAACACCGGGCCGAACAATGTACCCATGCCGCCAAGCACGACCATGACGATGAGGTCGCCGGACCGGGTCCAGAACATCATCGACGGGCTGACGAAATCGGTGTGGTTGGCGATCAGCGCCCCGGCGAGCCCGCAGAGAGTGCCGGCGATCACGAAGCCGGTCAGTCTGTAGCGAAAGGCCGGATAGCCGATCGCGCTCATGCGGGTCTCGTTCGATCGCACGCCTTGCAGCACCATGCCAAAGCGCGAATTGGTCAGACGCCAGACCAGCAGAATGCTGGCGAACAGCAGGACCAGGCAGACGTAATAGAACGTTGTCTTGTTCGACAGGTCCATGAGGTCGCCGAATGTGCTGCGCGTCTCCAGCGAGAGTCCGTCGTCGCCGCCGTAGCGCGCCATGCCGGAGGCGAGATAATAGGCCATCTGCGCGAAGGCCAGCGTGATCATGATGAAATAGACGCCGCGTGTGCGCAGCGACAAAGCGCCGACCACGAGCGCAAACAGCGCCGAAACGGCGAGCGCCGCCGGCCATTGCACGAAGCCGCCGTGCACGCCCTCGAAGCTGAGGATGGCGGTGGTGTAGCCGCCGAGCCCGAGATAGGCGGCATGGCCGAAGCTCATCATGCCGCCATAGCCGAGGATGAGATTGAGGCTGACCGCCGCCATCGCCAGAATGACGATGCGCGTGAACAAGGTCAGCATGAAGCGGTCGCCGGTCAACGCGACGTAAAGCGGCAACAGCGTCAGGCCGACGAGAAGCGCGGCGATGACCAGATGACGGAACGTGAGCGCGGGCTTCATCGGGAGTTCGCCGCGAACAGACCTTGCGGCTTCACCACGAGAATGACCGCCATCAGGATATAGATCATCATCGACGACAAGGCCGGCGCGGCGGTCGAGCCGGCCTGCCGGCCGAGCAGTTCAACGAGGATTTGCGGGAAAAACGCGCGTCCGAGCGTGTCGATGAAGCCGACCAGTAGCGCCGCGACAAAGGCGCCGCGGATCGAGCCGATGCCGCCGATGACGGTGATGACAAAGGCGAGGATCAGGATGTTCTCGCCCATGCCGATCTGCACCGTCAGGATCGGCGCCTGAATCATGCCGGCAAGGCCTGCCAGCGCGGCACCGAGACCGAAGACCAGAGTGTAGAGCAGCTTGATATTGACGCCGAGCGCGCCGACCATCTCACGGTTGGACGCGCCGGCGCGGATCAGCATGCCGACGCGGGTGCGCATGACCAGCACGTATAGAAACGCCGCGACCGCGAGCGTCACGACAATGATGGCGAAGCGGTAAGCGGAATACTGGATGCCCGGCAGAATCTCGATCGAGCGATCAAGCCAGGGCGGCACCGGCAGGCTCAGGCCGCCGGGGCCCCAGATCAGGCGTACGAGTTCGTCGAAAAACAGGATCAGGCCGAAGGTGCCGAGGACGTGATCGAGATGGTCGCGGCCATACAGCCGCCGCATCGCGATCACCTCCAGCGCCATGCCGACCAGAAGCGTGGCGAGGATCGCCAGCACAGCGCCGAGTACGAAGCTGCCGGTCCAGGCAGCGAAGGTCGCCGCGAAATAAGCGCCCAGCATGTAGAGCGAGCCGTGCGCCAGATTGACGAGGTCCATGATGCCGAAAACGAGCGTCAGGCCGGCCGCCAGCAGAAACAGCAGGAGACCGAACTGCAGGCCGTTCAGGCATTGCTCGATAAAAAGCGTCATCATCCCCCCGAATGCGTCACCGCTCCGGCAGTGCGCAAACAAATGGCGGCAGCCGAAGCTGCCGCCATTCGCATTCTGGCAGAATTTACTTCATCGAACACTGCTTGGCGTGCGGATTCGGCACGTTCTTTTCGGCGGTGGCGATGGTCTTCTGCGTGTAGCTTTCGCCGCTCTTGACCACTTCCTGCATGTAGAAGCTCTGCGTCGGATAGTGGTTGGAACCGAACTTGAAGTCGCCGCGGACCGACTTGAAATCCGCCTTTTCGAGCGCCTTCTGCACCGCAGCCTTGTCAGCGAGGTTACCCTTCACGCCGGCGACGGCCGAGCCGATCAGCATGGCCGCGTCGTAGCTCTGCGCGGCGTAGAACGACGGTTCGGTGCCGAACTTCTTTTTGAAGTCGCCAACGAACTTCTTGTTGGCGTCGTTCGGCAGATCCGCGCCCCACTGCAGGGCGCTGATGACGCCGAGCGCGGCATCCTTCTGGCGCGGCAGACTGAGCGAGTCGATCGAGAACGTGGTGTAGAGCGGGATCGAACCCTTGAGGCCGGCCTGCGCATACTGGTTGAGGAACTGCACGCCAGCCGCGCCCGGATAGAACATGTAAACCGCGTCCGCCTTGGACGCCTTCGCTTTCGCCAGCTCCGCCGAGAAATCAAGCTGCGACGGCCAGGTCGTGTAATCTTCGCCCAGCACCTTGCCCTTGAAGGCGGTCTTGAAGCCGCCGAGGTTTTCCTTGCCGGCCGCGTAGTTCGGTCCGATCAAATAGACCGACTTGACGCCCTTCTGGTTCATGTAGTCGGCGACGGCGATCGGGTTCTGGTCGTTGGTCCACGCGGTCGAGAAAATGAACGGCGAGCAGTTCTCGCCGGCCAGCCGGGTTTCGCCGGCGTTGGCAATCACGAGGAAGGTCTTGGCGTCGACGACCGGCTTGTACGAAGCGTACACGACGTTCGACCAGATGAAGCCGGAGACGAAATCGACCTTGTCGCTTTCGACCAGCTTTTCGGTCTTCTGCTTGCCGACTTCCGGCTTGAGCGTGTCGTCTTCATAGACGACCTCGACCGGCAGGCCGCCCATCTTGCGGCCCAGATGGTCGAGCGCGAGTTCGAAGGCGTTGCGCATGTCATCGCCGATCGACGCGACCGGTCCACTGAAGGTCGAAACGAAACCGATCTTGACGGACTTTTGCTGCGCCATGGCCGGGTTATTGGCCGCGACTGCGGCGAGCAGCGCGGTGCTCGCGACGAGTAAAGCTTTTCGCATGGTCATCCTCCCGAGGGGCCGCTTCGGGCCCTATTGCTTTGAACCCTCAATGTACCGGGTTTGCCGGCCGGAGGTCCACCGGCGCGTGCGACCTCTTTGGTCCGGTGGGGCGCGACCGAAGGACGCCAGACCGGATCGGGGAAAGGGAGATAAGGGCCATGCGGCAACGGCCATTGACCGCCCGCCGGCTCACCCGGCACTGTCGCCGAGCCGCCTGAGAGCGGCCAAACGAATTATAATTCTTTGAGGAAACGCCATCGTGGCCAAAACGCCGACCAAGACGCTCGACAAAACCTATGACGGCATCATTATCGGCGCCGGCCATCACGGCCTGATCCTCGGCAGCTATCTGGCCAAGGCCGGCCTCGACATTCTTTTGGTGGAGCGGCGGCTGACCTATGGCGGCGGCCTGTGCACACGCGAAATGACCCTGCCGGGCTTTTACCACAACCTGCACTCGATCAACCATTTCCACATCAGCGAGGCGCCCTGGTTCAAGGACCTGGAGCTTGGCGCGACGGTCAACTACATCACGCCGCGCTACGAATTCGGCCAGGCGCACAATGACGGCACGGCCCTCGTGCTCGGCCGCGATCTGGAAGAAACGCTGGCCAATATCGCGCGCTTCTCCAAGAAGGATGCGCAGACCTTCCGCGAATGGAACCTGAAGGCGGAAAAGATCACGCGCGAGATTTTCCTGCCGGAGCGCTTTGCCGAGCCGTTGCCGCAGGCGGAGCGCGAAGCGCTGCTGCGGCAAACCGAACTCGGCCGCGAATTCCTCGCCGTCGCCAACCGCCAGCCGCTCGATATGGTCGGCGAACTGTTCGAGAATGAGCATGTGCGCCTGCTGTTCCTGTTCAAGGTGTCGCTGTTCGGCACATGGCTGACCGATACGTTGTCGAAGACTTCGCCGATGGGCTCGCTGATCCGCGCCTTCGATCTGGAAAGCGGCTATCAGCTGTGCGAAGGCGGCTCGTTCAATCTGGCGCGCGGCCTGATGGAAAGCTTCATCGCCAATGGCGGCCACTTCCAGCCGCAGGTGAATATCGAGAAAATCGTCATCGAGAACGGCAAGGCGACCGGCATCGAACTGGTCGGCGGCCGCACCGTGCGGGCGCGCCAGTTCGTCGCCTCGACGATCGATGTGCACCAGACGTTCGAGAAACTGGTCGGCCGCGCGCAATTGCCGGCGCCGTTTCTTAAAAAGCTCGACGGATTCCAGTACACCGCCTGGAGCCTGTTCGGCCTGCATCACGCGCTCAATGAAAGCCCGCAATTCGCCGCGGCGAAATTCGATCCGAACATCAACCGCGCCATGAAATGGTCGCTCGGCGCCGAGTCGATGGAGGACCTGTTCGCCGCGCATCAGGACGTGCAGGCCGGCCGCGTGCCGAAAATCGTCCAGTTCGGCTCCGGGCCGCTCAGCCTGCTCGATCCATCGCAGGCTCCTCCCGGCAAGCACACGACGTATTCCTGGCACGTCATGCCGCTCAATCCGGATATCGGCAGCCAGAGCTATGACAGCTGGAAAGAGGATTTCGCCGACCGGATCGAGGACGTGTGGCAGCGCTACTGCCCGAACATGTCGAAAGACAACATCCTCGGCCGCTACATCTATACCGGTCGCGAATACACCGAAGAACTCGTCAACATGCGCGGCGGCGACATCTTCATGGGCGCGTTCAACGCCGAGCAAGTGATGTACAATCACTTCGGCTATCGCTCGCCGATCCCGAACCTGTATAACGCCGGCTCGGCCGGTCATCCCGGCGGCGCGATTTCCGGCGGCTCGGGCTACATCACCGCCGGCATCATCGCGGAAGAGCTCGGCATCAAGCCGTGGTGGAAGCCGGAGAATGCGCGCGAAGCGCTCGAACAACACGTCAAGAAAGCGAATGCCGCATGACCGATACCGATCTCAACAACATCGTCTTCCCGTCGCTGAAGGACCGCGTCGTCATCATTACCGGCGCCGGTCAGGGCATCGGCCGCGTTTTCGCCAAGGCATTCGGTCTTGCCGGCGCGCGCGTCGTCATTGCCGAGCGCAATGAGGAAAAGGCCGCCGCGGTGTCGCAGGAAGTCATGCAGGCCGGCGGCCAGGCATTGGCGATCACCACCGACGTCGCCGACGAGGCCTCGATCAAGGAAATGGTCGAACTGGCCACCGACGAATTTGGCGGCGTCGACGTTTTGATCAACAATGCCGGGATATTCTCGACGCTGGAAATGCGGCCGTTCGACCAGATTCCGCTGGCCGAATGGGAACAGGTGCTGACGGTCAATCTGACCGGGCCCTTTTTGTGCGCGCGCGCCGTGCTGCCGGCGATGCGCAAGGCCAAATGGGGCCGCATCATCAACATCGCCTCCGGCGCGGTGCGGCTCGGCCGGCCGAACTATCTGCACTACATCGCCACCAAATCGGCGCTGATCGGCATGAGTCTGTCGATGGCGCGCGAACTCGGCCCCGACAACATCACCGTCAACGCCATCCTGCCGGGCGCGACCTTCACCGAGATCGAACGCAAGACGGTGACGCCCGAGCAGAAGGTGAAGATTGTCGCGTCGCAGTGCATCCCGCGCCCGTCGGTGCCGCAGGACCTTGTCGGCGCCGCGTTGTTCCTGGCTTCCGACGCGTCCGGCTTCTTCACCGGACAGAGCCTCAATCTCGACGGCGGCGTGACCGGGTCTTAAGTAATCAGACGGTCACGGCGTTCTGCATGCGGCGCATCTCGCGAAACGAGATCAGCTTCCTGTTGCTTTCGTCCCACAGCACCAGACGCACGGCCTTGACGCTCTCCCACAACGTGACACGGCCGATTTCGCCGAGTTCGGGATTGTCCTTCAGCACGCGGCCCAGCCGGTAATAGGGAATCCGGCTGCACAGATGGTGCACATGGTGAATGCCGATATTGGCGGTGAACCAGCGCAGCACGCTGGGCAAGACGTAATACGAGCTGCCGTGCAGCGCAACCTCGTGCAAATTCCAGGTGCGGTTGTCTTCCCACAATGTGTGCTCGAACTGATGCTGCACGTAGAACAGCCAGACGCCGAAGGTCGCGGCCAGAATCGTGACCGGCAGATGCACCAGCAGGAAGGCACCGAGGCCGATCTGCCAGATCAAGAGGCCGGCGATCACAGCCGCCGCCGCGTTGGTCGCCTGCGTGCTCAGCCACGGCCGCCAGCCGGCGCGCATGAAGCCGATCGGCAGGCGGTGCTGGATGATAAACATATAGGCCGGGCCGACGCCGAACATGATCGCCGGATGGCGGTACAGCCGGTATTTGAAGCGGCCGAAGCGCGACAGCGCCAGATATTCCTTCACCGTCAGCGTATCGATGTCGCCGATGCCGCGGCGTTCGAGATTGCCGGCGGTGGCGTGATGGATGGCATGGCTGCGCCGCCAGAAGTCGTACGGAGTGCAGGTCAAAACGCCGAGGGCGCGGCCGATCCAGTCATTGGCGATTTTCTGGCGAAAGAACGAGCCATGGCCGCAATCGTGCTGGATCATGAACAGGCGCACCAGGAATCCGGCGGCCGGCACCGACAGGATCAGCGTCAGCCACCAGAAGCCATAGCGATAGGACAGCCACATCGTCACCCAGAGCGCGACCAAGGGGCCGGCGCTGACGGCGATTTCGGTAATGCTGCGCCAGGTGCTCGGTTCGCGATAGCGCAGCAGTCTCTGGGTCCAGACGCGCGCATCAATCGGACTGGCGGCAACCGCCGGCGCTTTATCTTGCTGCAAGCTGATGTCCTTTGCGGCTAAATGTGCGGTACAAGCCGGCTGGCCCGGAGCGGGCCGCCGCTTACGCACGTTCGCAAGTTGAGGGAAGCTGTAGCTTGATCGTTTACGAGGGCTTTTTTATGTCGGTGCATCGACATAGCAGTATCCGTGAGAAGGTTCCAGCGCGCGCGCCAGGAGTTTCAACATGATACCGACGGTCGCCATTATTGCACCGGGCAGCATGGGCGCCGGCATCGCCCGGCGCCTCGCCGATCAAAATGTGAAAGTTCTGACGTCGCTTACCGGGCGCAGCGCAGCAAGCGCAAAACGCGCCAGCGACGCCGGCATGCAGGCTGTCGCTGACCGCCAGCTCGCGGAGGCCGATTTTCTGTTGTCGATCGTGCCGCCGGGCGAAGCTTTGGCGCTGGCGCAGCGGCTGGCGCCGATCCTGGCAGACGCCAATCACAAACCAGTTTATGTAGAATGCAACGCCATCAGTCCGCCGACCATGCTCAAGGTCGCCGACGCCATCAAGCCGACCGGCTGCGGCTTTATCGGCGCCGCTATCATCGGCCCGCCGCCGAAGCCCGGCTCGAGCAACACAAAAATCTATGCCGCGGGTCCCTTTGCCAAAGACCTCGCCGCGCTGAACGATTACGGGCTGATCGTGCGCGTGCTGGACGGACCGCTGACTGCCGCCTCGGCGCTGAAGATGTCCTACGCCGGTATCACCAAGGGTTTCACCGCGCTCGGCGCGGCGATGATGCTGGCAGCGACGCGCGGCGGTTCGGCCGAGGCGCTGAAGGCGGAGCTGGCCGAGAGCCAAAGTGAACTGCTGGGCTTTCTCGGCAAGTCCGTGCCGGGCATGTATGCCAAGGCCTATCGCTGGGTGGCGGAGATGGACGAGATCGCCGACTTCATCGGCGAGGAATTCGCCGAGCACGCCATGCAGTCGGCGGCGGCGCGTTTCTACGAACGCATCGCCGACGATCAGGACGGCCGCAAGGAGGAAATCGCGGTCATGAATAAATTTCTCGGCCGGGCGCCATGAGCGAACAAGTCGTCATTACTCGGATCGAGGCCGGTTACCGCATTCTGACGCTGAACCGGCCGGACAGGCTCAATGCCTTTAACGAGGCGATGCACGAAGCGTTGCGCGTGGCGATCGACGACGCCGAGGCGGATGTGGACTGCCGCGCGTTGATGATCACCGGCGCGGGCCGCGCCTTCTGCTCGGGACAGGATCTCAACGACCGTCTGCTCAAGCCCGGCGACAAGTCGAAGACGCGCGACTCGCTCGAGCGCAATTACAATCCACTGGTGCGGCGGCTGCGCGCGCTGCCGTTCCCCACCATCGCCGCCGTCAATGGCGTCGCCGCCGGCGCCGGCTGCAACATCGCGCTGGCCTGCGACATCGTGGTCGCTGCGAAGTCGGCGACCTTCACGCAATCCTTCGCCCGCGTCGGTCTCATTCCGGATTCGGGCGGCACCTTCTTTCTGCCGCGGCTGGTCGGCGACGCGCGGGCGCGCGGCCTGGCGCTGATCGCGCAGGAACTGAAAGCCGAGAAGGCCGCGGAATGGGGCATGATCTGGCGTTGCGTCGACGACAACGCGCTGCTCTACGAGGCGCAGCGCATCTGTCAGCATTTCAGTATCGCGCCGACGCAGGGGCTGTCGCTGATCAAGCAGGCGCTCAATGCATCGGCGGCCAATACGCTCGACGAGCAGCTCGATCTCGAGCGCGACCTGCAACATGCGGCGAGCGAACTGCCGGATTATGCCGAGGGCGTGCGCGCCTTCATCGAAAAGCGGAAACCGACATTCAACGGACGTAAAGGCAAAGCGGAATGACGACCAACACGGCAAGAGTGCGCGCGCTGCGCAGCATCGATATCACCATGACCGACACGGCCAAGGCTCTGTCGTTTTTTACCGACGCCTGGCTCCTGACGCCGGTCACTGAGGCCAAGGGCGTGCATTATCTGCGCGGCACCGGCGCCTTTCATCACATCCTCAGCCTGCGTCAGGCGCCGCAAACCGCGCTGATCCGCATGGTGTTCGACGCCGCCGACCGGGCGTCGGTCGATGCCATTCACGCGCAGGCGGTGGCGCATGGGCTGAAGACCATCGACGCGCCGCGCGCGCTCAAAAGCCCGCATGGCGATTACGGCTTCGGCTACAAGGACCCGGAAGGCCGCAACGTCGCCGTGGTCTGCGGCGCGGCCGATCATGCCGACACCGCCGACAGCGCGGACCGGCCGCGCAAGATTTCGCACATCAACCTGAACAATTCCGATCCCGACGCCACCTTCGCCTGCTTCCGCGATGTGCTCGGCTTCAGGCTCACCGACACGACCAAGAAAATGCGCTTCATCTCCTGCGGCAGCGATCATCACAGCGTGGTGCTCGGCTTCGGCGGCGGCACGACACTCAATCATATTGCCTTCGAGATGCCCGATCTCGATTCGGTGATGCGCGGCGCCGGCCGCATGCGCGACAATGGCCGCGGCATCGAATGGGGCCCCGGCCGCCATGGCCCCGGGCAAAATGTGTTCTGCTATTTCCTCGGGCCGGAAAACATGCCGATCGAATATACCGGCGAGATGCAGCAGATCGACGACAGCTACCGCGTCGGCCAACCGGATGACTGGAAATGGCCGCCGGGTCGGCTCGATCACTGGGGCATCACCGCCAAACCGAGCGAGCGCATGGAAGTGGCCGGGCAGAATTATCTCTTCACCGCCGACGGCTGGCGCCTCGATGAGTGGCGATAGGAGCTATCCATGAACAAGCCATCTCTCCGCATCGGCATTGCTGGCCTTGGCGCCGTCGGACTCGACGTCGCGCGCCGGCTAATCGATGGCGCCATCCCGGGCATGACGCTGACCGCGGTCGCGGTGCGCGATGCCGACAAGGCGCGCCGCGCGCTGCCGCAGATCGGCGACCTGGTCGCGCTGCGCACGCTCGAAACGCTTGCTGACGAATGCGATGTGGTTGTGGAGTGCCTGCCGCCGGCCTTGTTCCGCGGCATCGCGATTCCGGTCATCGACAAGGGCCGCATCTTCATGCCGCTGTCGGCCGGACAGCTTCTGCACCATGGCGACCTGATCGAGCGCGCCAAGGCGAGCGGCGCGCGCATCATCGTGCCGACCGGCGCGCTGATCGGCTTCGACGCCGTGCGCGGCGCCGCTGAGGGCACCATTCATTCGGTCGAGATGGTAACCCGCAAGCCGCCGGCCGGGCTTGAAGGCGCGCCCTATCTCGTCGAGCGCGGTCTTTCCGTGCTCGGCGTCACCGAGCCGACGAAGGTGTTCGACGGATCGGCGCGCGACGGCGCGGCGGGCTTTCCCGCCAACGTCAATGTGGCGGCGGCGCTAAGCCTGGCCGGCATCGGGCCGGATCGTACACGGTTGCAGATCTGGGCCGACCCGACCGTGACCCGCAACACCCACACCATCAAAGTCGACGCCGATACCGTGCGCTTCACCATGACGATCGAGAACGTGCCCTCGGACAACCCGCGCACGGGAAAAAGCGTGGCGCCCTCGACCATCGCCGCCTTGCGCGGGCTGGTGTCGGAATTGAAGGTCGGCAGCTAGGCTCCGCCCCTGACGCGGAGTGCGTTGACTCGCCCGATCCGAGATCGTTAGCATACAAGCGATTTTGGAGAGCGACCGTCATGAAGCCAGCGCCCTTCGTCCGCCATGTGCCGCGCACACTTGATCAGGCGCTGGCGATCCTGTCGCAGGTGGCGGGCCAGGACGGCCGCATTCTGGCCGGCGGCCAGAGCCTGGTGCCGATCATGGCCTTCCGGCTGGCGAAGCCGGCGCACCTCATCGATATCAATGAAGTTGCCGGTCTCGACCAGCTGGCAAGCGACGGCAAAATGCTGAGCATCGGCGCGCGGGTGCGGCACGCGGCCTTTCATGCGCCCGTGGCCGATAACCGGCTCGCCGCCCTGCTCACTTATGTGGCGCACCACATCGCGCATTATCCGATCCGCATGCGCGGCACTTTCTGCGGCAGTCTGGCGCACGCCGACCCGGCTTCCGAATGGTGCCTGACCGCGGCGACGCTCGGCGCCACGATGATTGCCATGAGCCAGCGCGGCACGCGCGAGATCGCGGCGAAGGATTTCTTTGAAGGCATCATGGCGACGGCTTTGGCCGAGGACGAATTGCTGGCCGAAGTACGCCTGCCTTTGCTGGCGAGCGACGCGAAATTCGGCTTCTACGAATTCAACCGTCGCGCCGGCGACTTTGCGATGGCGTCGTCGCTGGTCACCTATCGTATCGTTGACGGCAAGATCGCCGAAGCGCGCGTCGGCGTCGGCGGCGCCGAAAGCGCGCCGCGCAGAATCACGGAAGCCGAAACGGCGCTAAATGGCGCGACGCCGGACGACGATGCCTTCCGCGCGGCGGCGGAAGCCGCGCGCGACGCCATCGATCCGCTCGAAGATCACCAGACCGATGCCGCCTATCGCCGCGATCTGGTGCGCGCAGTGGTGCGCCGCGCGCTGGAGCATTCGCTCACATGAACGCTCCGACCAAGGGCTCACACGGCGAAGCACTGAAATGGGTCGGCCGCGCCATCAGGCGGCTGGAAGACCCGGCATTGGTGACGGGCCAGGGCCACTTCACCGCCGATCTCTCGGCCGCGCATTGGGTGCGCTTCGTGCGCAGCCCGAACGCGGCCGGAAAAATCGACAGCATCAAGGCGCCGGACGGCGCGATGGTTATCACCGCCGCCGATTTGAAGGCCGTGAAGAAGATCACGCCGATGCTGCACAAGTTCAATTACAAGGCGGTCGGCCAATCCATTCTGGCCGACGGTGTCGTGCGCTTTGTCGGCGAAGCCGTCGCCGCAGTCGTCGCAGCGAGCGAAGAGGAAGCCGAGGACATCGCCGATCTGGTCGAACTCAACATCAGCGCGAGCGCGCCCGTGGTCGACGCCCGCGATGCGCTCGCTGACGGCGCGCCCCAGATTCACGCCGAGGCGCCCGGCAATGTCATTCTCAAGGGCGAGGTCAAGACCGCCGGCTTCGACGAGGTTTGGGCGAGCGCGGCGAAGATCGTCAGGATCGACGCGCGCTCGCACCGGCAGAATGCGACGCCGATGGAAGCGCGCGCCGCGCATGCGGCCTATGACAGAGCGAGCGGCCGCGTCACGCTGACCTGCACCACGCAGATGCCGCATTTGATGCGCACCGCCATCGCCGATCTCCTCGGCATCGCTGAATCCGATTTGCGCGTGATCGCACCCGATGTCGGTGGCGGCTTCGGCCAGAAGATGTCGTTGTGCGCCGAATATGTGCTGCTGGTCTGGCTGGCGCGCAAACTGAAAAGTTCGGTGGCCTGGACCGAGGACCGCCGCGAAAACCTGATCGCCTCGTTTCATGCGCGCGATCAATATGTCACGCTGGAAGGCGCGTTCGACAAGGACGCCAAATTGCTCGCGCTGCGCGCCGATGTCGTGTCCAATGTCGGCGCCTATTCCTGCTTCCCGACCACCAGCGGCGTCGAGCCGCTGATGGCGATGGCGGAAATGCCGGGGCCCTACGACGTGCAGCAGTACCAATGCCTGGCGCGCGGCGTGCTGACCAATACCTGCACCATGGCCGCCTATCGCGGCGTGTCGCGGCCGATCATCACCTTCACGCTGGAACGGTTGATGGACAAGGCGGCGAAAGCGTTCAAGATCGACCCGGTCGATATTCGCCGCCGCAACCTGATCGACAAGTTTCCTTATACATCGGCGACCGGGCTGATCTATGACGAGGCGACTTATAAAGCGACGCTGGAAATGGCGGCACATGCGATCGATCTGGCGGCGTTCCGCGCGCGGCAGAAAGAAGCGTGCGCCAAGGGCCGCTATCTTGGCATCGGCTTGGCGACGTTTTCCGAGCGCACCGGCTATGGCAGCCCCGCCTTTGCCGCGCGCGGCATGGCGATTACACCGGGCTGGGAGACGGTACATGTCAGCGTCGATCCGTCCGGCTACGTCGAAGCGCGCATCGGCTCCTCGCCGCATGGCCAAGGCCTGCGCACGACTTTGGCGCAAATCATCGCCGACGAACTCGGCATTCCGCCCGACCTCATCAAGATCGTGCATGGCGACACCGACACCGCGCCTTACGGCTGGGGCACTTTCGCCAGCCGCTCGCTGGTGATCTCCGGCGGCGCCACCTTGATCGCGGCGCGCAAGGTGCGCGCCAAGCTGATCAAGATCGCCGGGCATATGCTGGAAGCGGCGGAAAGCGACATCGTGCTCGAAGACGGCGCCGCCAAGGTCGCCGGCACCGACCGCTCCGTGACCGTCGCCGCGATGGCGCGCGAAATCTACACGCAGACGCACCGCTTCAAGGGCGAGCTGGAGCCCGGCCTGTCCGAGAGCGGTACTTACGATCCGCCCGGCACTTTTTCCAATGCCTGCCATATCGCGATCGTTCAACTCGATCCCGAGACCGGCTTCGTCAAGGTCGAGCGCTATCTGGTGGCGGAAGACGCCGGCCGCATCATCAATCCGATGATCGCCGACGGCCAGGTGCATGGCGGCATCGCCCAGGGCATCGGCAATGCGTTGCTGGAAGAGATCGTCTACGACGACGCGGGCGGCATTCTCACCGCCAATCTTGCCGACTACATGCCGCCGACCGCGCATGAAATGCCGCCTATCGAGCTGCATCACATGGAAACGCCGTCAACGCAGTCGATCACCAAGGCCAAGGGACTAGGCGAAGGCGGCACCATCGGCGCACCGGCCGCCGTGCTCAACGCCATCAACGACGCGCTGACGCCGTTTAACGTCGAGATCGACACCATCCCGGCAACGCCGCAGCGGATACGCGCGGCGATACGCGAGGCCACTGCAAAGCAATCAGCATGACCGACAAATCCCCCCTCACCCTCACCATCAACGGCCGCGACCATGCCATCGCCGTCGAAGCGCGGCGCACTTTGGCCGATGCGATCCGCGAGGATTGCGGCCAGACCGGCACGCATATCGGTTGCGAGCACGGCATTTGCGGCGCCTGCACCGTGATCGTCGATGGCGAGCCGGTGCGGTCCTGCCTGATGTTCGCCGTACAGGCCGAAGGCAGACAAATCCGCACCGTCGAAGGGCTCGCCGATGGCGAGACGCTGCACGTCATGCAGCAGGCCTTCATGGATCATCACGGCCTGCAATGCGGCTTTTGCACGCCGGGCTTTCTGATGCTGGCGGTCGGCGTGCTCGAGCGCGAGCCCGACATCAGCGACGACGATCTGCTCGACGTGCTGTCGTCGAACCTGTGCCGTTGCACCGGTTATCAGAACATCATCAAGGCCGTGCGCGCGGCGGCGGACGAGATGAGGAAGTAGCTTTTCCCGCTCGTCCCCGCGAAGGCGGGGACTCAGGAGAAACAAGTGCTGGATTCCCGCCTACGCGGGAATGAGCGGAGATGGGATCCACGCCCGGAATGTCTGAGGCAAAGCAAAAAATCGTCGGCCGTTCTGTCGCCCGTCTCGAAGACCGGCCGCTATTGCTGGGCCAGGGTCGTTTTGCCGCCGATGTATCGTTTGCCGGCCAATGGTCCATGCGCGTGGTGCGCTCAGCCGTGGCGCACGGAAAACTTCGCGGCATCGACGCCAGCGCCGCGCTGGCATGGCCCGGCGTGCATGCGGTGTGGACCCATAAAGATGTCGCCCACATCCCGCCGATCCCGTTTCGCCTCACCGGGCTGAAGGAGCTTGAACCCTATCGCCAGACCGTGCTGGCAAAGGATTATGTGCGCTATGTCGGCGAGCCAGTCGTCGTGGTGTTCGCGGCCGATCAATATGTCGCCGAGGACGCCGCAGACCTGGTCGAACTGGATATCGAGCCTCTCACGCCGGTGCTCGATGCCTCCGGCGCAACCGGCCCATTCGACGGCACGCACGCCACAGAGCCGAGCGTGATCCGCAAAGGTTATGGCGACGTCGAGGCGGCGTTCAAGGCGGCGCACGCGGTCGTTTCGCTCGCGCTGTCGACCGGCCGCCATTCCGGCGTGCCGATGGAAACGCGTGGCGCCATCGCCCGTTACGACGAAGGCCGCGATATTCTGGAAATGCACGGCGCCGCCAAGGTGCCGTGGTGGAACCGCGACCACATCGCGCAAATGATCGGCCGCACGCGCGACAATATGCATCTCTATGAAGGCCATGTTGGAGGCGGCTTCGGCATCCGCGGCGAAATCTATCCTGAAGACGTGCTGGTCTGCGCCGCCGCTCTCGCCTTCAAGAAGCCCATCAAATGGATCGAGGACCGCCGCGAGCACCTGATCGCCGCCAACCATTCGCGCCAGCAGCAACATAACGTCCGCGCCGCCATCGATACCAACGGCCGCATCCTCGCGATCGACAACGAATTCTTTCACGATAACGGCGCCTATATGCGCACGCACGCGGCGACCGTGCCCGATCTGGCCGCAGCCATGCTGCCGGGGCCCTATCGCGTGCCGGCCTATCGCGCCATCGGCCATATCCGCCTGACCAACAAGACGCCGAGCGGCACCTATCGCGCGCCGGGGCGCTATGAGTCCACCTTCGTGCGCGAGCGGTTGATGGATGCGATCGCCGCGCATGTCGGCATCGACGGCGTCGAGATCCGCCGCCGCAACCTGATCGGCAAAAGCGCGATGCCTTATGATTTGCATCTCGACACGCTCGGCACGCATATTGTCTACGATTCCGGCGACTACGCGCTGCTGCTCGACAAGACGCTTGCAGCGGCCGGCTGGCCGGAATTGAAGGCGAGTCTGACGAAGCGCCGCGCGGCCGGCGAAAAGGTCGGCGCCGGCGTTGCCATGTTCGTCGAAAAAAGCGGGCTTGGTCCGTCCGATACGGTGCGCGTCGATGTAAAGAGCAACGGCAAGATCGAAGTCGTCACCGGCGTCGCCTCAGTCGGTCAGGGCGTCGAGACGGCGATGGCGCAGATCGCCGCCGATGCGCTCGGGGTCGACTATACCGATATCAACGTTATACACGGCCAGACCGACCGCATCGACACTGGCTCCGGCGCCTTTGCCTCGCGCGTCACCGTGATGTGCGGCGAAGCCACCCGCCTGGCGTCGGTGAAATTGCGCGACAGGGCGCTCAAGCTGGCCGCCGAACTGATGCAGACCGAGCCCGGGGCGCTCGACATTATCAACAGCGAGATCGTCCGGCGTAGCGGCTCGGGCGCCTCGATGACGCTCGCCGAACTGGCACAGGCACGGCCCGGCGAACTTTCCGCTGAGGACACTTTTCTGTCCTCGCATATGGTTTACCCTTACGGCGTCCACATCGCGGCGGTGAAGGTCGATGGCGAGACCGGCGCGGTCGCGATCGAGCGCTATGTCATAGGCTACGATGTCGGCAAAGCCGTCAATCCGCGGCTGGTGGAAAGCCAGATCGCCGGCGGGCTGGCGCAGGGGCTGGGCGGCGCGCTGCTCGAGGAGTTCGTCTATGACGACCATGGCGAGCCGCTCTCGGTCACCTTCGCCGATTATCTGATGCCGACCGCGCGTGAGGTGCCGGCGATGTCCATCCTCATCACCGAGGATGCGCCGAGCCCGCTTAATCCGATGGGCCTGAAAGGCGCCGGCGAAGGCGGCGCCAACCCGGTGGGCGCAGCGATCGCGTCGGCTATAGACGATGCCCTGCAACGGCCCGGCGCCGTCGCCGACCTGCCGGTGACGCCGCAACGGCTCGCACGGCTGCTGAAAGAGCGGCCCGGCCCCCTCTGAGATAGCCACCTTGTGGACAGCCTCCGGCGCGTCGATAATGACGCCCACGGGGCCCTTGAATGGCCTGCGAAAAATCAGCCGATAACAACGGCGATTACAATGGGAGGAATTCAATGTCCGTTTCACGGTATCTGCCGCTTACGCGCGGCATTCTGCTCGGCGTCGCGCTGGCGATGTCATCGACAGCTGCGTTCGCGCAAAGCCGCGCATTCTCCTTCGCCTACGACCAGCCGAAGAACAGCGGCTATGGCGTCGGCGCCGAGATGTTCAACAAGAAGCTGATGGAACTGAGCAAGGGCACTCTCTCGATCAATCAGTATCCCGGCGCCCAGCTTGGCACCGAAGCGCAGACTCTGCAAAAGGTACAGACCGGCGACATCGACTTCGTCATGCTGTCGACCGCGAACGCTTCGACCGCGCAGCCGGAATCTGGCGTGTTCTCGATCCACTTCATCTTCCGCGACGAAGCGCACGCCATCAAGGTGCTCGGCGACCCGGCCGTGATCGCGGCGATGAAGGAACTGTACGCCGCCAAGATGAAGGGCGCGCATATGCTGGGCTTAGGCTCGCAGGGCCTCCGCCACATGTACGGCAAGAAGCCGGTGGAGAAGGTCGCCGACCTGAAGGGCATCAAGATGCGCGTGCAGGCGACCGTCACCGAGGATACCACCTTCCCGGCCTATGGCGCCCAGGTCGTTCACATGCCATTCGGCGAAGTCTATACCTCGCTGCAGACCGGCGTCGTCGACATGGCCGAGAACGGCATCAACAACTACCTCGTCAACAAGCACTACGAGCCCGCGCCAGTCCTGTCGCTCACCGAACACGAAGCGAATAACGCTGCGCTGTTCGTCAGCGATAAGGTCTGGTCGAGCCTGTCCGACGAGCAGAAGAAATGGGTGCAGGCGGCCGCCGACGAGGTCAGCAAGAACGAGCCGACCGCGGCCTTCAAGCTCGAACACGAGGCGCTGGCGAAACTGGAAAAGATCGGCGTCAAGGTCGTCAAGACCGTCGACAAGAGCGGCTTTGCCTCGATCAGCAAGCCGATCCAGGACAAGCTGGCCTCGGACCTCGGCCCGAACGCGGTGAAGGTTCTCGCGCTGGTCCGTAACGTGAAATAGGCGGCGCTAAGGCAAGGCGGGGAGCCCGGCGTTCCCCGCCTTGTTTCATCTCAGTCTCTGTCGGCTACCCGGAACAGAAGACGCCATGAAAGCCTCCTACAGCCTCGTCCTTCAGGAACAGCGCCATCTGAAATGGCGGGCGCTCGATTTTCTTGAGCATATTTTGATGGTCCTGTGCGGCGTCGCCATCACCGGATTTTGCGTGCTGGTCATGTGCGACATCATCACCCGCACGATCGGACATCCCTGGCTGTGGCTCCAGGAAGCCACGATGACCTTCTTTATCTACGGCATCTTCATCGGTGTCGGCGCCGCTACCCGCCGCAACGATCATCTTTATCTTGCCGTGCTCGCGGAATCGCTGACCGGCAATCGCCGCCTGTTCTTCGAGATTTCCAACAGGCTGGTCGTGCTCGCTGTCGCCATTTGCATGATCTATTTCGGCTACCTCAACTTCCTCGACGGCTTCAAGAGTCTGCGGATGCCGTCGATGACGCCGATGTCGAGCTTCTACGCCGCCATCCCGCTGTGTGGAATTCTGGTTTCGCTGTTCACGATCGAACAGATGGTCAATGGCTGGAAGAACGGCTTTGCCGAGCCGACAAGCGAACCGCATCATGAAAGCCTCGGGAGGGAAGTGCTGTGACCTCCAATGGAGCGCTAATCTTCCTGATGGGCTTTCTGTTCCTGTTCCTCGGCTATATGGGCGTGCCGGTCGCCTTCGCGCTGATCGGCTCGGTGCTGGTGGTCGCCGCTTTCACGTCCGTCAGCCTGGCCTCGATGATGGGCCAATTGTTCAACGGCATGGATACCGAGGCCCTGCTCGCGGTGCCGTTCTTCCTGCTGGTCGGCGACCTTATGACGTCGGCGAATGTCACCGTGCGCATGATCCGGCTGTCGCAGACCATGGTCGGCCATTTCCGCGGCGGCCTCGCCCAGGTGGTGACATTGTTCAGCATGTTCTTCGCCGGCATTTCCGGCTCATCGGCCGCCGACGTCGCGGTGCTGTCGCGCACGGTCGGCCCGGAGATGGATCGCGAGGGCTATGATCGGGCCTTCACCGCCGCTTTGATCGCGTCGGCCGCGACCATGGCCAATCTCATTCCGCCGAGCATCATGGCGGTGGTTTACGGCGCGACCGGCAATGTCTCGATCGGCGGGTTGTTCCTCGGCGGCGTCGTGCCGGGCCTGCTCGTCGGCATCGGCCTGATGATCTACAGCTACTTTTTCGGGCCGGCCGGCCTCAAGCACAAGCGCGCAACCTTCCGCCAATTCACGACCGCCGGCCGCGAGGCCGCGATTCCGCTGGTCATTCCCATCATCATCATGGGCGGCATTCTCACCGGGCAATTCACGCCGACCGAGGCCGGCGTCATCGCGGTCGCCTACATCGTCTTTGTCGCCATCCCGTTTCTCAATATCCGGCACATCGCCCATCTGCCGCGCGACATGGCAATGACCGGCTTGCTCTACTCAATCCCGCTGATCACCATCGGCGCTGCGTCGATGTTCGGCTGGATGCTGGCCTATCTGCGCGGTCCTGCGGTTGTGTCGGCATGGATCGCCCAGACGGCCGGCAACGATCCCTTCATGATCATGCTGTTGCTGGTGGTGCTGTTCGTCATCGTCGGCGATTTCATCGACGCTATTCCGGCGATCATCATTTTCATGCCGATCATTACCGACCTGACCGTGAATGCCGATATCAATCCGGTTCACATGGGCGTCGTCATTATAGTCACATTGGCCTTCGGCCTGATTACTCCGCCCTATGGTCTTTGCCTATTGATGGCGTCGAAATTCATCGACGTGCGCTTCGGCAAGGCCATGGTCGCGTCGCTGCCCATCTATATCGTCTTCTTCGCGACCATCGCTTTTGCCATTTTCTTTCCGGAGGTCGTGCTGTGGCTGCCCAAGCACCTGTTGCCCGAATCGGTCGGCTGCTTCAAGAACCCGAGCGGCGCAGGTTATCTCTGCCCCTGATCCGGCCGGCCGCGGCTCTCGTTATGATGCATAATGGAACCGACCATGATCGAGCAAAGCGCGCCGAAGCTGAAGGCGCCGCGCAATTCCTGCGACTGTCATATGCACGTCTACGACGCCAGCTACCCGACGGCGAAGACCGCCCGGGTGCTGCCGCCGCCGGCGTCAGTCGAACAATATCTCGCCGCGCGCAAGAACCTCGGCATCGAGCGCACCATCGTGGTGCAGGCTTCCGCCTATGGCACGGATAATTCGCTGCTGCTCAAGAGCATGAGCCAGATCGGGCCGGGCGCGCGCGGCATTGTCGTCCTCGACGACACCGTCAGCGATGAAGAACTGGAGCGGATGCACAAGCTCGGCGTGCGCGGCATCCGTTTTTTCATGCTGGGCGGCGCGCCGTTGCCGATCGAATTGATGGAGCCGATGGCGGCGCGCGTCGCACCGTTCGGCTGGACGGTGAATTTCCAGACCGACGGCCGCCAACTCGCCGACTTCGAAGCGCTGCTGAAGCGGCTGCCGACCACCGTCACCATCGATCACGTCGGCAAATTTCTCGAACCGGTCGAGCCGGACCACGCCGGCTTTACCGCGCTGCTGCGCCTGATCGACACCGGCAAGGTCTGGTACAAACTGGCGGCGCCGTACGAGACGTCGAAGATCGGCCCGCCGTTCTATGACGACGTCGGCAAGCTGGCCAAAATTCTGGCCAAGCATGCGCCCGAGCGCGGCCTGTGGGCGAGCAACTGGCCGCATCCGAACGCGGCGGAACGCACGCCGCAGGACGCCTGGATGCTCGACATGCTGCTCGACTGGGTGCCGGATGAGACAACGCGCACCAGGATATTGGCCGACAATCCGGCGCAGCTTTACGGGTACTAGTTCTTCTTCACCTCTCCCTATGGGAGAGGTCGGCGCATGAAGTGCGCCGGGTGATGGGTTAGGGTCCAACGAGGGAGCTAGCCCCCTCACCCCAGCCCTCTCCCCACCGGGGAGAGGGAGCGCACCGAGTGTTCCGCCCGACCTCTTAACTCAGCTTCTTCATCAACTCGCACACCACGAGCCGTTCCTGCTCGCTGAGCGGGGCAAGCGTCGCCGCGGTGATCTCGGCGGCCACCACCATCGCCGCCTTGGTCACCTCGCGGCCACGCTCGGTCAGCGCCACCGCGCGGCGGCGGCGGTCGGTCGGGTCGGCGAGCGCGGTAACAAAGCCGCGTATGCTGAGGCGATCGACCACGCCCTTGATGGTGGCGGCGTCGAGATAGATCAGCCGGCCGAGATGGTTCTGCGAACAGGGCCCGACTTCATACAATTTTGCGAGCGCGGCGAATTGCGTCTGCGTCAGGCCCTCGATCATGCGCGACATGAAAATCGAGGTGTGCCGCTGCATGGCGACCCGCATCAGGAAACCGGCCTGCGCGTCGAGCACGTAACCGGTCGCCGGCTCGGCTGGCGGCGTAATGACCTTCAATTTATCGCGCGGCATTCCTGACCTCTTCCAGTTGCCAAATCATGACCGGGAATGCGAATGGGCGAAAGCCCCCACCCGCCCAAATCCTCAGACCGTCAAATAAGTCCGCTGAATGTCGGGACTGCCCGACAATTGCGCCATCGTGCCCTGCCACTGGATCTGGCCCTTTTCCAGCACATAGACCCGGTCCGACACCAGTTGCGCGAAATGGATGTTCTGTTCGGACAGCAGGATCGACAGGCCTTCCTTTTTCAGTTCGATAATGGTGTTGGCCATTTGCTCGACGATCAAAGGCGCCACGCCTTCCGAGGGCTCGTCGAGCAGCACCAGCAGCGGATTTCCCATCAGTGTGCGGGCGACGGTGAGCATCTGCTGTTCGCCGCCGCTCATGCGGCCGCCGGGGCGATCCTGCATTTCGGCGAGGTTGGGAAACAGCGCGAACAGCCGCTCCGGCGTCCACAACGGCGCAGCCGCGCCGTCGGGAAAGGCGCGCGGCGGCTGGCGGCCGATATCGAGATTTTCCATCACCGTCAGATCGGAGAAAATGCGGCGGTCTTCCGGCGTGAAGCCGAGGCCGCGCCGCGCAATCTGATAAGGCTCAAGGCGCGAAATATCCTCGCCGTTAAATGTGACCGTGCCCTGGCGCTGCGCGATCAGACCCATGATCGCCTTCATCGTCGTCGATTTGCCGGCGCCGTTGCGGCCCATCAGCGCCACCACCTCGCCACGCCCGACATCGAACGAGAGATCGTAGAGAATACGGGCGGCGCCGTACCAGGCGCTTAAAGCGTCGACCTTGAGCATGATATCGTTCACGCGGGCGCCCCCGCGAAGGTCTTGCCGGTGCCGAAGTAGACATCGCGCACCTGTTCATTGTCGCGGATCGATGCCGCGTCGCCATCGGCGATCAGCCGACCGCGTGCGAGGACGACAATGCGGTCGGCGAAGGCAAAGACGACATCCATCGAGTGCTCGGTGAACAAAACCGAAATGCCGCGCTCGACCACAAGGCGTTTGACCAAGTCGATCAGGCCGTGCCGTTCGCCGGCGCCCATGCCGGCGGTCGGCTCGTCCATCAGCAGCAATTTCGGGTCGTTGGCCAGCGCGATGGCCAGTTCGACGCGCTTGACGTCGCCATAGGCAAGCTCGCGGCTCGGCCGGTCGGCGGCATCCTGCATGTTGACCTGGGCCAGCAGGTTAAGCGCGCGGGCGCGATGGCGCGACGCCGCCGGACGCCAGAGTCGATAGCTTTCGCGCGCATGCGAGATCAAAGCCGTCTGCACATTCTCGATCACCGTCATCGAGCAGAAGGTGGCGGCGACCTGGAAGGTGCGGCCGACGCCGAGGCGCCAGATATCGCGCGGCGCGAAGCCAGCGATATTCTTGCCTTCGCAGAGAATTTCGCCGCTGTCGGGCTCAAGCTGGCCGTTGATCATGTTGAAGCAGGTCGACTTGCCGGCGCCGTTCGGCCCTATCATGGCGAGGAATTCGCCCTTGCCGATTTTGAGGCTGACATCGCGCACGGCATGCACGCCGCCGAAGGACTTCGTGAGACCGCGCAGCTCCAGAATACTTGGCTCAGAGACGCTCATGCGCGGCCTCCGAGCTTGCGCCACAACGCGGCGATGGCGCCGACGATGCCTTGCGGGAAGGCCAATACCAGCACGAGAATGATCGCGCCCATCAGTGCGCGCCAGTATTCGGTCTGCCGCATCACCGTGTCCTGCAAAATGGCGAACACCGACGCGCCGACGATCGGTCCGGTCAAGGTCTGCACGCCGCCGAGCAGCACCATCACCAGCCCGTCGATCGAGCGGTTGATGTGGATGGTCTCCGGCGAGATCGAGCCCTTGGCGAAAGCAAACAGCCCGCCGGCGACGCCGCAGACAAGACCGGCGATGGCGAAGCCGAGCCAGTGGATGCGCTTGACGTCGATGCCGATGGCCTCGGCACGCAGCGGCGAGTCGCGGCCGGCGCGCATGGCGTAGCCGAACGGCGCGAACAGGAAACGGCGCAGCACCAGCACGGCGGCGGCCGCGAGGACCAGCGTGAGCAGGAAATAAACCCACGATCTGTCGAAAGGCGGCGGCGGCCAGACGCCGATGACGCCGTTACTCCCGCCGGTAAACCCCTCCCATTGAAATACAGCAGCCCATACGATCTGCGCGAAAGCCAATGTCAGCATGGCGAGATAGACGCCGGACAGCCGTACGGCGAACCAGCCGAACAGTAGCGCACCGGCCAGCGCCAGCAAGGGTGCGGCAACAAGCGCTGCGCCGAACGGCAGGCCGAGCCATTTCACCAGGAGCGCAGCGCCGTAAGCACCCAAGCCGAAATAAGCCGCGTGGCCGAACGAATGCATGCCGCCCGGCCCCATGATGAAATGCAGCGAGGCGGCGAAGATGATTGCAATCAACACGTCGATGCCGAGCACCAGCAGATAAGGCGAACCTTGCGCTAGAAGCGGCAAGCAGAGCAGCAGCGCGAGCACGGCGACGCCGAAGCCTTTCAGCAACGGCGTCGCCGGGCGGATCGGTTCTTCCGGCTCGGCGATCGAACGCACCGAGCCCTGCGCCTTGCCGAGCAGGCCGTAGGGGCGCGCGATCAGCACCACCGCCATCACCAGGAATTCGGCGACCAGTGTGAATTTTGAAAAGTTGATGGTGACGAAGCCGAATTCGACCACGCCGATGCCGACGCACAAAGCTTTCACTTCGGCGATGATGACCGCGGCGAGATAAGCGCCCGGGATCGAGCCCATGCCGCCGACCACGACGACGACGAAGGCATCGCCGAGTGCGATCAGGTCGGTGGCGAGA